>NZ_CAKTYH010000033.1 GCF_934632265.1 uncultured Senegalimassilia sp.
CTTCACATGGGCGACGAACTTCGGGCACATCATACCCTCGACGGTGAGCTTCTTTTCCATGATGATCTACTGTTCCGCGGGCGCACCCGCATCGATTGCCTGGATATCCTGCTCGGATGCGCTCGCATCCGCAGTTTCTTCGTTAGGGCCGCCTTGCTTGGCGGCCAACCGCTGTGCCGCAGCCGAGCTGAACCGGGGCTTCCAGGAACGCAAGCGCAGCGCATTCGACACCACGCATACGCTCGAGCAGCTCATAGCCGCCGCGGCGATCATGGGGTTGAGCGTGAAACCGGCGAACGAGAACACGCCGGCGGCCACCGGAATGCAAATCGCATTGTAGATCAACGCCCAGAACAGGTTCTGCTTGATATTGCGCAGCGTCGAACGCGACAGCTGGATGGCTGCAGGCACATCAAGGACATCGGAGCGCATGAGCACCACATCGGCGCTGTCGATGGCGATATCGGTACCCGCCCCGATGGCGATGCCCACATCGGCTCGCGCGAGCGCAGGTGCATCGTTGATACCATCGCCGACCATGGCCACACGGCCCTGCTCAGACAGCAGGCGGATCTGGCGCTCCTTGCCCTCGGGCATCACGTCGGCGATCACCTCATCGGCGCCGACCTGGCGTTGAATCGCCAACGCGGTGCGTTCGTTATCGCCCGTCAACATGACGGTTCGGATCCCCATAGCCCGAAGCTCGGCGATCGCCGCCGCGCTTGAGGGCTTCACGGTATCTGCCACGGCGATCAAGCCGCACGCCTTTGAGCCGCATGCGAAGAACAAAGGCGTTTTGCCCTGGTCGGCAAGCTGCTGAGCGCGGGACTCGAATGCCGAAACATCCACATTCGCCTGCTGCATGAGCTTTCTGTTTCCGGCATACGCGGCAACACCGTCGACTTCGGCGCGGACACCGCCGCCTGCAACCTGCTCGAACGCTTCAACCGATTGAGGCTGCGCACCGGCAGCTTCGGCCCACTCGACGACCGCCTGCGCAAGAGGATGCTCGCTACGCTGTTCTACGGAAAGCGCCAGGCTTGCAAACCCCATCTCGTCGATTCCCGAGGCGCGCATCACGTCGGTGACGATCGGCTTGCCCGTGGTGATGGTGCCGGTTTTGTCGAACACGACCGTTTTCACATCGTGCGCAACCTCGAGCGCCTCGGCCGACTTCACCAAAATACCGCTGGTGGCGCCACGTCCCGTGCCGACCATAATGGCCGTAGGCGTTGCCAACCCGAGCGCACACGGGCAGCTGATAACCAAAACGGAGATGGCGTGCGTAAGAGCGGTGGAAACGCTGCCGGACACGAACATCCACACGACGAATGCCGCAAGGGCGATAGCGATGACCGCGGGAACGAACACGCCGGCGATTTTATCGGCGATCTTCTCGATAGGCGCTTTGGTCGACGTAGCCTCGTCAACCAGGCGGATGATGCCGGCAAGCGTGGTGTCCGCCCCGACGCGGTCCGCGCGCATGACGAACCAGCCGGACTTGTTCACGGTAGCGCCCGTGACCGCATCGCCCGCATGCTTGGAAACAGGCACGCTCTCGCCCGTGATGACCGACTGATCCACCACGCCGTCGCCTTCAAGTACGATGCCATCGACGGGCACGCCTTCGCCGGCTTTTACGACAAGCATGTCGCCCACACGCACCTGTTCAACGGGAACGCGACGTTCGGATCCATCGGATTCGCGACGCGTCGCCTCTTTCGGCGTTAGATCCATGAGCTTGGTGATGGCATCGGTGGTCTTGCCCTTCGCCCGTGCTTCGAAGTACTTGCCCAGCGTGATAAGCGTCAAGATCATGGCCGCCGACTCGAAGTACAGGTCCATGGCGGCCGCATGTGCGAAGTCGATGTCGCCGTGCCCCATGCCCCAGCCGATGCGATAGATGGCGGCGATACCATATATGGTGGACGCCGCCGAGCCGAGCGCGATGAGCGAATCCATGTTCGGGGCTCCATGGGCAAGCGTCTTGAAACCCACGCGGAAGAACTTGAAGTTCACGAAGATGACGGGCAGCAGCAGCAGGAGCTGCGTGAACGCGAACGTGAGCATGTTCTCATGGCCAAGGAACACGCCAGGGAGCGGCCAGCCGAACATATGGCCCATGGAAAGATAGAACAGCGGGATGGTGAAGCAGAAACTGACGATCAGGCGCATACGCACCCGTTTCGCCTCGGCGGCGGAATCGTTCACCGGTCGCGCAGGCTGCTGCACGCTGCCAGCCGTCGACCCCGACTCCGGCCGCGGATACGCGCCATAGCCCGCCTTCTCGACCGCCGCCGAAATAGCGTCAAGGGTGGAATCGGCGCCGTCGAAATCCACCTCCATGCTGTTCTTCAACAGATTCACGGCCACCGACTCCACGCCCGCAACGCCCGCCGTGGCCTTCTCCACACGAGCCGAGCAGGCCGCGCACGTCATGCCCGTCACATCGAATGTACGTTTCATACCTATCCTTCTTTCGGCGCCTACCGCGCGAATTTCTTGATCAGCTGCATGGCTTCATCGATGATCTGCGTGTTGCCCTGCTCGATTTGCTCGACGACGCAGGTTTCCAGGTGGTTTTGCAGCAAGATGGCCGAGATGCTGTGCACAGCGCTTTCGGCTGCGGAAAGCTGGACGAGCACATCGCCGCAATAGCGGTTGTCATCGATCATCGTTTTCACGCCATTGAGCTGGCCTATGACACGATTCAGCCGTTTTTGCAGGTCATCTTGCAACTGCTGGCTGCGTGGCGTGGCCTTGTGATGGCAGCAGCACTGCTTTTGGCTGCAATTTGCCTCAGAAGCTGCGGCGTTCATACGCATCCTTTCGCTGCTTGGCCCCTCATAAGAGACCATCGAGTATTCCAATATACCCCCTGGGGGCATTCGATTCCTGCTTAGTATATACCCCATAAGGGTATAGTCAAGACAAAGTTGAGCTATGGCAACTTGTGCCGATCGTTTCACCAGACTAGGTGCGCAAACGGATGCCGACCGCATTGCCCGAATCAGAGCACAAGCATGCGCTGCTCCCTGCCCGCATCGGTAGGCAAAACATGCCCTGACTGCTAGGCCGCATTGCCAAGAAACGCCAATACTGGTTGACAAGACCCTACTGCTGATTATACTTATGAACAGTTGCTCATATGTTTAGTACTTAGCTGAAAGGTTCAAACTATGGCAAGCGATATCCCCACTGCCCCGCCCCAGGCGAAGCAGAGCGATGCAGCCGCTATCGGCCAGCCGATGGCATCCAGATCCTGCGCCGACCCATCCCCCGCAACCGGCACGACCGAAATCGCAAACGATGACGATTGCCCGTGCGGATGCAACCGCAGCGAAACGCAGCAACGCTTCGACACCATGCCGGATGAGGAGCTGCTCTACGATTTGGCCGACCTGTTCAAGGTGTTCGCCGACACCACGCGCATCAAGATACTGTTTGCCCTGATGGCGCGCCCAATGCCTGTTGGCGAACTTGCCGAGGCAATCGGCGCCACGCAATCGGCGGTCTCCCATCAGCTGCGCCAGCTCAAGCAAGCCCATCTGGTGAAGTTCCAGAGAGACGGCAAATCCGTCATCTATTCCCTGTCCGACGACCACGTGTACACCATGTTGGCGCAGGGCATGACCCATATCTGCGAATAGCCGGGCATAGCCCGAGACCATTCGACCCATCCATCAAACGAAAGGAACCATCATGCGTAAGACGTTCAAACTCGACGAGCTCGACTGCGCGAACTGCGGGGCGAAGATCGAAGCGGAGATCAAAAAGATCGACGGCGTGAACGACGCCAAGGTCACCTTCATGACGCAAAAGCTCATGATCGATGCCGACGACGCCCGTTTCGAGCAGATCGTCGACGAAGCCCAAATAGCCGCCCATAAGTACGAGCCCGACTGCGACATCGTTCGCTAACCGTCATAGGCGCAACGCCGCCGAGAAAGAATCACGACCATGAACAAAAAGCAACGAAAATGGCGCAACCGGATCCTGGTGGCGCTGGGCTTGTTCGCCATCATCTTCGCCGCTGAGCACCTGCTGCCGCTGGCCGATATGCTGGGCAGCGAGGCCGCTGCGGTCTACCTGCTGTTCGCGTTGTACCTGGTGCCCTATCTGATTGCCGGCCACGATGTGCTGCTGCGAGCGGTCAGTAATATCAGAAGCGGCCAGGTGTTCGACGAAAACCTGCTCATGGCCATCGCCACCATCGGCGCGTTCGCCATGATCGCGTTCCCGGACGCGGAGCCTTCGATGGCCGAAGGTTGCGCCGTGATGCTGTTCTACCAGATCGGCGAGCTGTTCCAAAGCTACGCCGTGGGCAAATCGCGTAAATCCATCGCCGCCATGATGGATATCGCCCCCGATTATGCCAACGTGGAACAAAACGGCGAGCTTGCGCAGGTCGACCCCGCCGAGGTAGCCGCCGGCGACACGATCGTGGTGAAGCCCGGCGAGCGCGTACCCATCGACGGAACCATCATCGAAGGTGCAAGCCAGCTTGACACCGCGGCGCTTACCGGCGAATCCGTCCCGCGCCACGTGGAAGCGGGCATGGAGGTCATCAGCGGTTGCGTCAACATGACCGGGCTTTTGCGCGTACGCACCACGAAGCCCTTCGGCGAATCCACCGTCAGCCGCATCCTCGAGCTGGTGGAAAACGCCGCCGAGAAGAAGGCACGAACCGAGAACTTCATCACCCGCTTCGCCCGCTACTACACCCCCACCGTCACGGGGCTGGCCCTGCTGCTGGCCGTCATCCCGCCGCTTCTGGGCATGGGCGCCTGGAGCGATTGGATCTTGCGCGGCCTGACGTTCCTGGTGGTCAGCTGCCCGTGCGCCCTGGTCATCAGCGTGCCGCTGTCGTTCTTCGGCGGCATCGGCGGCGCCAGCAAGCTGGGCGTGCTGGTCAAGGGCAGCAACTACCTTGAGGCGCTTGCCAAGGTGGACACGGTGGTGTTCGACAAAACCGGCACGCTCACCAACGGCACCTTCAACGTGGTGGCGGTGCACACCGAACAGGACGTCGACCCCGATCACCTGCTGAGCTATGCCGCACATGCGGAATCCTATTCTGATCACCCCATCGCGCTGTCGGTAAAGGAGGCCTACTCGGGCAAGATCGACCAGGAGCGCATCCGCGACGTCCGCGAAGAGGCGGGCCATGGCGTGGCCGCGGTCATCGACGAGCATGTGGTGCTGGTGGGCAACGACAAGCTCATGAACGCCAACGGCACGAGCTACCATGATTGCGAATTGACCGGCACCATCCTGCACGTTTCCATCGATGGAAGCTACGCCGGGCATATCGTCATCGCCGACGTGGTGAAAGATGACGCCGCCGAGGCCATCAAGCGTCTCCATGACGCAGGCGTTCGAAAAACGGTCATGCTCACCGGCGACCGCGCCGAAGTCGCACAAGCCGTATCCGAACAACTGGGAATCGACGAGTTCCACGCGCAGTTGCTGCCTGCCGACAAGGTCGCCCAGGTCGAGCGCCTGCTTTCCGAGCAGAAAGACGGCGAGAACCTGGCGTTCGTGGGCGACGGCATCAACGATGCCCCCGTGCTCACCCGCGCCGACGTGGGCATCGCCATGGGAGCCATGGGGTCGGACGCCGCCATCGAGGCCGCCGACGTGGTGCTCATGGACGACAAACCCTCCAACATCTCGCGCGCCATCCGCCTGGCACGGCGCACCATGCGCATCGTATGGCAGAACATCGTGTTCGCCTTGGGCGTGAAGCTGATCGTGCTCGTGCTGGCGGCGGTAGGCATCGCCAATATGTGGCTGGCCGTCTTCGCGGACGTGGGCGTGGCGATCCTTGCCATCCTCAACGCCATGCGCTGCATGAACGTGAACGGATTGCGCAAGTAGCTGCCGAAAGATGCTGCGATGCCAGCCGCGAAACCCGGCGTCACGTCAGCAAAGCTTCGCCCCTGCCCCGTTCGAGGAACCTCGATAGCGACACTGTTTCCCGAACATCGACCAAGCGTCAACCATGTTACGCATAGTATACGCGTTACCTAATTATGGAGAGGCCGCCTGAAACCGGGCGGCCTCTGGTCGCTTGCGCTAAACTGGAATGCCGAAAATTCGAGCGAAGGGTGGGCAGCCATGGCCGACAACATGCAGGATAACCTCAACGAAACCGTGTCCGACCAGGCAAACGACCCGGTATTCCAGCAAGAACAGGACCACTTGTCCGAAACCTACGCCAAGCTTGAAACCATCGCCGAAACCTTGTCGGCCAAGATGGAGCGACGCCGCTGGCAGGCCGCCAAGGACAAGGACGAGATGCAGGGCGAGGTCAAGCACAACTTCGCCAGCGACGGCGAGGCCCAGGAGACCTACGTCGACTACGCCGTGCTCAACAACCTCATCCGCGATTACAATCTGGAACAGGACGCCGACAGCGAACGCCTTGCCGCTGCCGCGAAGCTGCTCGAGCAGCCCTACTTCGCCAAGATCAGCCTGGAGATGCGCCCCGGCGCGCCGGCAAAGGACATCTACATCGGCCTTGCCGGCGTTGCCGATGAGAACTACCGCCGCATGGTGGTCGACTGGCGAAGCCCCGTTGCCGAGGTGTACTACAACCAGGAAAACGGCGCCACCTCCTACGAGGCCAACGGCCGTACCATCAAGGTCAACCTGCTCAACCGCCGTCAATTCGACATAGAAGGCAAGACTCTTCGCGCGTATTTCGACTCCGACGTTGCCATCGAGGACTCGCTGCTGCTGCAATCCCTTTCCGCGCAGCGCTCCGAGCACATGAAGGCCATCACCGCCACCATCCAAAAAGAGCAGAACCTTATCATCCGCCACGAAGACGTGCCGGCATTGCTGGTCGCAGGCATCGCCGGCAGCGGCAAGACAAGCGTGCTGCTGCAGCGCATCGCGTACCTGTTCTACCGCAACCGCGGATCGCTCGACCCGCGCCAGGTGTTTTTGGTCAGCCCCAACCCCGTGTTCGCGAAGTACATCGAGAATGTGCTGCCCGACCTGGGCGAACGCAACCCGGAAACCATCACCTACCACGACCTGTGCGCACGACTGCTTCCCGCCGGCCGCAACCCCCAGGACAAGGAAAGCCCGCTTGAGCTGCTGTGGAAGATCGATCGCGCGGTCGAGGGCCTTCGCTTCGAGCTTGCCGACCTTCGCGACATCAAATTCTACGGCGTGCGCCTGGTCTCGGCCGGCGCCATCATGCAGCTCATGCAGAAGTATCCGAACGTTCCGGCCGGCCCACACCTGGTCACGTTGGTGCGCGAGGAGCTGTTCAGCCGCCTTGACGCGCGCCTGAAGCAGATGGCGGCAACCGAAACGGTGCAGGACGAGCTGCTGTGCCTGTCGCTGGACGAGCAGGTTCGCCTGTTCAACGCGCCCTATGACCCGCAAACCGAGCAGGAGGCCCGCGACTGCGCCCTCACCTACCTGCAGGAGCGTTTCGCTGCCGCCGTGCTGGCAATCGAACGCGACGAATGGCTGCGCATCGACCGCATCGGCATGCGCCTGCTCGGCGTGGAGAACCTGCCCGTCAGCGCATGGTTGTACCTGAACATGGCCGTCACCGGCCTGGGCAATCCCGATGCGCGCTACGTCATGATCGACGAGGTGCAGGACTACACGCCCGACCAGCTGGCAGTCATGGCCCGCTTCTTCCGCCGCGCGCACTTCATGCTGCTCGGCGACCCTCATCAGGCCATCCGCCCGGAAACGGCGTCCTACGAGCGGATCCGCGAGGTGTTCATGCGCCTGCGCGGCTCCATCGAGGATTGCCAGCTGTTGACCAGCTACCGCTCCACGCCCGAGATCACGACCCTGTTCGCAGGCCTTTTGCCCGAAAGCGAGCGCATGCAGATCTCGGCGGTGCAGCGCGCCGACGAGCCGCCGGCGCTTATCGCCTGCCCGACCGAGGAGGAATATGAGCAGACCCTTCGCCGCGTGATTCGCGAAGCACCCGGAAACGATGGGCTCACCGCCGTGGTGGTGCCGTGGAAAAGCCAGCTCAAGCGCCTGCAGAAGCTGCTCGGCGACGACACGCCGCAGATCATCGGGCAGGATAGGCGCCTGCCGTCCTCCGGCGTGCTGGCGCTCACGCTGCCGTTGGCGAAGGGATTGGAGTTCGACCACGTGATCATCCCCGATGCCGGAGCCGGCCTATTCCCCGAAAACGACCACGTGGCGCAAAACCGTCTATACACCACGATAAGCCGCGCCACTCGCACCATCACCATCCTGTCCAACGGTGCGCTCACCCCGCTGCTGGATTTCGCGAACCAGGACTAGATACGCACCCGAAGGAGCCTCATGGCAACGAACCGATCGACCACCACCCGCCGCACCCTGCACTACTACTGGCAGGTAACCCGCAAGCACTTCGGCCTGTTCGCCGCGCTTATGGCGTCGACGTTTTTGTTCGTTGCCTTGCTATCGTATGGCAACCCGTACGTGATGAGCCTGGTGGTCGATCGCGTGAGCGCCGGAAGCATGGAGTCCGACCAGGTGTTTGCGGTATACGGCCCCTACATCGTGGCGCTTATCGCCATCAACGTGCTTGGGCAGGCCGCCAGCAAGCTGCAGGATTACACCATGTACAAGCTTGAGATCGCGGCAGCATACGACCTTGCCACCATGAGCTTCGATGCGCTGTGCAACCAGTCCATGAGCTTCCATTCGAACCGGTTCGGCGGCACGCTGGTAAGCCAGACGAGCAAGTTCATGAGCGCCTACCAGCTGCTGCTCGAAACCATCACGTTCCCGTTTCTGCCGGTCATCTGCTCGGTGATATTCACCTGCGCCATCCTTGCACCGCGCGTGCCTGTGTACGTGGCCATCCTCATGGCCTTGCTGGCCATATACGCCTGCGTGTCGTATTACATGTACAAGCGCATCCTGTCGCTCAACGAGAAGGCGGCAAGCGCGCAAAACCAGCTGTCCGGCGAGCTTTCCGATTCGGTTGCGAACATCCTTGCGGTGAAGACCTCGGGGCGCGAGGACTACGAGCGCGCGTTGTTCGACCAGGCAAACCGTCAGGTGGTCGAACGCGACAGCAAGCGCATGTGGGCCAGTTTGGCGCGCGGCATCATCACCGCATGCATCACCGTGATCATCATGAGCGTGGTGGCGGTGTTCATCGCCGGCGGTAACGCCTGGTACGGCATCAGCGCCGGCACCTTAGTGATGATGTTCACCTACACCTACACCGTCACGAACCAGTTCAACTTCATTAACAACGGCCTGCAGCGCTTCAACCGGGCGTTCGGCGATGCCAGCGGCATGACGCAAACCCTCGACGAGCCTCGTCTGGTGGCGGACCTTCCCGGTGCGCCTGACATGGTGGTGCGCGACGGCGCCATCGATTTCGAGGGAATCGGCTTCCACTACACCGACGGCAATACGAAAACCACGGTGTTCGAAGATTTCAACCTGCATATCCCTGCAGGTCAACGAGTTGGCTTGGTGGGCTTGAGCGGTGCCGGCAAAACCACCCTCACAAAGCTGCTGCTGCGCTTGTCCGACATCCAGGACGGCCGCATCCTCATCGACGGGCAGAACATCGCCGAATGCACGCAACAGAGCCTTCGCCGCTCCATCGCCTACGTGCCGCAGGAAGCGCTGCTGTTCCATCGCAGCATCGCCGAGAACATCGCCTACGGTCGCCCCGACGCCACCATGGAGCAGATCCGCGAGGCCGCGGCCCAGGCCAACGCGCTGGAGTTCATCGAGAACCTGCCGGAAGGGTTCGACACCATCACGGGCGAACGCGGCGTGAAGCTCTCTGGCGGACAGCGCCAACGCGTCGCCATCGCCCGTGCGCTGCTGGCAGACTGCCCGGTGCTCGTGCTCGACGAGGCCACAAGCGCCCTTGACTCCGAAAGCGAAGCGCTCGTGCAAGATGCCCTATCGAAGCTGATGCATGGCCGCACCTGCATCGTCGTGGCACATCGCCTCTCCACCGTGGCCAGCCTTGATAGGATCGTGGTCCTCGACCACGGCAAAATCACCGAGGACGGTCCGCACGCCGACCTGGTAGCCGCCAACGGCGAATACGCCAACCTCTGGAACCGCCAAACCGGCGCCTATCTGAAGTAGCACCAACCCGGACACTTAGGGGACGTAGCATTATCTGTCCGACCTTTGCGAGATATGAGAAGGGCGGGGTGGCAACGCATCGCAACAGCAAGATGCGCTGCCACCCCGCCCAAAAAACGGGCTGAACATGACCTACATGCAAACCGGACAGATAATGCTACGTCCCCTAAGTGTCAGAAAACGTTGAGGCTAGCGGTTCTCGATGCTGCCGATGTTTTTGAGCTCGATCTGGATGAGGCCGTTCGGGGCGCTTTTGAACTCGATGAGCTCGGTGTTGTGGCTGTATTCGGCGGGAAACGTCAGAACGATGCCCGTGTCGGTGACGATCTTATGGTTACGGCTGACGCGTTTCGCCACATCACGCTCCATATGCACGCGGTCGCCAAGCTGTTCATCGGCGGCTGCCTGCTCGAAACGACGGCGCGGGCCCTCGTCGTCGAACACCTCGTCCACGAACTCATCGAACGGCACCTCGTCGGAATCATCGGCGTTCTCGGCCAGATAGGCCTTGGCACGGCCCATCGCCACGGCGGAGTTGACCCCGAACTCCTCAGCCACTTCCTCGACCAGACCCATCGTGGTATCGAACAATTCCTTGCTCGACGCCTCGTTGGAGCACTGCAGCAGGCCGTCGGGGATCAGCCAGCGCTCCTCGCCCGCGATCTGGCGGGGCTTGTCGACGAACTGCACCGCCAAGGTGCGAGCGTTCACCAGCGCAAACGACGCGATCTTCTGCGAAGGGTTCGGCAAAATGGCATGATGCCGCTCGATGTTGTTGCGCGTTGCGCCATCTTCGCCGCGCCCAACCTCGTGCATGAAGGCCGGCTTGCTCTCAAGCAGCAACAAGCCGAAATAATGCTCGCTGCGTGCATTATAAGCAGCAGCCTCGGCGGCTGCGGTAGCCGCAGCGATCTCCTCCTCGGTGGCATCATCGGACAAAGAGGGCATGGCAGGCGGCTTTTCCTGATCTTCGAAATCAACGACGAGCAAATCGCACGAGGAGGGGTTTTCCATGCGCCCGAGCTCCTCGGACATGAACTGGGCTACCTGCACGGAAAGATCGATGAAGTCGCGATCGCCCTTGAAATATGCGCTCAGCTCAGCAGCGAAGCCGCTATCAGGGAAAAACTCCCCGCGACGGTTATCCATGCCGCCAAGCGCATGCCGGGCAATGCGCATGACATACGATTTGACGTTTTTGTTCGTCAAGTCCAACTCGTCTTCGGAAAACACGTTCACGCATGACACGAAATCGAACACGTGCAGCACTGCGTGGTTGATCTTGAACATCCGGCTTCTCCCCTACTTACCTTGAACCTGCACCCGCGAACGCGATGGCAGCGCTCCGCCCTACGAACGCGCGCCTTTACCCACCCTCGAAACGAACGAGACTATGCTTCGTCCTCGAAACCCCACATGCGCACCTCAGGATACATGCGCACGCCCTCCATCTCATACACACGGCACTGAACCTCGGCGATCAGGTCGCGGACATCGCGCGCCGTCGCTCCACCCGCGTTGACCACGAACCCCGTGTGCTTCTCGGAAACCTGCGCACCGCCCACGCGGAAACCGCGCAAGCCGGCATCTTGGATCAGCTTGCCGGCGAAGTACCCGACGGGGCGCTTGAAGGTGCTGCCGGCGCTCGGCATTTCCAGGGGCTGCTTCTCGGCGCGGCGTTGGGCCAGATCGTCCATGCGCGCGAGGATCTCAGCAGGAAAATCGGGACGCAGCTGCAAAGTTGCTGAGAGCACCGCCCAACCAGCATCGCCCATCATGGAGTGACGATACCCCCAGCACGCCTGCCAAGCGTGCAGCTCGACGATGCGCCCCTGCGGCGTTGCGCACACAAGCGAGCAGCACACGTCGCGGAACTCCCCGCCATAGGCGCCGGCGTTCATGATGGCGGCGCCGCCGATGGTTCCGGGGATGCCGCTGGCGAACTCATAGCCGGCCAAACCCGCAGCAGCAGCAGCCTCGGCAACCTGGGCGTTCGAGGCGCCGGCTTCCACCGTCATGCGCGAGCCATCCACGGCAATACCCGAAAAACGCTCGGCAAAACGCACGATCACTTCGGACAGGCCGGCATCGGCCACGAGCAGGTCGCTGCCCAGGCCCAGCAAACGCACAGGCTGACCCGCTTGATGGCAAGCGGCAAGAACGTCTGCCGCCTCCTGCACGCTAGACGGCTCGACCACCACGGCAGCAGGACCGCCGATCTTGAATGTGGTCAGCCCGCTCATCGGCACGTCCTTGCGCACCGCCTGTGCGCCGACGATGCCCTGCAGCGTTTCCAACAGCGTCCCGTTCACCATATGGATCACGACTCCTTACCGGATAGCAATGCCTGGGATTCAAGTTCGCCCAGATCGATCAACTCTTGACGGCTATGCACGCCGCATTTCGCATAGATGCGGCGCAAATGGGTATCAACGGTGCTTTTCGCGATAAACAGCTCCGCCGCCATACGTTCGCCCGTACGGCCCCGAAGCGCCAGCGGCAAAATCTCAGATTCGCGCTTGGAGAGCTTGAACTTCGCAGCCATGACGCGGCACGCATCCTCGAACCGATCGGCCTGCTTGGCGATGCGGGACAGCGCCAGGAAATCGCCTTCAGTGAAAAGGAACAGGTACGCGAACAGCGTGGCAAAACCCGCACAAGAGGCGACGGCAAACGGGATATCGCCCGAAGGAGATGCGACCTGCAGCGCATTGCCCAGCGCCAAGCCGCCCGCTTCGCCAAGATACAAGGCCGCAAAACCCCTGGAGAACGAAAGCGCCGCATCCATGCCGGTCAGCTTCGCCATCAAAACGAAAAGCGAAACAAGCACGGCGGAAAGACCCAGATAGCCCGCAAGCACGATGGAATCACCGGGAACCCCGTAAGGCTCGAGCACGGGCATGAACAGGTAGCCCGTCATCATCAGCAAAAGCGCCAGGCGATACACGCCCACCAACAGCCTGCTGACTTCGCCATCGGACCCGCTACGGCGCGCGGAAACGCCCACAACCTGAAGCGATCCGGCGCAGAACAACGCCAAAAGCAGCAAAGTTGCCGCAAACGTGGGCGTGGCGACGTTGCCGGGGTCGGAAGCGTAGGTCTCCATGAGGCCACCCGATAAGCCGAACACCACCGAGCCGGCGATCACCATGCGGGAGATGCGATGCGTCTCGGCGCGCTGCTTCTTGGAAGCGAACAAGGTTGCGATAGTGAATGCAGGGGTCTTCTGCGCCGGCGTCTCCTCCTCGCTGCGCTCGCTCGAGCGCAGAGGTTCGATGCCCACGAGCGCCCAGGCGCTGCCGAAGGGCAGCAGATTCGCCACAGCAGCGACAAGCGGGGCTTGCGAACAGGCCATGGCAAGCAAAAACGTGAACACGGCGGCAACGGCGGTTGCAAGCAACACGCCGCGGGAGCTTTCCCCATGAGAACGGGCGCCGAGCGCCCTGCCCCATGCCGCAAGCATGCACGCGAAGGGGACGCCAACCAACACGCCTTCCATGACCATAGACGCAAGGCCGTATTCCGCGGGAAGGGAAACGGATGAGCCGATTGCCAGCAACACCGCATAGCACCACATAAGCGAGCGGTTCAGCAGCACATCGCGCACGCGCAGCGCAACGGCGCGCAAAACGATGAGCGTAGCAGCCGCGGCAAGCAAGGTGATGAGAAGGTCGATGCGCTCGAAGGTCAAACCGCCGACGGTAAGGGCGCTGTTCCACCCCATGTAGAACAAGGCGAACATGAACGCCTGATGGCACGCATATCCAAGGAGCGTGCGAACAAGATCGGAATCGAAGCGCGACTCAGGCGCGCGGGTATGATGGATTGAGGAATTCTGCATACCGTAAAGTGTACCAGCAAGCACCATCCAGGCTCCTGCCGCACACGAGGGACCACAAAAGATAACCTGCGCAAAACCGATCGCTGGGACTTTTGCAGTCCAAGCATCAAGATCTGCGACGAACTGTTTAACAAGCGCAGTGACTGAACCCGAAGCCAACGAAGGGTCGACCCTTACCGAGAATGTGGCCAATCGCCTGTTAAAGACCACCCATATATAGCGAAACGCCCACGCAGAACACTGCACGGGCGTTTCACTGTTTGCTGTATTTCCGGAAACGGGAGCTTTCGCACCCCCGGGGAAACCCTATTCCTCGCTTGCGGCGGGAGCCTTCTTGGCAGCCTTCACTGCCTTCTTCTTCGGCTCCTCCTCGACCTCGTCCTCCTCGTCAAGGTCGATCTCGGGCTTGCCCTCATCGGAGGTCATGCCCTCGCGCAGGCTCTTAACGGACTTGCCGATGGCGCTGCCGAGCTTGGGAAGGTTCTTCGGGCCGAAGATCAACAAAACAACGACCAGGATGATAAGCAGTTCGGGAACGCCCATGCCCAAAAACTTCATTGATGTCTCCTCCTTTTAGGATGTTGCAAAGCGGAACCGACGACGCCCGCATCGCTTGTACCGTGACAGGCGATCGCACCCGTCAGCTCGTTTCAACGCTGTCGATAATGCCGTTTCCGTCAAATCGCGTCTATCATGCAAACCCGTGATTTCGTACTCAATAGCACAGATAATGCTGTCATGCAAATTGAGTACACGATACGTTTTACCTGATGAAGAACCCCTCTTTACGTTTCATTGTCGATTAGGTCCACTACAACGAAAAAGGCAGGAGCCGAAACCCCTGCCTTCATTGATTCGCCTCTGTAAGAAGCCGATTCGCTAATCCTGCTGCGCTTCCTGCGCGACAAGCTGACGATATGCGATAAGGTCGAGCTTTGCCATGACCACGTCCTCGACCTCATAGCTGAACGGATACAGCTGAGCCATAGGACCGTCCTCCTCGTAGACGGTGCGCACGTAGCCGCCGCACTCGTCGCATGTGGCGATGCGGTGATCATCGTCGCCCTCCACGTTGAAGAAATGCAAGTGACCCTGGTTCTGCGTGCCGCAACGGGCGCAACGCACGCGCTCGATATCCCATACGCAGCCGCATTGCGCGCACCACAGCGCACGGCCACGGCCCTTGGTCTTCGTGCCCGCCTGGCCGACATGCGCCACGGAAGCCTCGCAACCGCACACCGGGCAGTGAACCGGATACGGCTGATCGGCATTGCCGGCTACACGAGCGGCCTGCACTGCCTGGGCGACGGGCTCCAACAGCGCGCGAAGCGCCAGCGAAACCACCGCGCCGCCCATGCGCGCGGCATCCTCGGAAAGCCCATCATCCTGCAAAAGACCCACGAACGCTTCCACATATGCCGAAGGATCGCAGCCTGCCAAGGCCACATCGGAAGCCGCCACCAGACGATCCCAACGCACACCGGCAATGGCATCGCGTGTCGCCTGGTCGAACTGGTCGAACAGCCCCATAGCGCCCGCCAAACGAGCAGCGGCATCGGCGAGCGCATCTGCAGGGATGCCCGCAGGATATGCGCGCAGCACCGGCTGTTCGGCTTTCGAACACTCCTTGAACGCAGCCGCATCGGGAACCACATGCTCGACCTTTGCGGCATACTCCTTCTGCACCTCGGCCTGAACGCCCCACAACGTGCGGAAGAACCGCAGGCGATCCTGCTCGGATTCGGAGAGCTTCGGCAGATAGGCCTTCATGGCCATATCGATGTGATTCAGATTCATAGTTGATTACCGCTTTCATCTCATTGAAACGATCGAGTCGACCACGAACCGCGAGGCAGATACGGAACAGGTCAGCGCGATCGAAGCCTGTTGGCAAACAGCCGCATGCACGTCATGCCATGCAGCTGCGCGCCAACACGCTATTGCGCGTAAACGGTAGCCCGACGCTCACCTCCACAAGGGAAGCGTCTGCGAAGCACCGGGCTACCGGCTAGATGGGCGGCGCATCGCGCGCCGCCCATCATGGTTTCAGAGACGATCAGGAGCTACTTGGCATCCTTCTCGACCACGTTCTTGCCGGAGGCGATCTCCTTACGAGCCCAGTGGCCCCAATGGTACAGAGCATCGGCTTCGGAAACCAAACCATTGCCGAACATCAGCTTGTACGTGCCGCGGTAAGGCTGGAAAATGCCGCCGCCCAGGAAGATGTGGGCCAAGCCGAACACGGCGATGAGCAAGAAGCCCAGGTCGTGTAGGAACAGCACCACACCATAACCCGTGCCCAGGTCGACGATGGTCGAACCGGCCACCAAGATCAGGCCCGTGACGCCCATGAGCGCGCCAGCCACCCACAGCATGCCGTCGGCGAAACGCTGGCCGGACTTCACCTCGTCCTGGTCGGGCATGTGGATCCACTTCGCCATGAACAGGTACGGGAAGAACAGCATCATCCACTTCTTGTCGTCGCTGTTCCACTTCGCGAACAGGTTCTTGAAGATGTGGGCCACGCCCTTCGGAGCCATGATCGCGCTGATGATCGGCACCAGCACGAAGACGAAACCGAGCACGCGATGCGACATGCGGATGGCAAACACCGTATCGGCGCCGACCGCCTGAGCAAGCTGCGGAACGAACACGAACAGGCCCGAGATGGCGAGCAGGATGCACGCGATGACCGTGATGCCGTGCGTGAAGCGAGCCTGCTTCGAATGACGGACGATATACTTCTCCTTGCCGGATGCCGCGCGCTCCTGGAGGAACGCCGCGTCCTTGGCGCGGGCTTCCGGGGAAACGTTAACGGAGTAGCTCATTATTTGTCCCCCTTCTTACCGATCGGAAGGTTCTCGGTGATATGCTCCATCACCGTCTTATCGTCCTGCGGGTCGCCGTGCTGCACAACGTCGCCGGTGATCACCGACACCGTATCCTCGGTCTCGGGGTTGTACGCCAGCTTGTCGCGCTTGTAGCCGATGGCCAGGCCGAACATGGCGGCCAGGCCGGCAACGGTCAGGCCGGTGATGGCGCCGGTGACCGGCTTCATGATCTGGGTGAGCTGGGCCGTGGCGGGAGCCTGCGGATCCTGCACCTGGTCATGAGCATCGATACCGTACTTGAGCACCTGGATGACGTGCAAGCCGCCCATCTCATGCTCGCCGTACAGGCAGGCATCGGGGTAGCCGTTCTCGTGCAGCCAGGCAACCTTCTCCTTGCCCTTGGCGATCATCTCGTCGCGATCGCCGAACTGCAAGGC
>NZ_CAKTYH010000034.1 GCF_934632265.1 uncultured Senegalimassilia sp.
CTTCGCCACCGCCGACGTTCCCGACGACTGGGATTTCGCGCTGCAGCTCAACCGCTTTAGGAATACCGTTGCGGCGCTGCACGACGCCGGGCTCGAGACCGGGCTTGTGCACTGCGACAACACCCCCGGCACGGTGCTTCACCCGGAGTGTCAGTTCGACATGTGCCGTGTGGGCGTCGGCCTCTACGGACTGCAGCCCGCCGAGACGACCATCGGCGTGATTGACCTCGAGCCCGCGATGAGCGTTCGCGGCCGCGTGACGCGCGTGGTGTATCCCGAGGTCGGGGCGGGTGTCGGCTACGGCATGACATATCGCGTGCCCAAGCGCAACGTGCAGATCGCCACCGTGCCCATCGGTTACGCGGACGGCCTCTCGCGCACGCTGTCCAACAACATGGACGTGATCGTCAACGGGCGCCGCCAGCGCCAGGTGGGCAACATCTGCATGGACCAGTGCATGTTCGAGGTGGATTTGCGCAGCTACGCGCGCCGTCGCCGCGTCGATCCCCAGGTGGGCGACGAGGTCCTCATCGTGGGCCAGCAAGGCGACGCCATGGTCACCATCGAGGAGATGTGCGAAACCCTGAACACCATCCCGCACGAGTTGTGCATCGGCTTCGCCCAGCGCATGCCGCGCTACTACGTGTAGGCGGGGAAGCGGGCTTGCGCCGCGTTGGCGAACCAGGCTTGGGCCTTTCGCCAAGTCGAGGAACGGCGAACTCCGGTACTTTTTGGCTTGAGTGGCTCTCGAATAGGGTTTCGTGGCAAAACCCAAGCGCCTTTGATGAGCGAATAAAAAGCTCCCATTTCCGAACTATCGGGAATGGGAGCTTTTCTCGTATGTGCAGGTTTGGGGTTGAGTGAGCATGGCTTTAGGTTCGTCGGGGTTGAAGCCGCGCTTTTCGCTGCGTGCCGCTGCTGCGAGACCTCTTGGCGCCTTCCCCTACTGCAGCGTGGCGTCGACGGCGCTGATGAGCGCGTTGCGCAGGCCGGCGGCCTCGAGCGCGGCGACGCCCTTGATGGTGGTGCCGCCGGGGCTGCACACGGCGTCCTTCATGGCGCCGGGATGCGTGCCGGTGGCCAGATGCAGCTGCGCGGTGCCGGCCATCATCTGCGCCGCCAGGCGATACGCGGTGGCGCGGGGCAGGCCGTTCTTCACGCCGCCGTCGGCCAGCGACTCCAGGAACATGGCGGCGAAGGCGGGGCCGCACCCGGCGACGGCGCTGGCGGTAGAGAGCAGGTTACCCGCAACGGGCTCGATGAGCGCAATGCCGCCGAACAGCCCGGTGAACGTCTCCCATTCGTCGGCGCTGAGCGAGTGCTTCTGCTCGCAGGCGATCACGCCGCAACCCACGGCGATGGGCGTGTTGGGGATGGTGGAAAGGTGGTGGCTGCCGGCTCCCAGCAGGTCCTCGTAGAAGTCGAACAGCAGGCCCGCGGCAACCGACACCACGGCCTTGCCGGCAAGCGCCTCGCGCGCCGGCGCCAGCACGTCGGCCACCATGTAGGGCTTCACGGCCACGATGACCAGGTCGCTTGCCTCGGCGACTTCGGCAGGGGTGTGCACGGCCTGCGCGCCCAGCGGCTTGCAGCTGGCCTCCAGCTTGTCGAAGTGCGCGGCGCAAGCGGTGATGCGGCCGCCATCGAAGCCGGCGTGCTCCACCAGCCCCTTCGCCATGGCCTGGGCCATGTTTCCGAACCCGATAAAGCCGATGCGTGCGGTGCTTGCGTCCATTTCGTCTCCTTCGCCGTGTTGCTCCCGTTGTCCGCGATTCGCGTTGCAGATGATTTTACGCCATCGCCATGTCCAGCGTGTGACGAAGCATGCGGGCGGTGAAGGAGCTGCGCCCGGTACAGCGGCTTTTGCACTAGCGCAAATCTGGCAAGCGGTCGGGCGGCAAGACGCCCATTTGGCAAGCGGCCGGGCGGCGGGATGGGCAGCCGGCGAAGCAGCCGGGCGGCAAGGGGCGCCAGCTGGAAAGGCTGCTTTTGCGCTAGCGCAAACCTGATCGATTAAAGGTTTGCGGTGCTCGCCCAGTGCAAAGGCCGCGTTATCGCGTTGTTTCGCCGGTGGTTCAGCTGGGCTACCGGCCCAGTGCCCAGGCGATGCCCTTCGCCATGCGTGGGGCGGGGTCCTTGAAGTGGTTGCCGGGGTTTTGCTCGAAGGCGGTGGGCACGCCTCTGGCTTCGAACAGCTCGACGACGTCGTGCGTGCCTTGCGCCACGTTGCGCAAAAGCCGGCTTGGCGTGCGCGCCTCCTTGCTGCCAAGCGAGAAATATGCGCAGGCGGGCTTGCAGGCGAACTCGCTTGCGGCGGCGTAGTCGGTGAAATCCGGGTACCACAGCGACCCCGATGCGCTCGCGATGCATCCGAAAGACGCGCTGTTGAAGCAGGCCCACGTTGCGAACAGCCCGGCAAGCGAGTAACCCGCCAGCACGCGTTGCTCAGGCTTGCGCGGCGCGTCACCTTCGACACGCGGGATGATCTCGCTTTCAAGCAGGCGGAGCTGCTCGTTCGCCTTGCCCGCAAACGGCGCGTCGTCAGCGAATAGCCCGGGGCATTCCCAAGGCGTCAGGTCGTCGTTCCAGCAACGAGGCCGTATGGCCGCAAGCACGAAATCCCGGCAGCCAAGCTCGCGGCATAGCCGCAGCACCTCAGATCCATCGCCATCATGAACATGCAGGTAAACCACCGGAACCTCGCCCGAGAAGGCGGGGCTCGCTTCGCCTGCGCAATGCGCCGGCGCGTGCACGGTAACGTGGTTGCCGCGAGCTTCGAATTCCCTGATTATGTCTTCGCCACCCATTGTTTTGCCTCGCACCAAGCGCCGATTCGCTAGGAGCGGAAGGTGATTCCTTCGGGCAGGTCGTTGGGGTCGAAATCGTCCTCGTCGTCCTCTTCGGGCTCGATGGGCGCGACGGCGACGGGCGCAGGTTCGCGCTCTTCGCCGAACGCGTCCTCGAACGGGGCGAACACGGCGCGCGGCACGGCGAACGTGATGTGGCCGATGGCCCCAGGGTGCGCGGCGATCCAGGCGCGGAACAGCTCGATGACCACTTCGGCATCGAAGCCCTGCGGGCCTGCGCCGAATGCGCCCACGATCAGCGTTTCGGCCCCGTTAGCTGCGGCGATGCGCAGCAGCGCCTCCACGCGCGCACGCAGTGCCGTCTCGACCTCGCGCTCGGAGCGATGGTTTTCCAGCGCATGGGTGCGGTTGGGCTCGGGGATGGCCAGCACGTCGGCGCGGCGGATATCGCCGTCGTGGACGAACGTCACCTGGGGCAGGTACAGCGCGCGATCAGTGTAGAGCTGGCCGGACGCAAACCCGCGGTTTGCGGCATGGTACGTGCTTTTGCAGCCGCACAAAACCGGGTACAGGTTGCTCTCCGAGCACAGAATCTGCTCGGGCCCGAACGCGCCGTCCTCGTACGCGCCGCCCGGGCGCATGAACGAGCACGGGTCCACGACCACGGTCTTACCCTTCGCGCTATGCACCGCCTTCACGGTGAAATCGCTGGTCACGCTGGTGGTGGTTGCCGCACCGTCCTCGACTTCGGGCAGTTTCAGCTCGCGCCCCTCGCCATCTTCATAGATGATCGCGGCGTCGATGGTCTCCTGGGTGTCCTTGGAAAACGCCCCGCGCATCAGCGCAAGGTTGCTTGCAGCGGCGGCTTTTCTCTCATCGCGTGTGGGCATGGTATCTCCTTAAGGCAGATGATTCGACTTATCGTTCATCGTAACAGCTGGCAAGCCAGCCCCCGCCCGATGTTTCCGCGATTTAACGCAACCGTCAGCAACGGCGCCCCATCGGCGCCGGGCGGCATCCGAGCGGCATCCAGCCGACGGCGAAGGAGCTCGGTGCGCGTCGAGCGGCGCGCGGCCGATGGCGACGGACCCCGCCGCTAGTTTGCTGCTGTTGTGCTAGGCTGTTGACCAAGGAAAACGTTGCCGATGTTGTGCGGATGCGCGGATACTGGCCTAGCTGCCTGGTCGAGCTTCTTCGCATCGCTTGCGGCTTTGCCTATTGCATCGCGAGTACATCCTCGGCTGGCGCGGTTCGCAAACCCGCCAGCCAGGCGGCGTGCGCGCCGCTGGATAACGCACGGAAAGGGGCAAACCATGCCGAAACCGCATATCCCGCTCGATGAGCTGCGCGTGCAGGTTGAGTCATGTCGCCGCTGCCCGCTGTGCGACGGCCGCACGCAAACGGTATTCGGCGTGGGTAACCCGCATGCGCGCGTGATGTTCATCGGCGAGGCGCCGGGCAAAAACGAGGATCTGCAGGGCGAGCCGTTCATCGGTGCCGCCGGGCACTACCTCAACGAGCTGCTCGGGTGCGCCGGTTTGCGCCGCGAGGACGTGTTCATCGCCAACGTGCTGAAATGTCGCCCTCCCGGAAACCGCGACCCGCGACCCGAGGAGATCCAAACCTGCACGCCGTACCTGCGCGAGCAAACGCGCACCATCGACCCGGAAGTCCTGGTCACGCTTGGGAAGTTCTCCACGCAGTTCGTCCTGAAGACGCAGGTGGGTATCACGCGCCTCCACGGCCGCGTGCAGCGAGCGGGCAAGTTCCTCGTCTTTCCCATCTTCCATCCCGCCGCCGCGCTCTACGACGGCGCAAAACGCGAGGCCCTGGAAAACGACTTCGTAACCCTCGGCCAGGTGCTGCGCCAACTTGACGAGCAAAAGGCTCAGGCGGCGAAAGCGGCGCAGCAGCAAAACGGGGAATAGCCGCACGGGGGAGAAGGCCGCGAAAGAGCCGGAAGGGCGGGAAAGAACCGGAAGGGCCGTTTGCTCGCGTCTAAACGTTGTTGACGATGTCGAAGTTGGGACTGTGCGATATAGCGTGTTTTCCGACTGAGCGTTTCCTGATGATTATCGATGTCTTCTTATCGATTCGAATCGGTCGTTACCGAAAAATGGTCGATAGCTACATTGCCGCATCGCCATAATGATGGCATCATAAAAATTACTGATATATCCCTTTCTCAGGAGTTTCCATGCGCTTTTCGAAAAAGAAAACGGCGTTGTCTCTTGTGCTGGCGACGTCTTTAGCGATGTCCGTGCCCTTCCCTTCCGCATTTGCTTTGGAGGAGGGGAGCGCTTCCGGCTCCGGTCGCGCTGAGCAGCCGTCTACTTCAGCCGTGTTCCCTTCGGAGCAAGGCGAGGATACGGTTTCCTCGGGCGCCGAAGATATCGGGGGGTCGACGTCTGTCGATAGCGGGGCTTCTGACGGGAGCGAGGCTCCTTCTGCCGGCGATTCTGCTGACAAGAATGGGCAGCCTGCCATCAACAACGCTGCTGAAGAGAGCCGTGAGCAGCCTGGTACCGATGCGAAGGTTGCCGAGGAAGCGGTTCCGCTACAATCTGACTCTGCCGAAAAGGCCGCGGCGGATAAGAGCTTGCAGAAAATTGCATCGGTCGACTATCAGGCGCATGTTTCGAGTATAGGCTGGCAGTCGTGGGTTAAAAATGGATTGAAGGCGGGCACAACGGGCCGTTCCTTGAGCATGGAGGGTCTGAAAATCAAGCTATCGTCCGCTTCCGGTGGCATTTCGTATCAGGCGCATGTTTCGAACATCGGTTGGCAGTCTCAGGTTGCTGATGGCGCCTTGGCGGGAACGACGGGCCGCTCTTTGGGGATAGAGGCGATCAAAATCTCCCTTACGGGGGAGGTCGCTAGCGAATATGACGTGTACTATCGTGTGCATAGCGCAAATCTTGGCTGGCTTGGCTGGGCTAGGAATGGCGAGGCTGCAGGTTCCGCCGGTCGTGGTCTTGCCGTCCAGGCGATTGAGATCAAGCTTGTCGAGAAGGGCGCAACCTTCTCCGGATATGGTTCAGCTGCGGCATTCAGCGAGCCGATGATCTCTTATTCCGCTCATGTTTCAAGCATCGGGTGGCGTTCTGCTTCAAGCGATGGCGCAACGGCTGGCACGACTGGGCGTTCCCTTGCGCTCGAGGCTCTGAGCGTCAAGAACGCTTCAACGCAGGTTGGCGGTTCTGTCATCGGCCAAGCCTATGTGATGCATTCGGGTTGGCAATCCGAAGTTGCTAATGGGACTGTTGGAACCACTGGTAAAGCCCTCCCTTTGCAGGCGTTAAAGTTCCGCCTTGCTGGTGACCTGGCCGCTCGCTATGACGTCTACTATCGTGTGCATGTTTCGAATATCGGCTGGATGGGTTGGGCGTCGAACGGTTCATCTGCTGGTTCTCTTGGTTCCGGCAATCAGATCGAGGCAGTTCAGATTCGACTGGTTTCCAAGGGTTCCGGCGCTCCCGGAAGCACTTCTGATTCGTATCGCGGGTGTGGGCTGAATTATCAAGCTCATTCCGAAAGCTATGGTTGGCTGGCTCCTGTGACTTCGGGAAAGACGGCGGGAACCGTCGGAAAAGCGAAGCGTCTCGAAGCTCTCGAGATTTCCTTGGGCGACCAGAAGTACTCGGGGTCGATCAGCTACCAGGCGCATGTTTCCGGAATCGGTTGGATGGATTGGCGATCTGACGGAAGCGTTGCAGGGACTACTGGCCAGCGCAGGTCGATCCAGGCTTTGAAAATCAAGCTTTCGGGCGAGATGTCCGATCATTACGACATTTATTACAGGGTTCATTCGGAAGGTTTCGGCTGGCTCGATTGGGCAAAGAACGGCGATGTCGCCGGTACTACCGGATGCTCGCTGCGTGCTGAAGCCGTTCAGGTGAAGCTTGTTCCCAAGGGATCTTCTGCTCCTGGCTCTACTGCGCATCCTTCTTATACCCTGGCATTTTCGTATAAGGCAAATGTCCGCAACAGCGGCTGGCAGGGCTCAAAAACCAGTGGTGGCGTAGCAGGCACTACCGGCAAGGGTCTCGCAATTGATCAGCTGTCCATGTCCCTTAAGGGAACGAATATCGGCGGGAATATCCAGTATTCCGTTCATTCGTCTAATGTTGGCTGGCAAGATTACGTCAATGCCGATAGCGTCGCTGGTGTTTCGGGAAAGCAAATCGAAGCTATTAAGATTCGTCTAACGGGAGATCTGTCTTCTCGATTCGATGTATGGTATCGCGTTCATGCTCAAAATATCGGTTGGATGGGCTGGACGAAGAACGGTGCTAGTGCGGGCACTTCCAAGCTTGGGTATCAAGCGGAAGCAGTCCAGATCGAGATTCTGCCTAAAGGCAGTGCTGCCCCTGGGTCGACCGCTAAACCGTATCGTGACAAGCTGTATGCAAATCAAGCAGTGAAGCGCTCTGATGGGACGTATGTTTGGTACAACGGCAACGGAAATGCGGACCGTGGCGCTGCGGTGAACAAGATTATGAGCACGGCGAGGTCTTTGCTTGGCGTTCCCTATGTTTGGCTTGGTGTTTACCCTTATGACGGAGGTATGGATTGCGCTTCGTTCACCTGGTACTTGTATAAGCAGCTTGGTATCGATATCGGATTCGAGACTTATGATCAGATGTTCTCCGGCAAGCGCGTCGGATCTCTGGCAGAAGCAAAGCCCGGCGATCTTATCCTTATGTACAACGGCGGCTGGCCAAATTACAATCCCGCCCTCTACGAGCACGTGGTCCTTTATGCTGGCAATGGGATGATTTACGAAGAGCCAACGTTTGGTGGACGCTGCCAATATGTCCCCCTGTCCTCCAAAGGAGCTTCGACCATTTTGATTCGAAGGATTCTTGCGGATTAGCGGAATACGCACACAAAGAAGGGTTGCGGCGCTTTATCGCCGCAACCCTTCTTTATAATGGCATGCGAGTGGATATGGAAAGGTGTGAAATGCGAACTAGGTCAAAGGCTCTGTCTTGTCTTCTGAGCGTTTTGCTGGTCGTCTCTTTTTCGGGATTTCCGGCATACGCATTAGACGATTCAAACGCTTCGTCATCATCGAGTGCTGACTCAAGCAGTCACGAAAAAGGTTCTACTAGCAAAGCGGAGGATTCCGTTGGGGAGGCAAGCGGCTCTGCGGCTTCAAGCTTATCTGCCGAATCCGTAACCGGTAACCCCTCTGCGGAAGAAAAGCGCCAAGGCGAATCCGCCGTCGCTGAAACATCCGATGATGCTCGTCTTTCGGAAGATGCAAGCAATGTCATTGAGTTCGTGTATTTAAACGAATCGTGTGTTTCCGTTGGCCAGGAGCAGAACATTGCGATCGGCTTCGTTGACTCCGTGAAGGGCATTTCGTCTGCAAAACTTTGCCTTGAAAAGAAGGCGACGTCTGAGAAGCTTGAATTCGAGGCGTCGGCGATTACGGATGGCGCGGTTTTGTTCACGATGACGTTCGATTGCGACTCCGATGCTTCGGCATACGATGT
Organism: uncultured Senegalimassilia sp.; assembly: GCF_934632265.1. Taxonomy (GTDB): domain Bacteria; phylum Actinomycetota; class Coriobacteriia; order Coriobacteriales; family Eggerthellaceae; genus Senegalimassilia. The sequence goes on from NZ_CAKTYH010000034.1 coordinate 8,309, forward strand.
GGTTTCGGTTGACTATACCGTTGGTAATGAGCGCCATGTCGTTTCCCTGCAGAGCCAAAGCGGTGATTATCTGTTCGATGTCGTTCGTGCCGATACGGCTGCACAGTTCGATAAAGTTGCAGATGGTAGCTCGGATTCCGATGTTTCTGCCTATGCTATTACTAATGAGGGCAACTTGCAGGCGGCTGCAAGCGTTGCGCAGGCGATCAATCTAGCAGATTCCGGCAGCTCCGATGGCGGCGCTGGCGAGTCGGTCGTTGACGAGCAGGCTATTCAAGATGGCGCGTTGGACAACCCTTCTTACGACCAGGATTCCGCTGTCGAGGAAACTGATGATAACTCCCCAGATGCTATTTCCGCTGCTGCTTTATCGCTTCTTGGGATTGATAAGGCTTACGCTGATGCCGTTAAATCCAGGGAAGATTACTTGATCGTTGCCCTTGATCCCGGTCATGGCGGTTCAGATGGGGGCTCGTCGGCGTATGGACTTAACGAAAAAACGTTGAATTGGAAAATCGCGTCATCGTGTTATGACGCTCTCAAGCAATATACCGGGGTCTATCCGTATCTCACGCGAAGCGGTGATGAGTATGTTGGCTTGCAGGAGCGCGTTGACAAGGCTGTGGCAATCGGCGCTGATGTGTTCGTGTGCCTGCACTGCAATGCGGGTGGCGGTACCGGTGCGGAAGTTTGGGTTCCGAATTCCAGCAGCTATCTCTATAACGAAACGCACGTCGTCGGCGAGCAGCTTGGCAATAAGATCCTTGATAGGATCACTAAGCTTGGTCTAAGCAACAGAGGAACGAAAATCCGCAATTGCACGAATGATGCCCGATATCCCGATGGGAGTCTTGAGGACTACTATACCGTTATCGCATCTGCTCGCGAGGAGGGTATTCCCGGCATCATCGTCGAGCATGCGTTTGTCGACAACGCAAACGATGCCAGCAAGCTTTCGGACGACTCCTTTCTCAAAAGGCTTGGAAAAGAGGATGCGACGGGTATCGCTAATCAATATGGCCTGGTAAGCGATTCAGTTGCAAGGTCGAGTGCTCTGGTGCAGGCGGTTGGCCATTCTTCCCATGTGGGCTGGCTTACCAACGTGTACGACAAGAAAGTTGTGGGCACCACGGGTAAATGCTTCGGCCTCGAGGCGTTTCAGGCTCGTTTGCAAAACGCGGCTAGCTCTGCAGGCGGTATCACATATCGTGCTTATGTCGGCAATGGCTGGCAGGGTTGGACTAGCAATGGGGAAACAGCCGGAACCACGGGTAAAGGCGTTGCGTTGCAAGCCATTCAGATGAAGCTGACGGGCGATGCAGCAAAGAAATACGATGTGTATTATCGTGCGCATGTAGCGAACGTTGGCTGGTTGGGCTGGGCCAAGAACGGTGCATCTGCGGGAAGCGTCGGGTATGGCTATAACGCCGAGGCAATCGAAATCGCCGTGGTTGCGAAAGGCTCGGCTGCTCCCGGCGATACGACGACGCCGTTCAAGACTAAAACAGTGCCTGCGGACACTTCAATTATTTCCTACCAGGCTCATGTGTCGAATGTTGGTTGGCAGGGAAGTGCAAAGGACGGCTCAACCGCTGGCACGACTGGTAAAGCCTACGCGATTGAAGCGTTAAAGGTTAATTTGAACAACCGTAACGTTTCAGGTGGGGTTCGTTATAACTTGCATTGCGCAAATATCGGTTGGCAGGGATGGCGATCGGATGGATCTGTTGGTGGCACCACGGGACAATCTCGTCAGACCGAGGCAATCAAGCTGGAGCTAACGGGCGAGGCTGCTAAACAGTACGACATCTATTATCGTGTTCATTGCGAGAGTTTCGGGTGGCTTGACTGGGCTAAAAACGGTGAAATGGCTGGTTCTGAGGGGTATGGCTATCGCATGGAGGCCATTCAGATCAAGCTTGTGAAAAAAGGCTCAGCAGCGCCGGGCTCCACGGCTACGCCGAACAAGGCGCCATTAGTCGCTTACCAAAGTCATGTTTCTGGTTTGGGATGGCAAAGCTACAGTCGAGATGGAGTCTTGTCTGGGACAACGGGCGCTGCGCGGGCAATTGAGGCTGTGACCGCATACTTGCCGACGCAGGCGTATTCCGGATCGATTTCGTACAATGCGCATTGTGCTAATATCGGTTGGCAGGGATGGAGGCCTTCGGACAAGGTTGCCGGCACGACGGGGCAGTCTCGCCAGATGGAGGCCATCCAGATCAAGCTGACGGGGGAAATGGCGAATCATTACGATGTTTACTATCGCGTCCATTCCCAGGATTACGGTTGGCTCGGTTGGGCAAAAAACGGCGAAACCGCAGGAACGGTTGGGTATGGCAAGCGCATGGAGGCTTACCAGGTCGTTTTGGTTGCTAAAGGGTCATCGGCACCAGGTAGCACCCAGCGTGCGTCCGTCGTGAAAGGCGGTGCGGTCTCTTCGGCAAGCAGTATCATGGGTGCCTCAAAGACGTCTGCTAAGCAGATGGCTGCCTATTACAGAAGCAAAGGGAAGGCGTATCCTTCGTCGGTCTACGCATGTAAGGGCGCATCGACTATCGATCAGTTTTGCTCGATAGTCGAGCAAGAGGCGGTTGCCGAGGGGGTACGTCCGGAGGTTCTCTTCTGTCAGGTAATGAAGGAAACCGGCTGGCTGCAATTTGGGGGATCCGTAAAGCCTCAACAGTGCAATTTTGGTGGCCTTGGCGCGGTAAACTCCTCTGCTGCTGGTGCATCGTTTGCTGATGTTCGAACTGGTTTGCGTGCTCAGGTTCAGCACCTGAAGGCCTATGCCTCAACCGCTGCGCTAAAGAATCCTTGCGTTGACCCGCGTTTTGATCTAGTTACTCGCGGAATCGCTCCGAAGCTTGAGGACCTGAATGGCCGGTGGGCTGTTCCGGGAACAGGGTATGGCGAGGGCATTCTTGCTATGATTGCAGAATTGTATAAGCGCTAACGGTTGCGTTAGTCACCATGAGAGTGCTGCGAGCTTGGGTTCGCAGCACTTTTTAATTTCCGTAGCTTAAGACGATTCGTTCGATGCGATAGCTTCCGTCGACAAGGATTAGAAATATTTGCTTTTGGTCGCAAAAGGCAAAAGCCGCAAAAGCGTCGCAGCAGCAGCAAGGCGGGGAATGAACCTAAACGGGAGACGGTTGGGCGCTCAGCGGCTTGGAGAACCTGCGCATGCTGGGGCTTGGGTTGTCATCCCGTGCTAACCTGCTAACGAACAATGGACTTTCGAGCAAGGTGAATCCCGTATGCCTCAAACAACCCCGCCAACCAGTGGGCAAACCGTATCGCAAACCACGCCGCAGACCTGCGGTCAAACCGAACTGCAAAACCCTTCGCAAGCGGCGTCGCAAATTTCGTCGCAGCTCAAAGTGCAATCGGCTCTGCAAACCGCTCCGCAAACCAGGCTGCAAACCTGCGGTCAAACCGCTCCGCAAACCTCTGCGCAAAATCCCCCGCAAGATTTCGATCCCATCGCCTATATCAACGCTCCCCGTTGGCAGGCGTCGCGTTTGGGCCTCGATCGCATCCGCGAGCTGTTGGCTCGTCTGGGCAATCCCCAAAACAGCCTGCGTATCGTGCATGTTGCGGGCACGAACGGGAAGGGCAGCACGTGCGCCTATATCGCCAACGTGCTGCAGGCCGCCGGCTACCGCGTGGGCTGGTTCTCCAGCCCGTTCATCGAGCGCTTCGAGGAGCGCATCCGTGTGGACGGCAAGAACATCGACATGCCCGACCTTGCACGCGTCACGCTGCAGGTGCGCGAGCATGCTGAGCAAATGTCGGTGGAAACCGGTGACCACCCAACGGAGTTCGAGCTTATGACGGCGGTTGCTCTTCTGCACTTCGCCCAGGTGGGATGCCAGGTTGCGGTGCTGGAGGTCGGTCTTGGCGGCCGTCTGGACTCCACCAATGTCATCGCGGCCCCTGATGTTGCCGTCATCACGCGCATCGGCCTCGACCATACCGACCTGCTCGGCGACACCATCGGCAAGATCGCCGCGGAGAAGGCCGGCATCATTAAGCCGGGAAGCTCGGTGGTGACGTGGCCGCAGGAGCCCGAGGCTGCCGAGGCCGTGCAAGCAGCGGCGGGCGCGGCAGGCTGCACGGTTACGCAGCCTGACTTTCGCGAACTGCGTATCGCTCCCGTTCGACATCTCGGTCCCGAGCAGGTCGAGCCCGGCAAGCCTGCGGTCGTGCGTCCCTTCACCTACAAGGGCAACGCCTACGAAACCACGTTGCTGGGCAGCTACCAGCCGCAAAACGCCGCATTGGCCTTGGAAACCGTGTTCGCGCTTCAGCGCCGCGGCTGGGATATCCCGCAATCCGCCATCGAGCGCGGCGTTGCTGCTACGCGTTGGGCAGGTCGTTTCGAGGTGTTGCCGCACGTGCCGGGCAAACCCACGGTGGTCATCGACGGCGGTCACAACCCGCAGGGTGCCCAGGCGCTTGCCGATTCGCTGGCGGACGTGTTCGGCGGCCGTAAGGCTGTGCTGTTCTCGGGCGTCATGGCCGACAAGGACCATCCCGCCATGCTGCGCACGGTGTTGCCCCACGCGGCCGCGTTTGTTGCCGTGACGCCCGACAATCCCCGAGCGCTGCCCGCCGCAGAATACGCCGCAGAAGCCGCCCGCATAGCGGCGGAATCGCCCAGCATCGACGCAAACCTGCCCATTCATGCAGCGCAAACCTATGCCGAAGCAGCCCGCAAAGCCGGCGAACTTGCCGGCCCCGACGGCATCATCTGCGCGTTCGGCAGCCTGTACAGCATCGCGCAAACCAAGCAGGCTCTCCGGGAGGCGGGATTGCTCGCAGGCGAATAGCATCCGCTTCCGCCTCGTCGCCAGGTTTCGCCCGAAGTCGAATCGAGCGTCCGTTCTGCGAGGCCCACATCAAGGGGTAGGAGGTTGCTCCTAAATCGGTCTGCGCTTCAGCTCCTGCCACCTGCATGCTTCACCTGCGTAACACGTATGGTTCGTACGTGTGGGACGCGGGGCAAAAACGGGCGCGCGGCGCGCCGTGTGATACCATACGAACGTTGCAATGTTTGAGAAAGGACCGCCATCATGGCTACCATCGACACCGTTAAGGAAGTCCTGGAAGAGAACCTGGACATCAACCCTGAATCCGTCAACGACGACTCCACGTTCGACTCCCTGGGCATCGACTCCCTGGACATGGTCGAGCTGACCTGCGACCTGGAGGAGAAGTGCGACGTGGACTTCGGCGAGCCCGAGGGCCTGAAGACCGTCGGCCAGCTGGTCGAGTACATCGACTCCCTGTAAGCTGCAAAGCTTATCGAGTTCGTTAGCCCTCAGCTAACGAACTCGACCGCGCACACCTCAGCGCAATAACCGAAGCTGACCGTCAAGTCGGCTGTCGAAGACCGGCCCCGGAACCTTTCTGGGACCGGTCTTCGCTTATCCCGGTCGCCCATTGCTTTCAATCCGGCAACGGAGAAGCGGTCGGTAAGCGTGCAGGTCAGCTTGGCATCTCGTTTGCGAGAAGGCCCCGAAGCACCCTTCGCGCCCGTTCGCAAGAAAGCTCGAACCCGCCCGAGCCCAGTTCGTTGCGCTCGCAACAAGCAACCGCGCACGAAAAGGGGCGACCCGAAGGCCGCCCCTTTGCAAAATGCATATCTTCCGCGCTGGCGATCTGCCAGATGCGATGCGTTCTCGCTACTCCGTCTGCTTCAGCAGGCCGTAACCGCCGTCGTCGCGGCGATACAGCACGTTGACCAGATTCGTGTCGCGGTCGGTGTAAGCGAAGAAGTCGTGACCCAGCAGGTCGATCTGCACCAGGGCCTCTTCCTCGGTCAGCGGCGCGAACTCGATCTCCTTCACGCGGACGACTTCCTCATCGGCAGCGAACTCGGCCATCAGGCTTTCGGGATCGAACTCGCCGACGGGGGCGACAACGGCCTCGCGCGGCTTGCGGTCGAGCACACGAGTCTTGAACTTGCGAAGCTGGCGAAGAACCTTGGCGGCCGCAACGTCGATGGCGGCGTACATGTCCTCTTCGGACTCCTCCACGCGTACGATGTGGCCCTTGGTGCGCAGCGTGACCTCGCAGATGGCGGGGGTAGCGTTGGCGGGGTTCTTCTCCACATGCAGCACGACTTCGGCATCCAGCGGATTGATGTCCATGACCTTCATGGAATTGCCGATTTTGTCTTCGGCGTACTCGCGCAGCGCATCGGTTACAGGCATTTTGCGTCCGGTGACGGTAATGCTCATGTCAATCACCTCTTCTTCGCGGCGGACAAAAAAGACCGACGGTGTTTTTCCTGCTCAGAGCCATAATAGGCACTTACAACATAGGTGGCAGGTTATCCCCTTCCGTCGAATCTGTAGGTACAGCATAGCGCACTTTACGTTGGTTTTACCGGCGAATTCCCGGTATTTTCGGGTTCGTTCGTAAACGATTTGAAAACGTCAACGCCACGTTCCCGGGCGTGTCTCAACGCCGCCATGGTAGACTGTGCCGAATCTGCGATGACGGCCCCCAAGGCGCCTATCGCGAAAGGCGGGAAGGCGCGTTCCGAATCCCCGCCGGCTCGTTTCACCACGGAACTGGCCCCATGAAATAGCAAGCATCGTTTCGCGGGCGGCCCGGGCGCTTCCCGCAAGTTAGGCAGGACATGACCGACAGCCGTATCTATATCAAAGAGGTGCAGGGCCATCAGCATCGCTATCAGAAGCTCATCCAGCTGACGCATTCGTCGACGAAGGCGGCAGGCGCCATGCTGCTCGCCGCCGTGGTGGCGCTGATCGTGGCCAATACCGCCGCGCACGAGCCGTTCCTGGAGTTCTGGCATTCGCACGTGGGCGTGTTCTTCGGCGAATCCGTCGTCGAGATGTCGCTTGCGCACGTGATCAACGACGTGTTCATGGCCGTGTTCTTCCTGTTGGTGGGCCTGGAAGTGAAATACGAGCTCACGGTGGGCGAATTGACGAACATCCGCCAGGCGCTGCTGCCCATCATGGCCGCCGTCGGCGGCGTGCTGGCGCCTATCGCCATCTACCTGGTGTTCAACGCCTCCGACCCGCAAACCGTGGGCGGCTGGGGCGTCCCCACGGCAACGGACATCGCGTTCGCGCTGGGCATCCTGGCACTTCTGGGCAATCGCGTGCCGGCAGGCGTGCGCGTGTTCCTCTCCACCCTCGCCGTTGCCGACGACATCATCGCCATCCTGGTCATCGCCATCTTCTACGGACAAAGCCCGTCGCCGGCGTGGCTGCTCGCCGCGGGTGTGGTGCTCGCCGTGCTGGTCGCCATGAACCGGGGGCACGTGTACTCCTTGCTTCCGTATATGCTGGTGGGCGCTCTGCTTTGGTACTGCGTGTATATGTCGGGCGTGCACTCCACCATCGCCGGCGTGCTGCTGGCGTTCGCCATCCCGTCCGGCTCGCGCGTGAACCTGCGCACCTTCGCCACCTGGTCCGACACCAAGGTCCGCGAGGCGAATCGCGCCTTCGACCCCGAGGAGCCCGTGCTGGCGCAGGGCCGTTATATGGAAACCGTCCGACATCTGTCGCACGTGGCGCGCCAGGTGGTGCCGCCGGCCACGCGCCTGGAGCACAAGCTGTACCCGTGGGTGTATTTCGGCATCCTGCCGCTGTTCGCCCTGACCAACGCCGACGTCAGCTTCGCCGGCATGGACGTGGGGTCGCTGTTCGCCTCCCCGGTGTTCTTCGGAATCTTCTTCGGCCTTTTGGTGGGCAAGCCGCTCGGCATCATGCTCATGAGCTTCCTTGTGGTGAAGCTCAAGCTGGCCAGCCTACCTGAGAATGTGAACTGGCAGCATATGCTGGGCGCGTCCATCCTGGGCGGCGTCGGCTTCACCATGGCCATCTTCGTGGCGAACCTTGCCTTTACCGATGCGGTGTTGGTCGCGACGGCGAAACTGGGCATCCTGCTGGCATCCCTTGCGGCTGGCGTGCTGGGCTTCACCTTCCTGCTGGTGCAGGCGCGCGGCGCCCAGAAGCAGGGCGTGGCGTTCGTCGATCCGGCCGCCGAAAGCGCCGACGAGGCGCTTGAGGCGCTGCCCACCGCGGCGCGCGAGGCCGCGCTCGAGGGCCGCGAGATGCTGCACGACCTGGAAGCCGACGAGGGGCTCGACCCCCGCGGCGTAGCGTAGGAGCTGCGTTCGCATCCCAGACGCCGCCGTTTGCGACGGGGAGCCGCCGCTGTGTGCGCAAGCTGCGCAGGCGGGGCGCTCGGGGGAATCGTTGCGGTATACTTTTCGGCAGTTCAATCGCTTGCAACGCCGATGCGCTCATACGCGCATCGGCCTATGGCGCCCCGCCGGCAAAGGCCGCGGGCGCGAGCGGTCGTTGCGGTTTCGCGACGCCCGCTTTTTCGACCAAGGAGGATCGCATGGAAGC
>NZ_CAKTYH010000035.1 GCF_934632265.1 uncultured Senegalimassilia sp.
CCGAGCGGCCATCTGCTCGATTTGAGCAACGTTCGCCTGACCAGGCTCTTGCTCTAGTTCCGTATCATCGTTGTTGGCCTGCTGGTTTTCCGCCCGTTGCTTTCGCCTTGCTCGCTTCGATGGCCCCAAGCCGATCAGCTCTCGTGCTTTGGAGATGTAATCGAGCATCGACACCACCGTCAGCAGCAACGCGATTGCCATGACTATCCAGCTGACAACCCACATCACATCCGAAAACGCCTCGACAAGCGTGCCCATCATGTAGCTGTCCTTGATGGTGAACAGGACGATGGCGATCATCTGGAACACCGTTTTGAACTTGCCGTACCAGCTGGCGGAAATGACCGTTCCCTTGCTGGCTGCAACCATGCGCACGCCCGAGACTATGAACTCACGAGCGACGATGATGAGCGCAACCCAGCTGGGCAGCGATCCAAGCTCGATAAGCGCTAAAAGAGCCGCCATGACCAAGATCTTATCGGCAAGCGGGTCCATGAATTTGCCGAAATCGGTGACTTCACCGCGGCTTCGCGCCAAATACCCATCAAGCCAATCCGTACAGGAGATCAGCACGAAGATGGCTGCTGTGATCAGGCTTTTGGAATGTTCGGCCAAATCAGGCAGATGAAACCACTGCGGCCAGGGGCTTAGAAGCACGACAACGAACACGGGGACCAAGCATATGCGGATGAGCGTGACGATATTAGCTGGAGTCCACAAGCTTGTTGCAGCTTGCGGTGCAGCTTCAACTTGCAGCTTATGCATCGGCTATTCGCCTTCCATTTCATAGAGCAGCGTATCGGTTATGGTAACGCGAACGATATGCCCCGGTTCACCGTTTTCGACATAGGTGACGCCGTCGACTTCGGGAGCCTGGCACATCGCGCGCCCGAACAGCTGGCCGTCCTCTTCCCTGCCCTCGATCAGAACATCCATGGGCTTTCCAGCACGCGCAGCAACCAGCGGCGTGCACACGTCATCCGCTAGATCGCGCAAGCGCTGGGCGCGGTATGCCTTTTCGTCGTCGTCCACCTGGTCGGGCAGATCGAATGCACGCGTGCCCTCTTCGCGAGAATAAGCGAACACGCCGATGTAATCGAAAAAGCCCTCTTCGACGAAATCGCAAAGCTCTTCGAAGTCCTCGTCGGTTTCACCGGGGAAGCCTGCGATGAGCGTAGTGCGCAGCGTGACGTCGGGAACAATGCGGCGAATGCGCTCTACTAAGGATTCATACTCCTCGCGCGAGCCCTTGCGGTGCATGGCCTTCAAGATGCCCGGCTGGACATGTTGAAGCGGGATATCGAAATACGAGCAGATATTGTCATGGTCGGCCACGGTCTGCAGCAGCTCATCGGTGACGCCTTCGGGCTGGATGTACATGACGCGGAACCAGGTGTCGGCGAACTCATCGGCAAGAGAGCCGATGAGCCAAGCCAGGCTGGACTTGTCTTCAAAATCCTGCCCCCAGCGGCCCGTATCCTGAGCGATGAGGACGATCTCCTTCACGCCTTCCGCCACGCGATTCGCAACATCGGCGCGCACCGTTTCATAATCGAAGCTGTGATATCGGCCGCGAATATAGGGGATAGTGCAATAGGAGCAGAAGCGGTCGCAGCCATCGGAGATCTTCACATACGCGGAGACGGCACGTGAGCCGTTGACGGCCACTGCACCCTCGGGCACGGCACCGAGCATTGCCGCCTTCATGCGCTCCAACTTAGCCTGATCGATGCCAAGCGCTTGGGCGATGACCTGCACGATATCGTCTTCCTTGCTGCACGGAACGAACGCGGATGCCTCGGGCAGCTCGGATTCCAGATCCTGACCATAGCGCGCCGGCACGCAACCAGCGATGATGAGCGCAGCGCCTGCAGCCACGTTGGGCATGCCGGCAACCTCGAAGATGGCCTCCAGGCTTTCCTCGGTGGCGCTCTGGATGAACGAGCAGGTGTTCACCACCACGGCATCGGCGGCTTCCGGATCCTGCTCGATGACGAAGCCGCTGTGCATGAGCTGCGACTGCATACGCTGCGTATCAACCTCGTTTTTCGCGCAGCCCATTGTGACGAAGGCGACGCGAGGGCTCTCGATTTCAAAGACGTTTTCGGTTTCCACGGAAATCCTTAGCGATAGTTTACGTACTGGAGCGGCTGGCCGTAATCCTGGCCCTTCAAAAAGGCGATGACCTCTTGCAGCGTGTCGCGGGAAGCCGAGGAAACGCGCAGCTTGTCTCCTTCGACGGTGACCTTCACCTTGAGCTTCTGAGCCTTGATGTCCTTGTTGATCTTGCCGGCGGTTTCCTTGTCGATGCCTTCGACGATGGTTGCCGTCTGCCGCACGCTCTGCCCGGTGGCCGCCTGGGGGTCGCCCCATTTGACGGCGGTGAGATCGATGCCTCGCTTGATGAGCTTGCTGCCCATGATGTCGATGACCTGACGCGCCACGAAATCGGCAGGAGCGGCAACCGTGATGGTCTTCTTTTGCTTGTCAAGGGAAAGCTCAGCGCCGGAGCCCTTCAGGTCATAGCGCTGCGACAGCTCCTTTTTCGCCTGCTGATATGCATTGTCGACTTCCTGCATGTCGACGGTGGAAACGACGTCGAAGCTTGATTCCTTAGCCATGGTAAACCGCCTTTCAACTAGTAAGAAGAATACGTCGAGGGTGAATGCTGGGTACCTGTCGAGCTAGTGCCGGAACCGGTCGTCGAGGTGGAACCCGTGCTAGTCGTGCCTGTCGAGCCGGAACCTGATGACACCGAGGATGAAGTTGATGAGCCGGTGCCCGTGGTCGACTGAGCAGAGGTGCCGTTTGACGCCGAGTTCGTCGACGACGAGGTTGATCCGGTGGTGCTCGAGGAAGTGCTGGACGAGTCAAGCCCGTCGACCTTCACATCGGGATGATCTTTTGCCCACGACGCAAGGTAGTCCTTGAAGTTGACGGTGGCCGTAGGCATGCCCGTAGTGGCATCGCTGGTGAATTCGACTTCCTTGCCATCCATGGTGACCGTGAATCCGGAGGAAACCCATGTTGCCAAACTCCAGGTGCCGGTCACTTCGACGGTCTCATCCACCGGTCCGGTGAGCATCTGCTCGGTTGACTGGCCATCCTGCGTGATAACCACATAGGCCTGCTGGCCCTTTGCCAGCTTGTACTCCACCTTCACGCTTGTGGGGACGGTTGTCTCTGCGGAAGTCTTGGTTTCCGAGCTGTTGCCATTGTCGGAATTGTTGCTGCTAGCGTTCTCCTGGCTTACCCCGCTTCCGTCCGCCGATGTGTCGGTCACGCCCGTGATGGGGACCTTCGCGACATCTTGCGTGGAGGCCGCCCCGCGGTTTCCGAAGGCAAGAGCCACGATGATGACGAGCAGCAACAGGATGATCACGATGACCGCCACATACGGCAGCCTCGCCTGCATCCCGCGACCCGCGTTGTTCTGGGAACCGGAATAGAAGTTAGTGAATTGCGTAGTGACGGCGCCGCCGAAATGATTGGAGCGACGGCTTTCGTTTTCGGCGCGCGCCGCACGAGATGCAAGCGACTCGCGATATTCGCGTTGCGGCTGCTGGTCGCGACGATGCGAGCGCTGAGAGCCCTGTCGCTGACCCCGCTGGGCACGCTGCGAACGAGGTGCATCGCCGGAACGTTCGTCGCTATAACGGGATGAGCGCTGAGAGCCCTGCCCTCTTCCTTCGTGATGACGAGCATCGCCGCGCGAAACCGACCTGCGACCGGAAACGTGCGCAGGCGAATCCGATTCGCCCCTAGTGCGCCCGACCTGATACGCATACGCATCATCCAGATACATACGCGTGATATCGGCGGGATTGAGCCCGACTAATTTCGCATATGCGTTCACCATATTTCGGGTATAGCCGCGCGCGGGCAAGCGGGAGAAATCGTTGTTCTCGAGGGCGCGGAGGATGTCGGGGCGGATGCGCAGACGACGAGCGGCCGACTGCACGTCGTAGCCCTTCCGCTCGCGCGCTTCGCGCAATACGGTGCCGAATGAAACCTGGCCCATGCCTTCTCCTTATTAATTGTCACCGTCATGTTGTTCGAACGCTTTCAGCGTTTCAAGCTCCATGGCATCGACGAGTACTTCTCTGGGCTTGCTGCCGTTCGGAGGACCGACGACGCCCTTATCTTCCAACATATCCATTATACGCCCCGCACGTGAGTAACCCACTTTGAGGCGTCGCTGGATATTGGAGGTGGAGCCCAAGCCGCTCGACACCACCAACTCGGCCGCCTCCCAAATGAGCGGATCGTCGTCGGCGCACGTTCCGCCGCTGGCATCCGAGGGGCACGACCCCAATGTGATTAGATTGGTGGATAAGATCTCGGAATGATACTCCGGCTCACCCTGACTGCGCAACTTCTCCACAACCGCGTTGATCTCATCTTCGGAAACGTAGCATCCCTGGATGCGCATGGGTTTTGCGTACTCGGGCTTACTGAGCAGCAAGTCACCCAAACCGATAAGGTTCTCAGCACCCGGCGTATCCAAGATAACGCGGCTGTCGATGCCGCTTGCCACGTTGAACGCGATGCGGTTGGTGATGTTGGCCTTGATCAGACCCGTGACCACATTCGTCGAAGGACGTTGCGTGGCGACGATCAGGTGGATGCCGGCTGCGCGGGCAAGCTGCGCGATTCGGCTGATGGAGAATTCCACCTCCTTGCCGACGTTCATCATAAGGTCGGCAAGCTCGTCGATGATGATGACGATATAGGGAAGCTCGTCTCCCAGCTCGTTTTCCGGCAGCTCCTCCCCTGCCTCCTGCGCGGCTTTCAGCTCGGCTTGCGCTGCCTGCACCTTCGCGTTGTACTGCCCGATGTTGCGGGCGCCCACCTTCGAAAACACCTTCAGGCGCCGCTCCATTTCCGCAACGCCCCAGCTTAAAGCGCTCGCTGCTTCTTTTGGTTCGGTCACAACGGGGACATAGAGATGCGGGATGCCGTTGTACGGCGTGAACTCGACGCGCTTCGGGTCGATCATGATGAAGCGCACCTCGGAGGGGGTTGCCCGCATGAGGATGGACATGATCATCGCGTTGATGGAGACCGATTTACCCGAACCGGTGGTGCCGCCGATAAGCAAGTGGGGCATCTTCGCAAGGTCGGAGACGATGCAATGGCCTTCGACGTCTTTGCCGATGGCGATCTGTAAAGGCCCAGGAGCGGCATCTTTGATGACATCGCCGAGCAAAACCGTTTGACGCGTGCGATTGGGCACCTCGATGCCGACATAATTGGTTCCGGGAATAGGCGCGAAGATGCGTACGCCAGGCGCTGCAAGTGCAAGCGCGATATCGTCCTCAAGTGCGGTGACGCGGCTTACACGTACGCCAGCCGGCAAATCGACTTTGAACAAGGTGACCGTTGGACCTGCAACCCAGCCCACCACCTTGGCCATGATGTTGAAGTCTTCGAGGGTCTCCTGCAAGCAAGCGCCGGTTTCCTGAAGCTCGGAATCGGTAGCCAGGTCCTTATCCGGATCGGTGGACGTTGCCAGCAGGTCAATGGGCGGAAGCTCGAAGCCCTGTTCGGGGCGAGGAGTGGCAACCGGAGTAGCGGCTTTGGAAGGCTTTTTCGGCATAGTCGGCGCAGCGGCGCGCTCGATGGGCTTGCGACGTCCAAGCTTGCGCGTGATGGTCTCGGGTGCGTTCTTTTCGCTTTCGGCAGAAACGCCATCATCGGCTGATGCACCGGCACTGCCGTGGCGGCGGTTTGAAGGTGCGCTTCGCTTGATCGTCTGAGTTTTAGCGGTTTCCAATTCCGCAAGCTCGGCTTCGTCGGTGCGCTTCGCCTGAGGGCGGGAAACCCTTGCGAACGCAGGCGGCGGGACCACGCCATGCTCGCGCTCTTCGGCCTCCTCACGCGCCTCGGCCAGCGCACGAAGCTTCTCGATGATGCTGGATACGGAGAAGCCGATGACGATGAGTCCGGCGATAGCCAGACCGAACAGCACGATGGCGGAGATCACCTTGCCGAACAGCGTCAGACCGCACCATGCGATGCCGGCGCCGATATAGCCTCCGCGCGCGGAAAGCTGGTCGGCCAGGAATAGATTGTCAGTGGCGTCGGGAGCGGCTTCGGGCGTGAACAGCGCAAGCAGCGACAAAACTGCGATGAACAGCATGGCAAGACCCACGGAAACACGCAGCGGAACGCCCTCCTTGTCGATACGGACAAGGCAGCTTGCTCCGATGGCAACCAGGAAAAACGGCAGCAGATACGCGCCGATGCCCAAGCACAGATGCAACAGCTGTGACACGAACGAGGTGATAAGCGCGTCGGTGGGAACGACGGCAGCAACGAACAGCACGATGCCCAAAAGCGTTATGGCAACGCCGGTGATATCGCGCTTGGTGCGCTCATCGAAGATCTGCGGCTGGGCAGGCGCCGGGGCGGCTTGCTTGGCAGCGCGTTTTTGCGCTGGGCTAGCAGCTTTGGATTTGCCGCCGCCGGCCTTTTTAGACGAGGTTGATTTGTTCGATGCAGTTCGGGCCACGCCCTCCCCTTTCGTGCTAAAGCGTTTCCGCTGTTGTTCGAGCAAGCGAGCACCTGCGCGCAATGCAACGCAGGTGCTCGTAAACGGATTCGTGTGTAAGGCGAAACTAGATGTCCAGCAGGTTCACCACCGTCATGGGACGGGTTTTCGTGCGTTCCCAAAGCAGGGAAAGCAGGGCATCGCGGGCGGCTTTCTTGAGCTCTTTGCCTGAGGCGCCCTTGGACAGCGCCTTGGTAAGCGCGTTCTTCACGCACTTCTCGCATTCCTGGACCAGATAACCGTCGTCCCCGCCGGTGATGCCGTGCATCTCCACCTGGACGTTGCCGGCAACGGCCTTCTTGCGGCCGGAAACCGCTGCCGCGATGGCGGCGAAGCCCTGTGCGGAAAGCGCCGTGCGCTCCTCGAGCACCTGTTCGGAAGTGTCGCCGACCGACAGGCCGTCGACGAGCACGATGCCGGACTGCACGAACTCGCCATGCTTGACGCCCTTCGTGGACAGCTCCAGGCTTTCACCGTTTTCGCAGATGAACACGTTCTCGGCCGGAACGCCGACAGCTTCAGCCAAACGTGCGTGAGCGCGAAGATGCGTGGCCTCGCCGTGCACTGGCATAAACGCCTTAGGCTGCACGATGGTCAGCATGATCTTCAGCTCCTCTGCCGAGGCGTGACCGGACACATGCACGCGGGCACGGGACTTGTCATACACATCGGCGCCGATCTTGGCCAAGGAGTTGACCACCTTCGTGACGGCCTTCTCGTTGCCGGGAACTGGCGTAGCCGAGATGATGACGGTGTCACCGGCCTCCATGTCGATGGTTTTGTGCTCACCGGCCGCGATGCGAGCCAGAGCCGACAGCGGCTCGCCTTGGCTGCCCGTGCACATGATGACCACCTGCTCGGGCGGGATGCCCTTCAGGTCGTACGCATCGATGATGTCCTGGTCGGAGATCTTCAAGTAACCCAGCTTGCGCGCGATGTCGGTGTTCTGCACCATGGAGCGGCCGGTAACGACCACCTTGCGACCATTGGCGACGGCGGCATCGCAGATCTGCTGCAGTCGATGGATATGGCTGGCGAACGACGCGATGATGACGCGGCCCTTCGCCTGCGCGATGATGCGCTGAAGCTCCTTGCCGACCTCCGCCTCGCTGGGCGTGAAGTTAGGGTTGGTGGCGTTCGTGGAGTCGGACATCATCAGATCGACGCCCTCATCGGCAAAGCGCGCGAGCGCGCCGAAATCGGTGTGCACCCCGTCGATGGGCGTTTGGTCGAGCTTGAAGTCGCCCGTGTGCAGCACATTGCCTGCAGGGCTGCGGAAAAACACGCCGACCGCTCCGGGGATGGAGTGGTTCACGGCGAAGAACTCGGCCGTGATGCAGCCAAGATTCACCTTGTCGCCGGGTTTTATCTCCACAAGCTTGGCGTTTTTGATTCGATGCTCTTTGAACTTGCCCTCGATCAGGCCCAACGTCATCTTCGTGCCGTAGATGGGCACCTGACGATCCAGGTCTTTGATGAGATACGGCAAAGAGCCTGTATGATCCTCGTGGCCGTGCGTAATCACGATGCCGCGCAGCTTATCTGCATGCTGCAGCACGTACGTGTAATCCGGCAGGATGAGATCTACGCCAGGGTGATTGTCGTCGGGAAACATCAGGCCCGCATCGTCAAGAACCATATCGCCCTTGCATTCGAACACGGTCATGTTCTTGCCGATGGCATCCAAGCCGCCGAGAGGGATGATCTTCAGCGTGGCTCCGCGATCTTTTTTCGAGGAGTCGAAAGAACGCCTACGGGAGCGCGGGCGCTTGCGGCCCTGGTCGGTGTTGCCCTCTTTGGTAAGCTTCGGACGCTCAAGGTCGAGCTTCACGTGCTTTACCGATTGCGTGCTTTTGCCGCCGTTCTCAGGGCGCACATCGCCATTGCGCTTCGGGCGCTGTTCGTTTTGATCCATGTATTGATTTCCTTACTGCCAACATACAGCAGGGCCGCATGGATTGGAGCGGCCCTGCTGCGTATCCTGGCTACAGGACGCCGACCTCGCGCATGGTGCGCTCAAGCTCGGCGGACTGCTCGGCAGTGGCATCGACCAACGGAAGGCGCACTCCGCCTACCGGGAAGCCAGCCAATTTCAAAGCCTCTTTGACCAGGATGGGGTTCGCTGTCTTGAACAGCCCTTCCATGAGGGGCATGAGACGCTCGTTTGCAGCGGCAGCTTCTTCCCACTTGCCAGCTGCGCACAGCTCCACGATCTCCTTCATTCGAGCAGGAGCAACGTTTCCGATGGTGGAGATAACGCCCACGCCACCCAATTTCATGATGTCGTAGGTTGCAGAGTCATCGCCGGAGTATACGCAGAAGCCTTCAGGTGCGCCGTCCACAATGGCCTTCACCTGCTCGAAGCTTCCGGATGCCTCCTTGATGGCAACCACATTGTCCAGGTCATGCGCGAGACGCAACGAGGTTTCCGCGGTCATGTTCACCGCGCAACGCCCCGGGATGTTGTACAGGATGATGGGCAGCTCGACCGAGCGGGCGATGGTGCTGAAATGCTGATACAAGCCCTCTTGCGGAGGCTTGTTGTAGTACGGCACGACGCACATGAAGCCATCGACGCCGAGCTTGGCGACATCGCTGGCGAAACCGACCGTATCGGCAGTGCAGTTATCGCCCACGTTGGCGATAACCGGGATGCGTCCGTCCACGGCGGCGACAACGGCTTTGAACAGCTCGATCTTGTCCGGGTAGAATACGGTGGGAGATTCGCCCGTGGTGCCGTTGATGATCAGCGAATCGGCGCCGCCCTTCACCAAACGGTCAGCAAGCTCCTGAGCACGATCGAGATCGAGATCGAGATTGTCCTTCATGGGCGTGACCATGGCCGGGATCATGCGGCCGAAACGAGGATTTCCCATCGTTGGCACCTTTCTGTACAAGCATGGCTTGAAGACCATGCACCTGAATCGCAAAATGCAACTTCGCCATATTATGCCACGGCACCCCGGAGGGTGCCGTGAAGTCATTAAAATGTCACGCTCAAGAAACATATGTTGCCGTTTGGGTGGTAATTCCCGCCATAAACGGCACCATGCTCGCTCGGGACCGTCTACTCCATGAAGTTCTCAAGCCCGACGATAAGGCCTTCGCGCTCGCCGACGCTTCGGATTCCCAGAAGCACGCCGGGCATATACGAGGTGCGGTCCCAGGAATCGTGGCGGATGGTGAGGGTCTGGCCCATGGAGCCGAACACGACTTCTTGGCTTGCCACATAACCCATCGAGCGGACCGAATGCACGGGCACGCCTTCTACCAGCGCACCGCGGGCGCCTTCGCAGCCTGCGATCTCGGTTTCCTTGCCCGGTGCGGCGCTTTGGCGGCCGTCGCGAGCCTCGGAGATGATCTGCGCCGTGCGCACGGCGGTGCCGGAGGGAGCGTCCTTCTTGTTGCAATGATGGAACTCGAGCACCTCGGCTTCAGGGAAGAACGGGGCAGCTGCTTTTGCGAACTGCATCATGAGCACGGCACCGGTGGTGAAGTTCGGGGCATAGAACAGGCAGGTGCCTTCAGGGGCGAGCGCGGCCAGCTCTTCGAGCTTGTCGTTCGCAAGGCCCGTGGTGCCCACCACGCAATCGATGCCCGCAGCGAGCGCGACGCGAAGATTGCCCTCGACGACGGAAGGCTGCGTGAAATCGACGAGCACATCGAAGCCGCCGGCATGCACGGCCTGCTCGACCGTTTCATACACCGCGAACACCTTCGAGGAGCCATGCGGGTCGATTCCGCAGGTGACCTGCATATCGTCTGCAGCGGTGACCGCATCGACCACGGCAGACCCCATACGTCCGGCGAAACCGGAAACGGCAACGTTGATCATGTTGGTGCTCCTTCTTAGAGAAGATGGCGGCCTGGAGCGGCCGCCATCGCTAGCTATCTTATATACAGCTTATTGGGACTCGTGGCGACGACGAGGGGTGCGGTTGGCACGACCCGGACGCACATCGCGCTGGCCGCCTTCACGCTTGCCGCCTTCGTGACGATCATGCCCGCGGTGCTCGCGCGGCGCGGGGGCGCTGCCTTCGGGAGCCTCGGGCTTGTCCAAGCGATCGAGCGAGATCTTGCCCGTCTTGGGGTCGATCTCGAGAACCTGGACCTTGACCGTATCGCCGAGTTTCAGGACATCCTCGACCGAGCCGACGCGGCCGTTGGCCACACGGGAAATATGGAGCAGGCCGTCCTTGCCGGGGGTCAGCTTCACGAACGCGCCGAAGTCCTTGATGCCAACGACCTCGCCCTCGAAGATCTCGCCGACCTCGGGTTCTTTCACGATGCCGAGGATCATGGCCTTGGCAGCTTCGCCAGCTGGGCCCTCGATGGCCGCGATATGGATAGTGCCGTCTTCCTGGATGTCGATCTGCGCGCCGGTCTCGTCCTGAATGCCGCGAACGACCTTGCCGCCGGAGCCGATGACATCGCGGATCTTATCCACGGGGATGTGGATGGTCTCGATACGCGGAGCGGTATCGCGCAGGGTTGCGCGCGGCTCGGGCAGCTCGGCGAGCATGGCCTTGAGGATGTGCGCACGGCCTTCATGAGCCTGCTTGAGCGCGCGGCCGAGGATCTCGGTGGACAGGCCCTTGGCCTTGTTGTCCATCTGCAGGGCCGTGATGCCCTTCTCGGTGCCGCATACCTTGAAGTCCATATCGCCGAGAAAGTCCTCGATGCCCTGGATGTCGGAGAGGATGACGATATCGTCGCCTTCCTTGATAAGGCCCATGGCGATACCGGAGACCGGGGCCTTGATCGGCACGCCGGCATCCATAAGCGCCAGGGTGGAGCCGCAGGTGGACGCCATGGACGAGGAGCCGTTGGACTCCAGGATCTCGGAAACCACGCGGATGGCGTAGGGGAACTCGTCCTCGGAGGGGATCACCGGCAGCAAAGCGCGCTCAGCCAGCGCACCGTGGCCGACCTCGCGACGCTTCGGGGCGCCCATACGGCCCGTTTCGCCGGTGCAATACGGCGGGAAGTTGTACTGGTGCATGTAGCGCTTGCCCTCGGCCGGGTCGATGGTGTCAAGGCGCTGCCACTCGTTGAGCATGCCGAGCGTTGCAATGGAAAGGGCCTGGGTCTGGCCGCGCTGGAACAGGCCGGAGCCGTGGACGCGGGGCAGATAACCGGGAACGATATGCAGCGGACGGATCTCGTCGGCGCGGCGGCCGTCGGCGCGCTCGCCCGTTTCGATGACCATGGCGCGCATGGCCTTCTTCTCGAGGGCCTTCAGAGCAGCGGCGATGTCGGAGCCCCAAGCGGCAAGCTCCTCCTCGTTGAAGGATTCTTCCTTGATGCGGGCCTTCAACTCTTCGACCTTGCCCATGCGTGCCTGCTTGTCGGCATCGCTCAAAGCTTGGGACATCTCATCGAAGAAGGGGCTGATGCGCTCGTCGATGGACGGGTCGGCAACATGGATGGGCCACTCGACCGGGGTGATGTCGCAACGATCGAGGAAGCGCTGCTGAGCCTCGCAGAACTTCGCGATGGCCTGCTGGCCGAAGTCCATGGCGCGCAGCATAAGATCCTCGGAGACCTCGTTGGCGCCGGCCTCCACCATGGAGATGTAATCGGCGGTACCCGCGATGGTCAGCTCCAGATCGGAGGTTTCCTGCTCCTCGTAGGTGGGGTTGACGATGAACTCGTCGGTCTCGGGGTTATGGGCGATGCGCACGCACGCGGCCGGGCCGTCGAACGGGGCGCTGCCGATCATGAGCGCAGCCGAAGCGCCGCCGACGCAGATGCAGTCAGGGGCGTTCTTGCCGTCGCACACGAGCGTGGTGGCGACGATGTGCACCTCACGCTTGAAGCCGTCGACGAAGCCGGGGCGGATGGGGCGGTCGATCATGCGGGCGGTCAGCGTGCCCTTCTCGGACGGACGCGCCTCGCGCTTGAGGTAGCCGCCGGGGATGCGGCCGACGGAGTACATCTTCTCCATGAAGTCGACGGTCAGCGGGAAGAAGTCGTAGTTCTTCTCCTCCTTGGAGATGACGGCCGTGACGAGCACGGTGGTCTCGCCCTGCGTGACCAGGACAGCGCCGGTTGCCTGCTTGGCCAGCTCGCCCGTTTCGAAGCGGTAGGTCTTGCCGTACAGCTCGAAGGACTCGACGATCTTTTCCATGTGGTGTTCTTTCCTTCTCTATTCCTTGGCTGCCGTAGTGCGGCCAAGCTTCTTCGGCCAGGGGTACTCACGTTTCCCGCTTGCCGCGAGCAGGCACGCCCTTGCGTACCCGACCGCTATGCAAAAGCCCGCGCAGGGCTGCGCGGGCTTTCGTTGACTAGATGTTGTCGCGGATGCCGAGCTTCTTGATGAGGGCACGGTAACGCTCGATGTCGCGCTCCTTGATGTACTTGAGCAGACCACGACGCTTACCGATGAGCATCATCAGGCCACGGCGGGAATGGTTGTCCTTCTTGTGGGTCTTCAGGTGCTCGGTGAGGTTGCGGATACGCTCGGACAGGATGGCGACCTGCACGTCCGGGTTGCCGGTGTCGTGCTCGTTGGCGCCGAACTCGGCGACCAGCTCTGCGGTGCGCTCTTTCGTGATGCTGAGTTTGCTAGGCATGCTAACTCCACCTTTCCTGCGGGACTCGCCCGCCTTCCGTGCAGCTGTTGCTGCGCTCTACGTGCTTTCCGCTGGGATCCATGCGACATGGGGACCAAGCTGAAAGTGGCTGCCCAAACGGCAACTTGTCTAGGATACGATGACCTTGGGTTTGCACGCAAGCCTGCGATGTGGACCTGCACAGCTTGCGCACATATCCACGACCAGCGCTTATTGCGCTTCGCGGGCTTCGCGCAAGGCGTGCACCAGCTGATCGGCGCAGCTGGTGGAGCGGCGTCCGCAGGTGTTGCCCTCGAGAACCGCGGCCACATCGTCGATGTTCTTGCCGTTGACGAGTTTGCCGACGGCCTTGAGATTGCCATCGCAACCGCCGACGAAATCAACGTGCTTGATGGTGTCGCCGTCCAAATCGACGTGGATCTCTCGCGAGCAAACGCCCTTGGTTCGATACGTATACATTCAGATTTCCTCTCTCTTCAGTGATGCAAGTATGTCATAACGACATAGCGTCTAACTTACATGGTGCGCAAGCACCTAAAACAATCCGCAGGTGAATAGGAAATTGAGCGATTTCAGACGAATGGAGGCGTGCACCTGGGCCCATGTTTGGCACAAGCGCAGCACATCGAAGACGCACGACTGATCGATTTCGATCGAAGCGATGTCGGCAAATCGCATCCCTAGCAACGCCCTGGACCAGGAAAGCGCCTCCGGAGCAAGGCCCGCGACGTCGGAAACGCGGCAATCGTCGCACACCACGCCGCCTTCGCCGCACGAGAACGCGACCGTCTGATGCACAGCGCCGCCGACATCGCAAGCCAAGGGCTGCCCGCACACGCAGCATCGATCCAGCGAGGGGCGGATGCCCAGAAACGCGAAGGCTTTGAGCAGCCATGCCGCGCACATCGCCGGACCATGCGCTGGATCGGATGATGCAAGAGCGCCAAGGGCGGTTTCCGTGAGATCGAACAGCTTCGGGACCTCAAGCCCTGGCTGGGTGATGCGATCGAGCAACTCGGCGATGGGAGCCGCGCAGGCGGCAAGCTCCATGCTTTCACGCAGCGCTGCATTGCCGGCGATCAAACGCGCTTCCTTGACGATATCGAGCGAACGCCCTTGAGCTAAGAGCACATCCGCCTGCGAATACAGCTCCAACCGGGAGCTGAACTGGCTGGTGGGCTTTCGCGCCCCTTTCGCAACGGCCCGGATCTGCGAGCCATCCTGCGCAAGCAGGGACAGGATAAGATCCGACTCCCCCAACTTGGTCTTACGCAGCACGAGCACGCGGGCGCTGTAGGTGCTTTGCGCCACGGGCTATTTAAATGATACCGACGCGACGTTGTTCGAGGAATCGAAGGTCACCGTGCCGGAGACCTGCTTCGAATCCCCCGCAACCGATATGGTCTGCCCCAGAACCGTCACCGACTTGGAAGCCTTGCCCGATGCGGTGAAGGCCACCGTGTCGTTACCCTGATAGGAAACGCTATCGACCGAGGACACCGTGAACGACGATCCATCCGATGCCGTCAACGTCGTAGAGGACAGATAAGAACGCGCGGCTGCGGTCAACTCGCTGGCGCGCGACTTCGCAAGCGATATGACGACGACTGTATCGGAGGTAACCTTCGAACCTGCAGCGGGCTCGACGCCCATGATGGAGCCCTCGCTTGCGGTTTCGCTGTAAACGTTCACAGCCGTTGAGGACAGCCCGGCATCCTTGATGGCCTTCACAGCTTCGTTATAGGACATTCCGGAGACGTCGGGAACGGTATAAGCCTGCGCCACCGTGAGCGTGATGGCGGTGGAAGCCTTTGCCTTATCGCCCTCGTCGGGGCTGATGGACAAGACGGTCCCCTCGGGCTCGTCGGAGCGCTCCATCTGCACATCCACGTTCTCGAAACCGTTGTCCGACAGCGCCTTCAAGGCGCTGTCCTGCGTGGAGCCGACCACCTTGGGAACGGTTCGCGAGGTTGACACGTGGATAACGACCTCGGCGCCCTCCTCCTGACGTGCGCCGGCGCCCGGATCCATGAGCAGGACGAGACCCTCGGTGGAATCGGAGGGAACCGTTGTGGAGCGTACCGTGAAGCCCTTGTTCTGCAGCATGTACGTAGCGTCCGCCTGCGTCATACCCGTGACGTCGGGCACGATCTTGCCGCCCCACATCTCCATTTGGTATGTGACGCCTGCAGCGATTCCTCCGCAGATGAGCACGATCGCCGCCACGATGGCCGCGATCCTCGACCCGGGCATGCGCTTGGCCTTGGATTCGGGCTTCTTCTCGTCTTTCGTCTTCGCTTCAGGCTTGACGGCTTCAGCCGCCATTTCGGCGTGCTTCGGCTGCTCCTTTTCGGGCTTTACGGTTGCTTGCTCCAAGACGTCCTCATGCGCCGCGCTTTGCTGCTGAGATTGGGCAGCCTTGGCCTTCTCGGCTTTCTTCTTCTTGCGATCGCGCTTTTTCTTGTTGGGATCGGGCGCGATGAAATCCTTCTGCTGCGACAGATCGGCATCGGTGATGCGGGGCATCTGCATGGTGTCGCCGGAATGCCAGGCGGCCTTCGGAGGCACATACCCGGGATACACGAGGAATTCGTCGAAGCCGGAAAGATCGGGTTCCCATCCCGAGCGGGTAGCAGGCGATGCAGGCTTGGGCCCGAGCGTTTGCGTTTTCTCGGACTCGAAGGCAAGGTTGCGGATGTCGGGAAGATCGAGCACGTGCGTACGCTCATGGGCCACCTCATCGGCAGTGCTGTCGCGTTCGTCGGACTGCTCCGGGGCGTCCTGATCGGCCTCCTGGGGGTCTTCGGTTGCGTCTTGCGTCGCCTCGGGCTCCCCTTCGGTGGCGGTATCCGGGTTGAGGGCATCGCCCTCATCCGGTTTCGTTGCATCTTCTTTGTTGTATGCGGCATCGCCGGCGTCTTCGGAATCCTCGTCTGACTTGCAGCCATCATCAGACTGCGCAACCGCTTCGGAATCAACGTCGTCAGAATCAACGTCGTCGCCATCCTGGCCGTCATCTGCTGCTTCAACGCTTTCGGAAACGGCGGGGTGCATATCGAGAGCAGATTCGTCTTCGATGGCTTCTTCGTTATCCGATATGT
>NZ_CAKTYH010000036.1 GCF_934632265.1 uncultured Senegalimassilia sp.
ATTGCATCACGCGACAAGGTACCCGTACGCAACGGAGTGAATAATTGTTCTGGACACACTTTTTGTCCTATAAGCCTTCTTTTATCCGCCCTACGCGCCACAAGCCCGATTCCGTCACGCAAACCTAAAAAGGCCGCCGGCTCAGCCGGCGGCCTTCAAACTATGCGGGTTTCATTTGGCAGCCCGGAAACCCCGGTCGGATACGTCGAGGCCCCACAGGGCAAGCGCTCCGCGCCTTACTCCCCTTGCGCGCCCTTCGCTGCCGCAAGCATCTCCCACGCGTGGGCAAGGGATGCTTCCGTAGCATCGCCGGACAGCATGCGGGCGATCTCGGCGGGACGCTCATCGGCGGACAGCTGCCGCAAGCAGGTCTGAGGCATCCCATCATCGCCGGCGATCTTGGTGACCGCGTAGTGCGCATCACCGCGCACGGCAACCTGGGCCAGATGCGTCACCACGATGACCTGATGACTGCGGGCCAGGTCGGCCAAAACCTCGGCCAGCGCGATGGCGACCGAGCCGCCCACGCCGGCATCGACCTCGTCGAACACCAGCGTGTCCACGCTATCGGCCTGCCCGAGCACCACCTTTATGGCCAGCATGACGCGGCTGACCTCGCCGCCCGAGGCTATGCGGGC
This sequence comes from uncultured Senegalimassilia sp., assembly GCF_934632265.1. Classification (GTDB taxonomy): domain Bacteria; phylum Actinomycetota; class Coriobacteriia; order Coriobacteriales; family Eggerthellaceae; genus Senegalimassilia. Next base: position 639 of record NZ_CAKTYH010000036.1, read on the forward strand.
AAGCGGGCGGGCCTGCATGCCGGCACCGGGCTGGAACATGAACTCCACCTCCGATGCGCCGGTGCGGGTCCACGAAGCGCGCGGAAGCGCACGCTGCTCGCACACCAGCTGCGCCGTTCCCATTTCCAACCGCTGCATCTGCGCCGACACCGCCTGGGAAAACCTTGGCGCCGCCGCGGCGCGCGCGGCATCGAGGGCTCGCGCCGCAGTGGCCAGTGCCTGTTCGGCGGCATCGACCTTTCTCTGCGCGGCGCGTTCGCGCTCCTCGGCGTCGTCCACCAACGACACCAGGTCAGCCGCCTCATCGCGCGCCGCAAGCACATCGGCCATGCGCGGCCCGTATGCGCGCATAAGCCCCTGCAAGGCCGCCATGCGCTCTTGTCCGCGCTCCAGCTCCTCGGGGTCGAACTCCACCCCATCGCGATAATCCCGCGCTGTACGCGCCACATCTTCCAGTACATACCCCGCCTCGCGCAAGGATTCCGCAAGCTTGCCGAGCTCAGAGTCGTAACGGGAACCCTCGTCCAGGGCCGCCACGGCGCTGCCCAGCAAATCGATGGCGCCCTCATCGCCCCCGAGCGCCTCATGCGCGCGATACGCCGACGTCGCAAGCGTTTCAGCATGCTCGGCGCGGGCAAGCTTAGCCGAGAGTTCCTCGTATTCGCCCTCGCGCGGGGCCACGGCATCGATGCGCTGCAGCACGAAGCGCGCCTCATCGAGCTTCGCCGACGAGGCTGCACCGGCATCGCGGACCCGGGCAAGCTCCGCCGCCACCCTCGACGCCTCGGCAAATGCCTCCCGGTACGCGCAAAGCGCCTCGGCAACGTCCTGCCCGGCCCACGCGTCGAGCATGCCCACGTGCGCCGCCGGCTTCAAAAGCTGCTGCTGATCATGCTGACCGCACAGGTCGATGGAGGGGGCTACGGCGCCCGCCAGCTCCCGTACGCTTGCCATGCGGCCGTCTAGCGTGACGCGCGAGCGCCCATCGGCCCCCACACGGCGCACCGTCACCAGCTCATCATCGTCTTCGGATGGCTCATCGCCATCCGAAGACGCACGGGAAAGCCCGAAGAAGCGCCCGCTGACCTCAAGGCCGTCCTGACCGTCGCGCACGGAATCCTTATCGGCGCGGGAACCCATGAGCAGCTTCAACGCCGACAGCAACGCCGTTTTGCCGGCGCCCGTCTCGCCCGTGAGCACGGTCAGCCCTTGCGCGGGGGCAAGGGAGGCCTGCTTGATCAGCGCCAGGTTCTTAACTTGCATCTCGTCGATCATCGCGGTTCCTTCTGCGTGCGGATCATGAGGCCATAACACGTACGGCTGTTCTATATATCACAGTATAGCAGCGTTACCGCGCAACGAACGCGTGCGCAAAGGCTTTTCGGGGCATCCAACATAAGTCGGTGGGAAACCTCCCCATGCCCCCGAAAACCTTGCACGCCCGTCCCCTCTATAGGGCGAACTTGCTCCTCAAGCTTGCAGGCGCGTCCTGCCCGCCGGCCCCATCGGCCTGCGAGCCGCTGCGATGCCGCCGCTCCATGAGAAACGCCACGCAATCCATGCGGTTGCCCTGGCGCAAAAGCTCGATCTGCGCGTCGAAGCGCTTATCCTCCATAAGCCCCAGGTCCGCCAGCTGGCGCACCATCTCCAGGCTGCCCTCACGGGCGATGCGCACGAGCGCCTCGCGCCCTGCAGCGCGCACCTCGTCGGCGAAGGCGGCCTGCATCTGCGAATCCAGCCCCACGGGGCGCTCAAGGCGATGCAGCAGCGCCCCTAAACGATCCGGCACGTTCTTTCCCGACCTGAGCACCTCGTCGTAACGAGGTAGGTCGAACGGATCGGACCCAGGCTCGGCATCAAGGGTGAAGCAGCTGAGCAGCTGATCGGCGGGCACGTGCACCGCAACGCCCGACCACGCCAGCCGGCACACGGAGAACTCGAAGCTGCCCTCGCCCACCGACCGAAGCGACTTCGGCAGGGCCACGGGGCCTTCGAGCGTGCGTGAGCAGAAGCTGTGCGCACCCACGCGCTCGAGGCCCTCGGGAAGCACCAGGCGCTTCGTTCCGCGACACGCGTTGCCATCCCCCACTTCGCGAACCGTTGCGGGGATGATCAGGGTCTTCGGCGCATACGGCAGGGCGCTTGGAGCGATGCGCGTCAATTCCGCCCCCCGAACCTGAGCAGGCAAAGCCAGCGTTTCGACGACCTGGGGCTGGGCAAGCACCGCCGCCGACGGCCCCTGGCCGACCGGGCCCAACCTGCCGCCCGACACAAGCCCGCCGCAATCATTGGCCTCGGCGCGCGCCGCCGCCTGCTTCGCATCCACGGCAACGCCCTCGTCGCTTGCCGCCGCGGCACGTGCACGCGCCGCCACGCTGGCGAAGCGCTTCGATGCGGACTTCGGGGGCTGCGGACCCGCCACCAGCAGGGCCGCGCCATCGCGGCAGTCGAACCAGCAGCCGTCCGCCTCGATGGCGTCAGGGCCGCACACGCGCACGCCTCGGCGGCGCAGGCGGCGCGCGCCGTCGCATCCGGCCGGGCACATCCACAGCGCGGCATCCCATTGCTTGGCCCGGACATGCTGCAAGCACGCCGGCGCCGACACCACGTGCGGCGGCTCGCAACCCTGCGCGAACGCCGTCTCGCCAACTACCTCAACGCCGTCGGGAAGGGCATAGCGCTCCTCATAGGGCGGGGCGCAGAACAAAAGCATCTTCCCGTCCGCGGAAAGCAGGCTGCCATCCTGCGCTTGATAATGCTCGTTTTCCCCGCTCACCGAATAGGTGCGGCGCTCGAGCGGCGGCGTGACGCCGGAAAGGTCGCAGGCCTGGGCGCCGCCCGCGCGCACGCCCGCCCCCAAATGGATATGCCGCCCGGGCAAGGCCGAGAAGGCGCCGGCGCCGATGCGCTGCACCGTGTCGGGCACCACCAGCACGTCGACGCCCACACCGCGCACCAAACGCCGCGCAAAGGCTCCGGGCGCGATGCGCACGACGGGGACGCCATCCACGAACGAGGGGAGCACCACGGCAAGCCCAGACTGCGCTTCAGCCGCTTGCGCGAGCGCGCGCAGGTCGAAGCCGACCAGGGCATAGCCCGCCTCCTCGCGCTGAACCGACACCGCCGGCGCATCCTGCTCGTCGGGCACGTCCACCGCCGCGGCGCCGCCCACGCCCTCTTGCCGTGCCGCCATGGCGAGCAGGCGCGCGCGGGCGTCATCATCGACGCCCATGCCCAGCGACCCCGCGGCCAGCAAATCGCCGTCGGCATCGCCGTCAACCTGCCCGGCACGCGCGGCGCCGCCTTCCCACGACTGGTACGGCAGCAGCTGCGGCGACCACACCTCGCCCGCCTGGGAGCGTCCCGGGCTCACCTCGCGCACCTGATCGGCCGTAAGGCTCACCGGCGCCGCAAGCGCGCGCGCCACCACCTCCTGCGCTTTCGCGCCCTGCGTTGCGAACACCATCTCCTCTGCCGCTGCCATCGAAGCACCTCCCGTATCCAGGCCCTGTGTTTACCCGCTTTGCCGCCCATGCTACACTGCGCGAAGCGACGAAATCAAGCGACGGGAGGCCCGCAATGGCACATAGCGCCTCAGGTCGGCTTGCCCAGCAAGCCCTTGAGCTGACCCGCAATAAGCTGCTGGTCAGCTTGCGCTTCATGAACGCCGCGTTCGCCCATCTCAAGCTGCTGGCGCAACCGGGTCAGACCATCGCCACCGATGGCACGTACCTGCGCTACAGCCCGGCCGACGTGGCGCGCACCTTCGCATCAAACCCGGAGGAACTTGCGCGCACGTACCTGCACATCATGCTGCACGACGTGTTTCTGCACCCCTTCCCCAACCCGAACATGGACGCCGCGCGCTGGGATGCCGCGTGCGACATAGCCGTCGAGGCGGTCATCACCCAGCTGGCGCTGCCCGCCACGGCAAGCCCGCGCGCCGCGCGCCAAACCGCCGCGCTCGCCCAGCTTCAGGCGGAATGCCCGCAGCTCACCGCCGAGGCCCTGTACCGCCACTTCGCCGACAAGGGGTTGAGCGACCAGGAGCTCGCGCAGCTGGCCGCGCCCTTCTTCGCCGACGACCATGAACCCTGGCACCGCATGGCGGCCGAGGAGGCCGCGCGCCGTCAGACCCAAACAGGCGAGAAGCAGGAAAACGCCTCCGATTCCCCCGCCCCCGCAGCCGGCGAGGCGGGCAAGAACGGCACGGACATGCCCATGCCCGACGAGGCGCGCAAGGCCAAGCCCAACCACAAGGCCCACCGCGGCCTGTCGCTTGACGACATCACCGAGAAGGAGGCGCCGGAACAGGCCCGCGGCGTGCAGGCGAACCGCTTCGCCGACACCGTCAACCTCGATCGCTCGCTCGACCAGTGGAAGAACGCGGCGCTCGAGATGGGCGTGCAGCTTGACTCCTATATCAAGCTTTGGGGCGTGGAAGGGTCGAACCTTTCCATGAACCTGCGCTCGGTCACGCGCCGCAGACAGGACTTCACCGCCTTTTTGCGCAAGTTCGCGCGCATGGGCGAGCACGTGCGCGTCAACGACGACGAGTTCGACTACGTCTACTATTGCTACGGCCTTTCCCGCTACGGCAACCTGCCGCTGATCGAGCCTTTGGAATACGTCGAGGAGCGGCGCATCCGCGACTTCGTCATAGCCATCGACACCTCCGCATCCACCAAAGACGGGCTGGTCAGGCGCTTCCTTGAGCGCACGTATTCCATCCTGTCCAACGAGACGGGCTTTTTCACCCGCATGAACGTGCATCTGGTGCAATGCGATGCCGCCGTCACAGCCGTCGACTGCATCCATAGCTTGGACGAGCTGGACAATTTCCTGGACAACGTGAAGGTCGAAGGCCTGGGCGGCACCGATTTCCGGCCCGTGTTCGCCTACGTTGAAGACGCGCTTGAACGAGGCGAGTTCCAAAACCTCGGCGGCCTTCTCTACTTCACCGACGGCCAAGGCACCTACCCGGCCCACAAGCCGTCCTTCGATACCGCCTTCGTGTTCCCCGACGCCGAGACCGCCGACGCGAGCGCGCCGGTGCCGCCGTGGGCGATGAAGGCCGTTCTCGACGAAACGTTTACCGAACAGGCCCCCGATCTGGCCTAGCACCACCCCATCGAGCAAGGAGCAGCCATGGATATCCAACAGGCGAAACAGCAGATCAAGTACACCATGCAGGCGTATTTCGCCAAAGACGAGTTCGGCGGCTACGCCCTGCCGCCGCAGCGCCAGCGCCCCATCTTCCTTCTGGGTGCGCCCGGCATCGGCAAGACCGCCATCGTCGAGCAGATCGCCCAAGAGCTTGAGGTGGGTTTCGTTTCCTACTCCATGACCCACCACACGCGCCAAAGCGCGCTGGGCCTGCCGTTCATCGCGCAGAAGGAATACGGCGGGAAAACCTACGACGTGTCCGAATACACCATGAGCGAGATCATCGCCGCGGTCTACGACGCCATCGAGCAGACGGGGCATCGCGAGGGCATCCTGTTCCTTGACGAAATCAACTGCGTGTCGGAAACGCTCACGCCGGCCATGCTGCAGTTCCTGCAGTACAAGGTGTTCGGCCGCCACAAGGTTCCCGAGGGCTGGATCGTGGTGACGGCAGGCAACCCGCCCGAGTACAACCGCACGGCTCGCGACTTCGACCTGGCAACGTGGGACCGCCTGAAGCGTTTGGACGTGGAGCCCGACTTCCAGGCGTGGCGCGATTATGCGCTCGGCCACGGCGTGCACCCGGCGGTCATCACCTACCTTGACGTCGAGCAGGACCACTTCTATCACCTGGAGACCACGCCCGACGGCAAGGAATTCGTCACAGCCCGCGGCTGGGACGACCTGTCAAGCGCCATCAGGCTCTACGAGGCGCAGGACCTGCCCGTCGACGAGGTGCTCATCGGCCAATACGTGCAGGCGCCCCAGATCGCCAAACGCTTCGCCGTATACTACGACCTGTTCACGAAGTACCGCGCCGACTACCAGGTGGACCGTGTGCTTGCGGGCACGGCCGGCCCCGAAGTGGTCGATCGCGCCCAGGCCGCGCCCTTCGATGAGCGCGTGTCGGTAGTGGGCCTGCTCTCCGACGCGCTTGCAGGCGTGCTGCGCGAAGCGGTGCTCGAGGAAGGCGCCGTGGAGTTCGCTCACCCGCGCCTTGCCGCCATGCGCGACAAGCTTGAGGCGGCCGGCACCGTTGATGCCACCGAGGAGGTGCGCGCACAGGAGGCCGAGGTACGCCGTCTGCTGCGCACCGATCGCGCAAGCGGGCTTTTGTCCGAGCAGAAGTATCGCTCCTACGAGCGCGCCATCGACATGCTCCAGCAGGCGCAGCACCTGGGAGCGCAAACCGGTTCGTTGACGTTCGACCAGGTCAAAGAGGCGTTCTCCAAGATGCTCGGCGGGCTTGAGAGCCGCGTCGAGCAAGGCGAGCAAGCCCTTGACCGCGCATTGGCGTTCGCCGAGCAGGCGTTTGGCGAGGGCCAGGAGATGCTGCTGCTCATCACCGACCTTTCCGCGAACCGCTACAGCATGGCGTTCATCAACGCCCACGGAAGCGAGCGCTTCTTCAAGCACAACAGCGCCCTTCTGTTCGGCGACCGCGGCGCCGACCTGGCTGCCCGCATCAAGCAGACCGCGCTCGACGAGGAATAGCGCACAATCACGGCCGGTAAACGCGACGGGCTGCAGCTTGCAAGCTGCAGCCCGTCGCGTTTACCGGCATTGGTTGCCGATGATGCATTGTGCCCCCAGGACCGGCTATGCCTCCACGTTGCCTTCCAGCACATCGGCAAGCGTGATACGGTCGATATAGGCATTGATGGCATTGCCCATCCCCCGCCAGAAACCACGCGCCTCGCAGCCGCCCGCAAGGTCGCATTTGCCCTCATCGTCCACGCATGCGACCGGCATGCAGGAACCTTCTGTGGCGCGCAGCACGTCGCCGATGCGAATCTGATCGGCGGGCTGGGCCAGATAATATCCGCCGCTCACGCCGCGAATGCTCTTCAGCACCCCGGCACGCACAAGAGCGCCGCCGAGCTGCTCCAGATACTTGACGGAAAGCCCCTGGCGTTGCGCGGCTTGCCTCATAGTGACAAGCGCGCCCGCCTCCCCCTGCTTGGCGATATCGATCATAAGCCTGAGGGCATAGCGCCCCCTTGTCGAAACCATCATCGTAGCGTCCCATCCTCACCTTGTCGCGCCCCGCTTCCCTAACGAGGCAAGCACCCGCTTGCTTGCGCAGATGCGCAATCGTCCCAAAATCGCATGCAAAGGCATCTGCAAGAGCGTGCACATCAGGCTAAAACCAACAATGAGACGAGCATATTAGAAGTAAGTTGGTATCAATTGGATTAACGCCGTTAACGCGCGTCAGCGGCGGGAAATCACTATGAGCGGCATTTGGAAACCCCGCGTTCAAACCATGGACGGAAGCCCTGCGCCCAACACCGTTTGCTACCATAACGCCTATGAATAGCAGAAACCGCAACGGGCAGCCCGCCCGAACCTCATCCTCGACGCGCAACGCGTCCGCGAAGGCCCGAGTCTCACCATCGACGGGCAACGGCCCCACGCGGCCCCGCACCTCTCCGTCAGTGCGTAACGCATCCACACGGCCTCAAAGCTCACCATCGGCACGAAGCGCATACGCGCAGCCCCGCACATCTTCGTCGACGCGCAACGCATCCGCGCGGCCCGGGACAGCTCGCCCCCAACAGCGCCCGCGCCACAGCGCCAACACCCGCAAGCCGTTCGTCATCCTTGCGCTTGCACTTGCGCTCGTAGTCGTCGGCGTGTCGGCATGCAACGCGACATCAGCGCTGTTCAACGGCTCATCGCAAGAAGAAACCTCCCGCTCGGCCAACACGAAGCAGCCCTACGTCAGCCCGTACGATTTCTCGGGCCTTTCCCAGCAAAACTGCAGGTTCTCATACTCCGAGAACGGGGTCGAGAAGTCGCAAACGGGAATCGACGTGTCCGAAATGCAAGGCGCCATCGATTGGGAGCAGGTCGCAAGCGACGGGATACAGTTCGCCTTTGTGCGAGCGGGCTACCGCGGCACCACCGAAGGCGGCCTGTTCGCGGATGCCCGTTTAAACGAAAACCTTACCGGGGCAGCCAACGCCGGCTTGCAAACCGGCGTGTATTTTTATTCGCAAGCCACCAGCGTGGAAGAGGCGCAAGAGGAGGCCGACTTCGTTCTGGACCAGCTCGGCAGCCGCGAACTCGACCTTCCCATAACCTTCGATCACGAGAAGGACACGACGGTGAACGCACGTGGCAACAACGTGGACCGAGACACCCTCACGGCCGCCGCACTGGCCTTCTGTCAGCGCATCGAGCAAGCGGGATATCGTTCCATGGTATATGGCAACAAGGTGGATATCGCTCGCATGAACCTTGATAGCCTAGGCGACCGCCCCGTCTGGTTCGCCGAGTACAACGCTCTTCAGCCTTCCGGTCAATTCGACTTCGTGATGTGGCAGTACAGCAACACCGGCAGCGTGGCGGGCATCTCCACCCCTGTCGACATGAACCTGCGCTTCACCGATATGCTGTAAACGCGAAATCTCCGCGTTCGGCAAAACCTGAAGCCGGCTTTATGTGTTAGCGTGCGTTACGAAACCATCCGCAACGCGAAAGGCCGCTCATGAGCATCGATGCCCCCTCCCCGCTTCCCGCCGAGCTTTCCAAGAAATACGAAGCGCTGAAAGAACACCTGGCGAGACTGGGAACGGTAGCTGTAGCGTTTTCGGGCGGCGTGGATTCCACCTTGCTGCTAAGCGTTGCCGCCGACGTGCTAGGGCACAACGCCGTTGCCATCACCGCCCGAGCGCAGATGATCCCCGCACGCGAGATCCGCGAAGCAAGCGATTTCTGCGCCGAACGCGGCATCCGCCATGTGGTTAAGGACGTTGACGCCCTGACCATCCCCGGCTTCGCCGAGAATCCCGCCGACCGCTGCTATCTGTGCAAAAACGCGCTGTTCGCCCGCATCATGGACCAAGCGACACGCCTGGGAATACCCCATGTGGCCGAAGGCACCAACACCAGCGATTTAGGCGATTACCGCCCCGGGCTTAAGGCGCTTGGCGAGCTGAAAGTGGACAATCCCCTGCTGGCGGCAGGCCTGTCGAAGGCCGATGTTCGGGCCCTGTCTCGCAAGCTTGGCCTTCCAACCTGGGACAAGCCCTCTTACGCGTGCCTTGCAAGCCGCATCCCCTACAACGAGGCCATCACCGCCGAAAAGCTTCGATCCGTCGAGCATGCCGAGGATGCGCTTATGGACGCAGGCTTTCCCCAGATACGCTGCCGAGCCCATGGGGACCTTGCACGCATCGAGGTGGCGCCCGACCAGCGAGCAGCGCTTATGGACGCGCTGATCTCCACCGACCTGACCAAGCGCATACACGATGCGGGCTTCGCCTACGTGACCGTTGACGCCGACGGCTATCGCACCGGCAGCCTCAACCAAAACGTTCCCGAATAAACCAACGGCGATAGCGGCATTACGCGAACCGTGCGCCAACATCCCGCAAACGCAGCGACCTCCTGCACCGCACAAGCCGTAGCCGCGACAAATGCCATGCAACCGCTCTCTCTATTGCCCCGCTCTGCATCATGCGCGGCAAGCGAGTTGCCACCAGCGCCCTATGCTGAGCAAGCAAGCCGCCATCGCCACGCCCATCAGCCCGCGGTCGACGGACAGCATGACCTTACGACCTGCGCGCGCCACCATACGCCGCGTTCTTGCGATTGCCGAATGCGCTACCCTTGCGCGCACTCTTCTTCAGATCCTTGAGCACATCGGCCTCGCTTTCGCCCTCGACGCCGGCGCGCAGACGCACAACCTCGTCTCGCAGGCGCGCCGCCTCCTCGAAGTCCATATTGCGCGACGCCTCCGCCATGTCTTCCTCCATGCTGGAGATAACGCGCAGCACCTCTTCGCGCGACAGCTCGGCAAGCTGCATGTTCACTTGCTCAGACGACACATCGCCCATCTCGCCATGCACGTAGCTCATGATGTCCACGACCGCCTTCTTGACCGTTTGAGGCGTGATGCCGTGCTCTTCGTTGTACGCCATCTGGATGCTGCGACGACGACGCGTTTCGGTGATGGCAAGGTCCATGGAATCGGTGGTTTTGTCGGCATACATAATCACCTGGCCGTTCGCATTACGCGCCGCACGACCGATGGTCTGGATAAGGCTGCGCTGGTTTCGCAGGAAGCCCTCCTTGTCGGCATCGAGAATGGCCACCAACGTTACCTCGGGCAGGTCCAAGCCCTCGCGCAGCAGGTTGATTCCCACCAGCACGTCGAACTTGCCTAAGCGCAGATCGCGCAAAATATCCACGCGCTCAAGCGTGCCGATGTCGCTGTGCATGTAGCGGGCACGTATGCCGCGGTCCAGAAGATGATCGGTCAAGTCCTCTGCCATCTTCTTGGTAAGCGTGGTTATGAGCACGCGCTCGTTGCGGTCGGCGCGCTCCTTCGCCTCGTCGATGATGTCGTCGATCTGGCTTGCACTGCCTCGCACGATGATCTCGGGGTCCAGCAAGCCCGTGGGGCGGATGATCTGCTCCACCTGCTTCTGGCTGACCTTCAGCTCGTAATCGCCGGGCGTTGCCGACACGTAGATGAACTGCGGCACGCGCTCCTCGAACTCGTCGAAACGCAACGGACGGTTATCCAAACAGCTGGGCAGCCGGAACCCATGCTCGGTCAAGGTGATCTTGCGGCTGCGGTCGCCTTCGTGCATGCCGCGGATCTGAGGCACCGTAACATGGCTCTCGTCGATGATGCACAGGAAATCATCCGGGAAATAATCGATGAGCGTGTACGGGGGCTCTCCAGGCTGACGACCGTCAAGATGCCGCGAGTAATTCTCGATGCCGCTGCAAAACCCCATGGTTTCCAACATCTCAAGATCGTAGTTCACGCGCATCTCCAACCGCTGAGCCTCAAGCAGCTTGCCCTCTTCCTTGAACTGCTGCAAGCGCTCGCGCAGCTCTTCTTGGATGGTTTTGATGGCATGCTCCATCTTCGGACGCGCCGTCACGTAATGGGAAGCCGGCCAGATGGGCAGCGCCTCGTAGGTTTGCAGAACCTCGCCCGTAACGTTGTCTATTTCCGAGATCTGCTCTATCTCATCGCCCCAGAACTCCACGCGCACCGGGTTATCCGCATACGGCGGGAACACGTCCAGGTTATCCCCCCGTACGCGAAACGTGCCGCGCTTCAGCTCGTAGTCGTTGCGATCGTATTGGATGTCGATAAGGTCATGGATCATCTGGTCGCGATCCATCTCCTTCTGCTTATCCACGAACACGGCCATGCCCGCGTAGTCCATAGGGCTGCCGATACCGTAGATGCAGCTGACCGAGGCCACCACGATGACATCGCGCCTGGAAAGGAGCGCGCTGGTGGCGGCATGGCGCAGCTTCTCCACCTCTTCGTTGATGGAGGCGTCCTTTTCGATGAACGTGTCCGACGAGGGCACGTACGCCTCGGGCTGATAATAATCGTAGTAGCTGACGAAATACACCACGGCGTTATCGGGGAAGAACTCCTTCAGCTCGCTTGCAAGCTGAGCGGCAAGCGTCTTATTTGGCGCCATGACAAGCGTGGGACGCTGCACCGCCTCGATGGTTTTCGCCATGGTGAACGTTTTGCCCGAGCCCGTAACGCCCAGAAGCGTTTGATAGCGCAGTCCATCCTCTACACCCTGCGCAAGCTTCTTGATGGCCTGCGGCTGGTCGCCTGAAGGCTCATAAGGGCTGACCACGCGAAACGGGGTGTTCGCAAGACGCACTTCGGGCAGCTTGCCCTCCATTGCCATGCCCTCGATGTTCTTCAGATGGCTGCTCATATGCAATCACGTCCTTCGCAGGCGCTTCCTTTGAATCAGTGCCCGAAGTCTAGCACGCCGCACCGAAAAGAACAAGTGTACGTTTTCTCTTCATCTCCAGGCAACGCAAAAAGCCCCTGCTTGGCACACCGCGCCCGACCTAAACCGGATGCGATGAGCCGCAGGGGCCCGCAGCGCTTTAATAGATCGCGCCCATCAGCGCGATGCCGTCCTAGTCCAGCGTTTTGCTGTATTCACGCCACCACTGCTCGACCTGCTCGCGCAGCTGCTCGGGCGTGCCGTCGTTGTTGAACACCACGTCGGATTGCTCGATGCGGTCCGCGTCGCTGATTTGGCGGGCGATACGGCGACGCACGTCCTGCTCGTCCCAACCGCCTGCAACGGCGCGCTCGATGCGGTCGTCGAGCGGGGCCAGCACGGCGATGACCACGTCGGCGCCGTTGGCCATGGACACCTGACGGTTCTTGAACACGGAGTACTCCACGACCACGGCCTTGTTGCCCTGGCGCTCAAGCTCGTCGAGCTGGTCGGTGAACGCCTCCTCGATGCGCGGCATGGTGATGCGGTTGAGCTTACGCGTCTCCGCCGGCGTGGCGAACGCCTTCGCCGCCACCTTCGAGCGCACGATCTGGCCATCCGCGCCCAGGATATCGGCGCCGAACGCCTCAACCAGGTCGGCTTTGACCGTATCCCACAGCAGCACATCATGACCGACCTTGTCGAGGTCGATGTACGGGACGCCCTGCTCGGCCAGAACCTTGCGGGCCGTCGACTTGCCGGCGCCCATGCCGCCGATGACGAACAGCTTCTTCATACCCATGCCTGCCTCCTTTGTCGGCATCGCAGCGTTGCCTTCACGCATATCTTCTACCCATGATACACGCACCGCACGGCCGAAACGCACGGCACATGCCATCATTTGCCGACAGGTTACGGTAGGCGGCACTGGTATACTGGGGCGATGTGCTGCGGATTAAGGGAGCGCAGCAGATGAGAAGGGAACTATCATGCCGGAAACGCCGGCTGGGAGCCATGCACGCAACCGCTCGCGAAGCGCATACGCAAGCCCCGCATCGGATTCTTACACGCAAAACCGTTCCAACATGCACGGCCGCGCCGCAAGCGGCCCGGCAGCCACATCGCGCACGGCCCGTCAATCGAACGCCGCAACGGACGGCCGTCACGGCAGCGCGCACGGCGCATCGCCGCGAACCTCGCGCGCATCCGGCAACGTAGAAAAGCCCAAGCGAAAGAAATCGCGCTACATCCCCGCCCTCGACGGCCTGCGAGCGCTCGCCGTGCTCGGCGTTATCGCTTACCACATGGGCATGGCATGGATGCCCGGCGGCCTGCTCGGCGTCACCGTGTTCTTCGTGTTGTCGGGCTACCTGATCACCAGCCTGCTGCTCATCGAATGGGATTCCACGGGCACCATCGACCTGCAGCAGTTCTGGCTACGCCGCGTGAAACGCCTGTTCCCGGCCATCGCCTTCGTCATCATAGTCACCGCCGTGCTGTGCACGTTGTTCGACCACAGCCTGCTCACGAAGCTGCGCGAGGACATGTGGGCGGCGCTTTGCTGGGTGACCAACTGGTGGTACATCCTGCGCGACGTGTCCTACTTCGATGCCCTGGGCGCCCCCAGCCCCGTCACGCATTTCTGGTCGCTGGCCATCGAGGAGCAGTTCTACGTGGTTTGGCCCGTGGTGCTCATCCTTGCGCACAAGTTCGGCGTGAAGCGCACCCATATGCGCAACGCCACCTTCGCGCTCGCCTTGGCATCCGCACTTGAGATGGCGATCCTGTTCAACCCCGACGTCGACCCCTCACGCGTGTACTACGGAACCGACACCCGCGCATTCAGCCTGCTCATCGGCGCATGGCTTGCCTTCGTATGGCCGTCGAACCAACTGGGCGCGGACAACGAGATCCACCTTGACCGCAACGTGCGGCTGGCGCTCGATGCCGTGGGCGGCATCGCGCTCATCGGCTTGGTGGCCATGATGGCGGGCATCGATGGCACGTCGGCGTTCATGTACCGCGGCGGCATCCTGCTCGCCTCCGTGATCACCATGGTCATCATCGCCGTTATCGTGCACCCGTCTAGCCTGTTGGCGAAGGTGTTCGCCGCAAAACCGCTCGTGTGGATCGGCCTGCACTCCTACGGCATGTACCTGTGGCACTACCCCATCCTTCTGCTTATGAACCCGCGCAGCAACATCGACGGCACCCCGTGGTGGATGTACCTGGTAGAGCTTGCCGTCATCTTCGCCATCTCGTGGTTCTCCTATAAGTTCGTGGAAGACCCCATCCGCCATGGCGCCATCGGGAAGTTCGTGGGCGATGTGCGCAGCGGGCAGATCCTGCTTGCCGACTGGCTTCGCACCCATGCCCTGCCCACGGCGGCTGCCTCCGTTCTCACCATCGTCTGCATCGGCGGGCTGATCTTCGTGCCCGACACCTCTGCGCTTGAGAGCGGCGATCTGCTGAAGGACGAATCGGCGCATGTTGCGGGTCTGCCGGCGGACACGTCGGACGCCGCCACGACAGCCGAAAAGCCCAAACTCGATGTGCTCATGATCGGCGACTCGGTATCAGTGCGAGCCATCCCCAACTTCACCGAAACGTTCCCCTACGGCGCCATCGATGCCGCCGTGAACCGTCAGCTCACCGTCGGCGAGGAAGTGTACCGCTCCTATGCCGAACAGGACATCGTGGGCAATGTGGTGGTGTTCGCGCTGGGAACGAACGGGCAGGTCACGGATGAGCAATTAGACGACCTGCTTGGCGTGGTGGGCACCGAGAAGCACGTGTTCTTCGTGAACACCCGTAGCCCGCAAAGCTGGATGGCGGAAACGAACGCCGCGCTCGATCGCGCCGCTGAGCGCTACGGCAATGTGCAGGTGATCAACTGGTACGACCTGAGCGCATCGCACGGCACCTGGTTCGATGGCGACGGCACGCACTTGTCCTCGGAAGGCGCGCAGGCCTATATCGACATGGTCCACGACGCCATCGGAAGCCTTCTGCCCGAGCACAAGGAAGGCGACCAGGTTGCGCACGCGGAAACACCCTTTGAGGCTGCAACCTCGAAGTCCATCGCAGCCCAGCAGGCAGCCGTAGCCTCCATTGCCACCAACATGGCCAACAGCCTTGGAGAGCACCCACAGCAATAGGCGCGTCTTAGCCGTCAAACAATCGAGCCGAACCGCTCAGCCCGTAATCGCCTGCAGCCAACGCATCGCGATTGCGGGCTGATTTTATCGAGGGGCGAAGGCCGATACATCCATGCCTGCGCCCTCCGAACACGCCTTCTCAGGCCTTCTCGCCCATTGACCGAAACGCAAACACCCCTCGATAGCCCCGGACGCAACAAGGCCCCCGGCGTATGCCGGGGGCCTTGCGGATGCTAAGCGGTTGCTTGAAGCCTAACGCTTAAGTCAGCTTATTCAGCCTGCTCCTCAGCGGGCTTGTCGGCCTTCTTCTCGCGCTTCTTGGCCGGCTTCTCCTCAACCTGGATGGACTCGTCCACGGGGATCTCGAAGCCCATCTCAGCAGC
>NZ_CAKTYH010000037.1 GCF_934632265.1 uncultured Senegalimassilia sp.
GTATGGGCATCGCCCAGCTCGATGCTGACCACCTGGCGCAAGCCGGCGCGCTTGGCGCGGTTGCGGGCGCGGGCGATGGCGGGGCTTGAGTTGGTGGCGCCCACGATGCGCACGCGCTCGAGATCGGGGCGATCGGAAGCCGAAGCGTTCGCCGCACCGGCGCCGCCGACGGCCTCCAAGCCTTCCTCGAAGCGCTCGTCGGCCTCGTCAAGGAGACGATCCCATGCCTGCTCGTCGAACGCGGCCCAGCCCATGAAGCCCCAGCGGCTGCGCGCCAGGCCCGGGGCCATATCGCATGCCGCCGCAGCGGCCTCCACCACCAGCGAGCCGTCGCCGCACGCCGGGTCCACCAATGCGGCGCCGTCGCGCATGCCGTCCCATTCGCACATGGCCAAAACGCCCGCGGACAGGGCGCACTCGAGCGGCGCATCTTGGCCCGCATCGGGCTCCAAATACGGGCGCGCGTAGAGCGATTCGCCGGAAAGGTCCAGCGAGACGGTGGCGCGGCTGTCGCGGATGCGCACGTCGATGTTGGCGTCGGCGTTGGCGCTATCCACATCGGGGCGCGAGCCCGTGCGCTCCCTGAGCGCATCGCAGATGCCGTCTTTGACCTTCAGCTCGGTGAAATGCGTGTTGCGAAGCTCTTCGTTCATGCCGTGCGCGCGGACGGCGATGCTGGCCCCGGGCGCTATGACCTCATGCCAGGGGATGCGGCGGATGCCCTCGTACAGCAAGCTGGCGTCGCCGGCGTTCACGCGCTTGACGACCAGCGTGACGCGTGAGGCCAAACGCGACCACAGGCACACGCGCTGAGCCACGGCCGCCGTGCCGAAAAAGGCCACGCCGCCGTGCAGCGGGCGGATACGGCGGCCGCGCAAGCGCTTGAGCTCGTCGGCCAGATATTGCTCGAACCCGGCCAGGCAGCTGGCGAAGAACTCGTATTCATCGTATGCGGGAGAAGTCATCTAGATGCCTTTCGTGGGCGATGTGTCTAGCTACGGGCATTGGCGGCCCGAAAAGAAACGCGGGCCTTACGACCCGCGTTTCCGTTAATCTTCCAGGTAATCCTTCAGCTTGCTGGAGCGGGAAGGATGACGCAGTTTAGCAAGCGTCTTGCTCTCGATCTGGCGGATGCGCTCGCGCGTGACGCCGAACTCGCGGCCGACCTCCTCGAGCGTGCGAGGATGGCCGTCCTCCAGGCCGAAACGCAGGCTGATGACCTTGCGCTCGCGCTCGGCAAGCCCGTCGAGCACCTTGGACAGCTGCTCCTGGAGCATGCTGAAGCTGGCGGCATCGGGCGGCACCACGGCGGCGTCGTCCTCGATGAAGTCGCCGAGCTGGGAATCCTCTTCCTCGCCGATGGGCGTTTCCAGGGAAACGGGCTCCTGGCTGATCTTCTGGATCTCGCGCACGCGCTCGGCGGGCAGGCCCATCTCCTTGCCGATCTCCTCGGGCGTTGGCTCACGGCCGAGCTCCTGCAGAAGCTGGCGCTGGATGCGCACGAGCTTGTTGATGGTCTCCACCATGTGGACGGGGATGCGGATGGTGCGCGCCTGGTCGGCGATGGCGCGGGTGATGGCCTGGCGGATCCACCACGTGGCGTACGTGGAGAACTTGAAGCCCTTCGTGTAGTCGAACTTCTCGACGGCGCGGATCAGGCCCAGGTTGCCTTCCTGGATAAGGTCCAGGAACAGCATGCCGCGGCCGACATAGCGCTTGGCGATGGACACGACCAGACGCAGGTTCGCCTCGATGAGCTGCTGCTTGGCATCGATGCCCACCTGCTCGACACGGCCCAGGCGGCGCTTCGCGCGACGCGCGAGCTCGCGGCCCTCCTCCTCGGCCTTGTCAAGCTCGGCGGCGGCGGCCACGCCGGCCTCGATCTTCATGGCCAGGTCGATCTCCTCGGCGGCGCTGAGCAGCGGGACCTTGCCGATTTCCTTGAGGTACATGCGCACCGGGTCGCCGGTGAGCATGGTGACGTTGGCGGCCTCGTTGCGCTTGCGCACCGAGCTGCGGGTCTTCTTCGTGCGCACCTTGGGCAGCGAAACGTCGGAAGCGGCCTTGAGCTCCTCCTCGGGAATGCCCTCGAGCAGGTCCTGCTCCTCGCCGTCCTCGTTGATGTTGGACTCCGGCTTCTCGTCGGATGCCGCCTCGGTGCTGCTCATATCGGGCTCGACGTCGTCGACGTCGAGCACGTCCTCGTCCTCAAGCACCTCTTCGACCACCGCGGGGGCAGCGGCCGGCTTCGCGGATTTCGCGGTCTTGGAAGCGGTTGCTTGGTTCTTCGAAGCTTGAGCCACGTGTTCTTCCTTTCGACAGGATAAAAAACGCGCCTATTGCCATTCCGCAAATGGGCGCAAATATGCATCAAATTAAGATAGCATAATCTACACGTCAGAGCAAGTCGTCCGGATCGACGTCCACGGCGACGTTCACCCATTTGTCCGCCTTGCGGCGGCGGAATACCGGCAGCAGCACCGCGGACACGTCGGCATCCGCCGGGCACTTGACCACCACATGCCAGCGATACGTGTTGCGAAGCTTCGCCAACACGCACGGGGTTGCCGGCAGCACGCTCCACCCGTCGCCGCCGTAGGAGCGCGTCTGCTCGGCAAGCTCCGCCGCAAGCTCGCGGGCGAGCGCGGCCACGTCGGCCTCGTGCGCGCCCCACACCAGCACGTTGGCCATGCGCACGTACGGCGGGTAGCCGAGCATCTTGCGCTTGGGCAGCTCATCGCGCAAAAACAGCGCGCGATCGTAGCCGGCGGCGGCGCGGATGGGCGCGGCATCGGCCTCGTAGGTCTGCACGAGCACGCGCCCGGGCAGCTGCGCGCGGCCGGCTCGGCCCGCCACCTGCTCGATCAGGTCGAACGTGCGCTCGTGAGCGCGGAAATCGGGCAGCTGCAGCTGCGTGTCGGCGTTGATGACGCCCACCAGGGTGACGTCATCGAAGTCAAGGCCCTTCGCGATCATCTGCGTGCCCAAAAGCACCGCCGCCTGCGCCGCTGCGAACTGCTCGAGCAGGCGCTCGTGCGCGCCCTTCCCGCCGGTGGTGTCGGCATCCATGCGGATGATGGGCACGCCGGGCCCCACCCCGGGCATGGCGTCGAGCACGCCGCGCAGCTCGTCTTCGACGCGCTGCGTTCCCGCGCCGAACTTCTTCAGATACGGGCTCGAACACTCCGGACACAACGCCGGCGAGGCCTGCCGGTAGCCGCAATGGTGGCATGCCAGAAAGTTGCCGCGCTCGTGATAGGTCAGCGACGTGTCGCAGTGCGGGCATTTCGGCACGAAGCCGCACTCGCGGCACAGCAAGAACTTCGCGAAACCGCGCTGGTTGAGCAGAAGCACCGCCTTGCGACCTTGTGACAGCTCCTCTTGCAAGGCACGCATAAGCGCCGCGGAGAACATGGAACGAGAACCCTCGGCGAACTCGCGCGCCATGTCCACCACGCGGATGGCCGGCATCGGGCGGCCGTTGGCGCGCTCGGGAAGGCGGACCTGCGTCCAGCGCTGATGCTTCGCGCACCGGTAGAGCGCCTCGATCGAGGGCGTGGCGCTGCCGAGCACGACAGCGGCGCCGCTACGCCGGGCCATCCAGCATGCGACCTCGCGCGCATGGTAGCGCGGCGCGCTGTCCTGCTTGTAGCTGCCCTCGTGCTCCTCGTCGATAACGTACAGGCCCACATTGGCAAGCGGGGTGAACAGCGCGCTGCGGGCGCCCACCACCACACGGGCCGCGCCGCTGCGTATGAAGTCCCATTGATCGTAGCGCTCGCCGGCCGACATGCGCGAATGCATGACCGCCACGGTGTCGCCGAAGCGGCCGCGGAAGCGTCCCACCGTCTGCGGGGTCAGCGAGATCTCGGGCACGAGCACGCATGCCGTGCGGCCCTGCGCAAGCACCCGCTCGATGGCCTGCAGATACACCTCGGTCTTGCCCGAGCCTGTGACGCCGTCGACGAGCACCACGCTGCCATCGGCGGCATCGCAGGCGGCGGCGATGGCCTCGAGCGCCTGCGCCTGACCGGGGGTGAGCTGCGGTTTCGGCGAAGGGGCGTGCGGCTGGCCGTCATCAACGGCCGCCACGCCGGCAGGCGGGTTCGTATAGCCCTCGCAAGCCGCTGCAGAGCCGGCTAGGCCCCCTTCGCCGGTATCCCCGCAAGCGCCTAAGACCGCACGCCGCGCGCCGCGCGCCGCATCTTCAGCGAACCCGCGCATACGGCGTCGATGCTCGATGACCACCGCGCCTTTCGCCTCCAAGGCCTTGAGCGTGGACGACACCGAGCCCAGCTGCGCGGTCAGCTCGCTTACGCGCAGCTGACCGCCACGCAACGCCTCCATGACCGCGACCTGCTTGACGGCGTTCGCGCGGGGCGTGAACGCCGAAAACGCCGGCCCTACAACCACCCAGCGATCGTCCACCTGACCGACCGCGGGCTGCTCGAGGCGCCAACGGCCGTCGCGTCCGTGCACCATGCGAGGCACGCCGCCCGGCGGCGTGAACAGACGCACGCACGACGACAACGGCGCGATATAGCGTTCGGAAAGCCATTGGGCGCACGCAGCGCCCTCTTCGTCGAAATACGGCTGGCTGACGGCTCGCTCGATGGCCTTGAGCTTGCCCGCGTCGATGCCCTGCGGCCACTGCGGCCCGCCGGGCTGCCCATATTCGCCGAGCGACACCACGAAGCCCACGGCGCGCCGGTGACCGAACGGCACCAGCACCGCGCAACCCACCGAGATGGCGAAATCGCGCCCGAGCGGGCCGTCGTCGCAATCGCCCGCACCTTCGCATGCGGCAGCGAACAGCCCCTCTTCAGGGACCGCATAGGTATAAGGCGCATCGAGCGCCTGCGTAGGTATGTCTAAAATCACAGATGCCAGTTTCATAGCGCACCAGTATACCAGCGTTTCGCGGAATGCAATCGAGAAAGCGAACATATATTCGTTTTTTGCGAATCCGCCGCAAGCCCGAAACACAGAAAGCCCGCCGGGCGAGCGAGGCATATCCGGGAAATCCCCAGGCTATGCCCCGCTCGCTTCCAGCGGGCTTTCCTTACTTCGAAATCTCAATCACGTCCCGCCGCTTTCTGCAACGGACGTCGTCGTCGGCATCAAGCAGCTGCGCCACGCCCTTCTGCCGAAGGGCGCCGGAAAACGCTTACTCCAGGCCGCAGGCCTTGCGCAGAGCATCCGCGCGATCGGTGGCTTCCCAGGTGAACTCGGGGAGCTCGCGGCCGAAGTGGCCGTAGGCCGCCGTCTTGCGGTAGATGGGACGGCGCAGGTTCAGATCGTCGATGATGGCGCCGGGGCGCAGATCGAACACCTCGCCGATGGCGCGCTCGATATCGGCCACGGGCACGCATTCGGTGCCGAACGTGTCGACCATGACGGACACGGGGCGGGCCATGCCGATGGCGTAGGCAACCTGCACCTCGCAGCGATGCGCCAGGCCCGCGGCGACCACGTTCTTGGCGACCCAGCGGGCAGCGTAAGCCGCGGAGCGGTCGACCTTCGTGCAGTCCTTGCCGCTGAACGCGCCGCCGCCGTGACGGCCCATGCCGCCGTAGGTGTCGACGATGATCTTACGGCCGGTCAGGCCGCAGTCGCCCATAGGACCGCCGATGACGAAGCGGCCGGTGGGGTTGATGTGGATGCCGGCGTCGGGGGCAAGCTCCACGCCCTCGCGCTCGAGCACGGGGCGGATGACGCTCGCCTCGATCTCGGCGCGCAGCTGCTCGGTGGAGATCTCCTCGGAATGTTGCGTGGACACCACGACCTTCTCCACGTTGACGGGCTTGTCGTCGATGTAGCGGACCGAGACCTGGGTCTTGCCGTCGGGGCGCAGGTAGGGCATGGTGCCATCCTTGCGCACGGCAGCCAGCTGCTCGGCCATGCGTTGTGCCAGGTAGATGGGCATGGGCATGAGCGTGGACGTGTCGTCGCAGGCATAGCCGAACATCATGCCCTGGTCGCCAGCGCCGACCTTCTCGTAAGGGTCGTCGCCCGCCTGGCCGTGCTGGGCCTCGTAGCTCTCATCGACGCCCTGGGCGATGTCGGGGCTTTGGTCGTGGATGGCGTTGAGCACGCCGCAGGTATCGCAGTCGAAGCCGTACTTCGCGCGATCGTAGCCGATCTCGCGCAGCACCTCGCGCGCAAGCGCGGGCACGTCGACGTAGGCCTGGGTGCGGATCTCGCCGGCCACGATGATCATGCCCGTGGTGGCCATGGTCTCGCAGGCGCAGCGCACCTGCGTGGGGTCGGCCGGTTGACCGGACGGGGAAACGTAGCCCTGCCCGGACAGCTCGATCTCCTTCTCAAGGATGGCATCGAGCACGGCGTCGGAGATCTGGTCGCACACCTTGTCGGGATGACCCTCGGTGACGGACTCGGACGTGAACAGGTAAGAAGAATGCGCGTTGGCCATTGATGTTCCTCCTTCATCGTTGTCGGCCGGACCACCTTGACGCTTTTGCGCCAGGTTGGTGTCGGGATCTGCGAGCCAACCCTCTCCCCCGACTCTTGATAAACGGATATGTTCGGACGGTGCGCACCGCCCGCGTTTATGCTAGCTGCGAACGATACCACACAGGCATCATTTTGTATGCCCTGCCCGCCGCGCTCGTGGAATCACCATATATCCGCACGCGCGGTATATGGGCGTATCGAAGGGTTCCCAGCCGTACCGCGTCCGCGCGGCGCCCCGTTTGCTACACTGGGCGGAAACCAACCCGATCGGGAAAAGAGGACGCATGACGCATACCGCACCCCAGCCTGCCGACCAGCCCGTTTTCAAGAACGCCGCCTATACCCAGGAGTACATCGATATCGCCGAATCGCTTGACGGCGATATCCCCGGCCGCCGCGCCGCGCGCGCCTACATGGACTCCTCCACGGCCATCGTGCACCATCGCGTGGTGTCCACCAGCTTCGTGCCGAAGCTCTACGACGCCGCATCGCGCCAGGTGATGCGCGAGGTTGTCGAAACCACGCACCGCATCCTGTGCAAGGTCATGCAGCACTACCTCGACGACGCCGAATACCGCAAGATCTTCGACTACGACCCGCGCCTAGCCGAGCTCATCTTGGTCCCGCGTGGCTACGATGCGCTGCTTCCCTTCGCCCGCTTCGATATCTTCCTTGACGAGAACACCGGCGACGTGGCGTTTTGCGAGTTCAACGGCGACGGCAGCTCGGGCATGAACGAGAACCGCGAAATCACGCATTCGGTGGAGGAAACGGCCACCTTTAAAGAGTTCGCACGCCGTCATCACGTGGAGGGCTGCGAGCTGTTCGACGCGTGGGTGCGCGAGTTCGCCGCCATCTACGCCACCTACGAGCATCGCGTGGACAACCCCCGCTTCGCCATCTGCGACTACCTGCAAAACGGCGTGGTCGACGAGTTCCACCTGTTCGCGAAGCGCTTCACCGAGGCCGGGCACCCCTGCACGGTGTGCGACGTGCGCGATTTGACCTTCGACGGCGAAGTGCTGCGCGACAAGGAAGGCCAGCCCGTCCACGCCATCTGGCGCCGCTGCGTCACCAACGACGTGCTTGAGTTCTGGGACGAATCGCAGGCGCTCATCGAGGCCGTCAAGGCGCAGAAAGTGGCGCTCATCGGCAGCTTCGCCGGCCACATCGTGCACGACAAGCAGATTTTCGAGGCGCTGTTCAACCCGATGACGCAGGCGTTTTTGACGCCTGAGGAAATCGCGTTCGTCGAGCGCACCGTCCCGCAGACGCGCTATCTGGACGAGAAGGAAGTCGACCTGGACGCCATCCGCGCCGACAAGGACGCCTGGATCATCAAGCCCACCGACGCCTACGGCGCGGCCGACGTGTACGCGGGCTGCTTCCAAACGCAGGAGCAATGGGAACAGATCATCGCGAAGTTCGCCAACGGCGCCGCCGGCGCGCCGTTTTTGGTGCAGCGCTACATCACGCCGTTTAAAACGCAGATTCTCACGCCCGACGACGACATCGCCGACATGGCCGATGACCAGGTGCAACGCGAACCGGTGCTGTACAACAACCTGGAGGGCCTGTACTGCTACAACGGCACGTTTCAGGGCATCTTCAGCCGCTTAGGGCCCTACCCCACCATCAGCAAGCCCATGAAGGGCATCACCTGCGCCACCATCTGGGTCGACTAGAACGCGCCCAGCCTGCCCTGCTCGCGGCCCCCAAGTCCCAAGACGCGGGGGCCGCGGCCGTTTCACCCTTCCCCAACACCTGCGAGGCCCCTTTCACATGACCCGACTGTTAAACGGAATCGTCGCCTTCGGCAGCGCGCTGCTGCTGGCCGTGACGCTCATCGGCGCCGGCTTCGCCGCCGTCGCCATCCCCGACGCGGCAACCGCAACGCTGTCGCGGGCATTTTCCGGCTGCGACCAGCCCAGCACCCCGTTCACCGCCGACGAGCTGACCTCCATAGCCATAGCCGGCAAGCATTACACCTTCGACGATAACGACCGCGAAAAGCTTGACGCAGCCATCGCCGAGGCCAACGCCGCCGCCGAGGCAGACGGGCGCGCCGCCGCGTCGACCAGGGAAAGCGCCGCCCGCAGCCTGCCCACTGACGCGATAAGCCACCTCGACGACGTCTACCGCGTGGCAAGCGTGGCCAAACCCGCTCTGGTGATCGTGGCCGTGCTATGCATCGCGGGCCTTGCGCACGTGGCCGTGCGCATCAGCCGGCGCACGCTCGGGCGCACGCTTATGGCGGGTGGCGGGTTAGTGCTCGCGGCGTTTTGCGCGCTGGGAGCATGGGCGGCCATCGACTTCGACGGGCTGTTCGCCACCTTCCACAGCCTGTTCTTCCAAGCGGGAACCTGGACGTTTCCCTACGACAGCCTGCTCATCACCTTGTACCCAACCGCTTTTTGGATGGGCATGGGCGGCATCTGGCTTGCAGTTACCTGCATTGCCAGCATCATCTGCATCATCGTAGGACGATTACTGTGCAGTAAATCTAAATAACGTACTGGATAGTATTTATTCGGCAAATGGAGAGGCGGCATCCCGATGCCGCCTCTCCATTTGCCGAATCAATTAACCTTGTGGGTTAATTTGATAACATTTTCCGATATCTTGAAAATGCTTCTTAGAAGAAGCGGCACATATACGGACGAAAGGAGACTCGCAATGAAGAGTCCCATCGCCTCGAAGTACGACAACAATAACTCCGCTCAAGGACACACGAATAACAACGAACTATGCTCTGGCTCCGAGCAATATAAGAATACGCGAAGGCAGACAGCACAAACCTACGATCAAGGCACGCCAACCTGGATGCAATGCAAAAAGAAAACAGCTCTGATTACCGCATTAGCCATTCTCGCGCTATCGATTCTGTGCCTTTCCGTAATTACGATAAGCTCAATCTGCTCTTCGCACAAAACAGCCGATGAAAGCAACGGCTCCCCATCGCAATACGCTGATTTCGACCCCATCAATGACATCAGGCCCAAAACAAACGAATCGAAAACCATGACGAACGGATTCAACATCGATAACAACGTCAGCGGAGACAGCCCTGCCGTAATTATCACAACGAAATGTTCAGTTCAAGCCATCGAAATAACCGAAGACGGACAAAACCTCGTAACAATAACTTCTTACGCCAATGAATTGGCTGATTTAATTGGTGCACAATCCCTAATTCTTGACTGCACGCCACGAGTCGATAACGGCACCGCTCCGCCACCTCCCGACGTCGGATCTGAAGCAATCGCCGAATTCGGATGGCCACAGGGGTCGAACCCGCCACTAGGGTCAATCAAGACAACTAGCAATTAACAATTTGCAAGGAGACCGCTATGGAGCATTGCTCCGATTTCAAGCACAGCAAACAAACTGAAATCAATATCAAAAACACGTGTGCGAGAATCGCTCGTGTTTTCATGATTTTGTTTGTGTTATCAGCAATAGGCCTACTAGCCTATTTAGGCGTCTCTGTATATTCCTTTATCAGCAACAACGATGCATCCTTACTAAGCATTTTTTATCCAACGATCCAGCTCGCAACGGCATGCATTACTCTACGGCTTATGTATACCCTGTTCCGCAATATCGCAAACGGCAAGTCGCCTTTAACTAAAAAGCATGCAAGAATTCTTGCAATCATTGCATCTCTCTTACTTGCAAGCTGCCTTGTCGAAATTGTCATGCAATTAATACCTGCAGTAAGCGAACGAATTTTTAAAGTTGGATCTTTCGCAGAAATCGGATACGTGCACGACCCTGCCACCAACTCCTTACACATTGACTTGAAAACCGCAGTCATGGCTGCATTCTGCTACGCCGTTTCCGCCGTGTTTTCCTATGGAGCCGATTTGCAGCAGCTATCAGACGAAACAATTTAATATGAGCAAAATAATAATTGACATCGATAGCGCAATGCGGCTCAAGGGGCTCAACAATAAAAAGCTAGCGGCTATTCTTGGCTTAACAGAAGTTCACGTTAGTCGATTAAAAAACACAAACATTAAAGCAATTCGTCTTGATACCTTAAATTCACTTTGCGAAGTGCTCGAGTGTGAGCCCGGAGACATAATCAAGCGAATTTCATAAAAGCTAATTCGTCAATCGCTTTGTGCCCACATAGCTCTTAAAAATCTTATTCGTAACACAGTACGAATCGGAACTATCGAGCCACACATTTCCCTTTGATTTTGTTTTGAGAGAAGTCGAGATAAGACCTCCTCTTAACAGGCCGAGAGAAGAATATGCATGACCTCCGGCGAAGAAAAGTGTGCTTCTATTGCCCCGAACGAAATAAGCATCCCGCATGCAAGAGACTCGAGCAACCTCTTAATCGACGAGCGTCAAGCATTAGCAAGTTCAATCACATCGTTTAGCCGTATGTCGCATTTTGGGTGGTGAACGCATATGTCCATCTTGCAGCTACGCTCAAGCCGCCTATACTGAAACAACCGATGATTCAAACACGTAAGGAACTAACGAACCATGACTGAGAGCAAACCGGTGCGCGTCCGCTTCGCACCTTCCCCCACGGGCAAGCTGCACGTCGGCGGCGCCCGCACGGCCATCTACAACTGGGCGTTCGCCCGCGCTTGCGGCGGCACCTTCATCCTGCGCATCGAGGACACCGATCCCACCCGTTCCACCGAGGAGAACACGCAGGTCATCCTGAACGCCATGAAGTGGCTCGGCCTTGACTGGGACGAGGGCCCGGAGGTCGGCGGCGAGTGCGGCCCCTACTTCCAGACCCAGCGCTTCGACACCTACGCCGAGGCGCTTGAGCGCCTGAAGGAGCGCGGCATGGTCTACCCGTGCTTCTGCACGAAAGACGAGCTTGACGCCAAGCGCGCGAAGGCCGAGGCGGAAGAGGGCGGCTATGCCGGTTACGACCGCACGTGCCGGGACATCGACCCCGCCGAGGCCGCCCGCCGCATCGAGGCCGGCGAGCCGCACGTGTGGCGCCTGAAGGTGCCGCTCGAGCACGGCCCCATCGAGTTCGACGACGCCGTCTACGGCCATATGTCCTTCCCCGCCGACGTCATGGACGACATGATCGTCGTGCGCACCGACGGCACGCCCACCTATAACTTCGCCGTGGTCTGCGACGACGCCAACATGGGCATCACGCACGTCATCCGCGGCGACGACCACCTGTCCAACACCCCGCGCCAGATCCTCATCTACGAGGCCCTCGGCTACGACGTGCCCACCTTCGCGCACCTGTCCATGATCTTGGGCTCCGACGGCCACAAGCTCTCCAAGCGCCACGGCGCCGCCAGCGTCGAGGAGTTCCGCGACAACGGCTTCCTGCCCGATACCATGGTAAACTTCCTGGCGCTGCTCGGCTGGAGCCTTGACGGCGAGACCACCATCATCGACCGCGAGACCCTGTGCGCCAAGTTCAGCCTGGACCGCATCACGAAGAAGGACGCCATCTTCGACCAGACCAAGCTCGAGTGGATGAACGGCCAGTACATCCAGCGCATGGGCGCCGACGAGTGGGTTGCCGCAAGCCGCCCGTGGCTCGTGCAGGCCGGCGCGTCCGAGGCCGACATCGACGCGCGCCCGGAATGGTACGCCAAGCTCTACCCGCTGGTCTCCGAGCGCCTGCAGCGCCTCGACGAGGTGCCGGCGAAGCTCGCCTACATGTTCTGGGGCGCCAACGTCGCCGAGCTGGACGAGAAGTCGGTGAAGAAGGTGCTGCTCAAGGAAGGCGCCCGCGCCGACGAGGCCCTGGCCAACTGCCGCGCCATCCTGGCCGACGAGTCCCGCCCCTGGGAAGCCGCCGGCCTTGAGGCCGCCTGCCGCGAGCTGGGCGACAGCATGGACATGAAGCTGAAGTTCGTGCTGCAGCCGCTGCGCGTGGCCGTGTGCGGCAACATGGTCTCCCCGCCGCTGTTCGAGTCCATCGAGCTCATGCCGCGCGAAGATGTGCTCGCCCGCATCGACCAGGTCACCGAGCAGGTCTTCGGCGCATAGCCCGAACACGGAAGGCACCTGTTGACCGAAGCCAACGAACAACAGCCGTTTCAGATCCCGCAGCGCATCCTCGTGCAGCGGGATCTGTGCATACGCACCCGAGGCGCCGATTGCACGCGCTGCGGCGAAGCGTGCCCGAAAGGCGCCCTGTCGTTTCCCGAGGGGAAGCCGCCCATCGTAGACGAGGCGGCTTGCTCGCTGTGCGGCATCTGCCAGGGAACCTGCGACGCGTTCGCTTCCACAAGCTATACGCTCACGCAAGCCCATGCCGGCGCACGACGGGCCGCCATGGGCGCGCGGCCGGCCATCATCACCTGCACCGAGAACGTCTCAGAGCAGGACGACCCTGCAAGCAACGTGGTAGCGCTCCCCTGCCTGGCCATGCTGCCGGCAGAGCTATGGGCCGCGCTGCTGGCCGAAGGGGCCGATGTGCAGGCAGCCATCGACATGGAGCGCTGCGAAACCTGCGAGAAGGCGGGCGGGCCTGCGCAAGCCCTCTACGCCGAGCGCATCGCCCAGGCCGAGGAATGGACGCAGCGCAGCGTGGGGTTCGCGCCCTCGCTGCCGCAGGCCGCCGACGAGGGGCTGCTTGCCGGCCTTGCCAACGCCGGTGCCGATGGGGACCGCCGCAGCCTGTTCACCGACATGTTCTCGCAGCTCAAGGACGCGGCGTCGGGCACCACGCGCGAACGCACCGACGCCCGCCTGCAGACGTTGCGCGAGCAAAACGAGCGGCTTGCCGCCCATCAACGGCTCGACCTGGGAAACGGCACACAATTCAACAAGTTCGCGCCGCACGGGCGTGTCCACCGCGCCATGGGAACGTCGCGCAACCTGCTGCTGCAGGCGCTCGACGCGCTGCCCGATATGGCGGAGCGGGTGGATCTTTCCCTGCCCGAAATCGATGCCGACGCCTGCGAGGGCTGCCTACGTTGCACCCGCGCCTGCCCTACCGGCGCGCTGCTGCCCGACGCCCAAGACGGCACGCTCGCCCTTGATTGGCGCTACTGCATAGGCTGCGGCCTGTGCGAGTCGGCATGCCCCCGCAATGCCATCACGTTAACAACCAAGCCCGTCTCCGAGGCTGCGTGCTAAGATAACTGGGAACATACCGTTAGGAGCGCTTCCATGAACCAGCCTCGCAACAATCCCGATTTCAATCCCTACGAATCTGCTCAACAAACGACCCCGCAAAACCCGCAGCTTGACGAGACCGCGAACGCCTCGCAGCAGCCCTCCGGGTACCCCGTTCCCCCGCAGGCACCCTATGCGCAACCTTCCTACGGTGCGCCGCAGCCCCCCGCAAACCCCTATGCCGCCACCGCACCGCATCCCGCGAAGAAGTGGCCTTGGGTGCTTCTAGGTTGCGCCCTGGCGTTTCTCATGGGGCTTGGCGGATGCGTGGGCTTCACCACGGTGGGCATGGTTGCCGATTCGCTTCACAGCCGCGCCGACGGCGTGCATTCCTACGATTTCGACGACCTGCCGTACGGCTACGATCCCGACGACCTGCCCGATAGCGATTACTACGGCGGGTTCACGCTCTCCGACATCAAGGAGGCGGCGGGCGACCTGCCCTGCGATATCGACGACGAGGGCAAAGCGACCGCAGGCGTATACGTGGTAGGCCGCGATATCGACGAGGGGCTGGACTTCCTCCAGGGAAACCCGTCCACCGAATCCGAGTGCTATCTGTTCGACCCCGAGGGGTTCGGCACCTATAGCATCGGCGCCGCGGTGACCTACACGGGCAATTACTTCGCCGACCTCGAAAACGGCCAGGTGGTTGCCTTCATGCCAAGTTCCGCCAGCATGCTCATGATCCCCGCCGACCAAGCCGATTTCCAACCGCAGGCGCCCTATGCCAGCGGCCTGTACCGCGTCGGCAAGGACATCCCCGCGGGAACCTACACCATCACCGTCAGCCCGGACGCGCCGCACAACGCCTCGCAGGACTATGCCGCCTACGTCATGAAGGACCTGGACTTCGACGATGATTCCATCACCGACTCCAAGCCCCTGCTGCGCGGAAGCACGCAGACCGTCACCGTAGAAGACGGCGAATGGCTGGAGCTGTTCGGCACCATCGCAACGCCAACCGAATAACCGCCGCAAGGCATCACGCGCCCTCCGACGACCATCGGAGGGCGCTGCTGTTTACCCGCCACCGTCGAAAGAACGCCCATGCTCCCGGAAAACCCCACCCTTAACCAAGTCCGAGAATTCTTCGCCAAAGACGAGTTCGCCACGAAAGCCACAGGCTGCACCGTTGTTGAAGCCGCCGAAGGCCACGCCATTTGCGAAATGCCGCTTGAGCGGATCCACTACAACGCCCAAGGCGGCGTCATGGGCGGGGCCATCTTCACCCTTGCCGATTTCTGCCTGGCCATCGCCTGCAACGTAAACGAGCAGCCCACGGTATCGGTGAGCAACACCATCGAGTTCCTGAGCACGGCTAAGGGCGACAAGCTCATCGCCGAGTGCACCGTCGACAAGTCGGGCAGGAAGCTCGGGTTTTACACGGTGGACGTGTCCGACAACACGGGCCGCAAGGTAGCCCGCATGACTGCAACCTGCTACCGATAATCGCCAGGCAGGGATTCACTGAACCCAACCACACGGAGCAAACGAGGTGAACAGACGATATGCCCATCGAGATGGCAGCAAGATAGGAAGCCTCGCTGTTGTTGATTCATATGCGCCTTCGT
>NZ_CAKTYH010000038.1 GCF_934632265.1 uncultured Senegalimassilia sp.
CCGCCTGCCGGATTCGCCGCTCGGCGGCGTAGCGCCGCTCGGCGGCCTCGATCTCTCGGGCCTTCGCGTCGGCCCTCGCCCGGACCTCGGCCGGGGGAAGCTCAAAACGCGGAAGCATAGACGCCAGCGTCTGCATGGTCGGCCCCCTTCTCGTTCAGGTAGCTCTCGAACTTCTCGCCGAACAGCGTCTCCGGCCGGATGTGCTGCGCCATGCGCTTCGAGCCGCGCCACTCGTCGCGCTTGCGGCGCACGACGGCCCTGGCGTCGTCCACGGTGCGCCCGGCGTCGAACATGCGCCGGAGGTCGAGCGCCAGCCTCCCGCCGCCGCCCCAGCGGTAGTCGCTGCCGGTCTCGGCGTTGAACGCGTCGATGCATCCGGCGGCGAACTCCGCGAAGGCGTTGCCGTCCGGGTCGTCCTCCGGAAAGCACTCATCCTCCTGGTTTGGCTTGGCTTGGTTTTCTCTGGTTTGGCTTGTATTGGCTTGTACTGTATTGGCTTGTACTGTATTGGATTGGGTTTTCGGTTTCGCGGAACCAGTTTCCGAAACCTGTTCATCCTTGGTTTCCGAAACACCGAAACCAGTTTCCGGCTTCGGTTTATCCTTGGTTTTCGGTTTCGCGGAACCAGTTTCCGCGTTGCCGCCGCCGTTGGTTTCGGCCTGCTGCTTACCAGCCTTCGACGGCCTGCCGCCCTTCGATGCGCTCGCCCTCTTGGTCAGCGAGTTGTCCACGTCCTCGCGGATTGCCGTGAACAGCGCGGCCATGAGCGGCGAATCGAACTCCGGCTCCTCGCCGAGCGAGCCGTAGCGGACTATTGCCAGCGCGAACTCGGCCTGGTTCTCGGCCGGCAGGGCCTCCATGACCTCGCCGAACTTCTCGAACCACGTGAACGACCTCGCCATGTCGCACCTCCTTTGCTAGAACGGGATATCCTCGTCGTAGGCCTGCTCGGCGGCTCCGAACGCCGGCGCGGTGTGCAGGTCCTGCACAGCTCCGCCCTGCTTGCTGGACATGAACTCGATCTCGTCCACGATGACCTCAAGCTTGCTGCGGCGCTGGCCGTCCGTCTCCCAGGAGCTGTAGCGCAGCTTGCCCTCGATGGCCACTTTCGTGCCCTTGGTCAGGTACGGCTGCAGCTTCTCGGCTCGGGTGCCGAACATGGTGCAGTCGACGAAGTTCGGCCAGTCCTCCCATTCGCCGGTCTTCTGGTTCTTGCGGCGGTCGTTGACCGCGACGCCCATGCCCAGCATGGACATGCCGCTCTGCGTGCTGCGCAGCTCGGCGTCGCGCGTCAGGTTGCCGCTAATCATCACCCTGTTGATTGACATCTATCATCCTTCCGCCCATTGAAGGGCCGCTATCTCGGACGGGGTCAGCACGTCGATGCCCTGTGCCTCGCACTCGTCCCTCATGCCGTTGACGAGCCGCGAGAACTCCGCGGAATCCATCTTGGAAGACCCCTTGTAGACCTTGACCATCCGCATGGGCCTGCCGCCTACCGAGCGCGCAGGCCCCGCGTCGTAGTACTCGAAGTAATCGCCGAGCGGCACGCGGGCGTCCACCTCGAACGCCTCGCACGAGCCGTAGTCGCGCAGCATCCCCAGATGCACCTCGGAGTCCGCCATGCCCAGCTTCGCCGCCAGGCGGTTGAGCATGGCCCAGTAATAGGCGTTCTGGGTCAGCGTGCGGCGCCTTCGCACGTCGCTGACGACGTACTCGCGCGAGCCGTCGGCCCGCATCAGCGCCGCTATGCACCGGGCCTTGTCCCCGCGCGCCAGCTCGGCCATGCTAGGCCGCCTCGGCGGCGTGCTCGCCGTAGCTGCGGGCCAGGTCCTCGAACCACTGCGCCGTGTAGCCCAGCTCCGTCAGGCGCGCCTCGTCGCGGTCCATCGGTATCTGCTGGGCCTGCCATTCGGCCTGCGCGCGGGCGTCCAGCTCCTCGCCTTCCAGGCCGGTCGTCGCGGCGCACCACGCGCGCATCGCCTTCCACAGGTCGTTGCGGGCCTCCATCAGGCTCGGCGGCTCGATGACCTCGGCCTCGACCTCGATAGGCTGCTCCACCTGCTCCGGCTGCTCTGGCTGCTCCTCCTGGGCCTCGACGCCCATCTCCGCCGCGTCGTAGAGGCCCTGGAACTCGTCCGGGAACGCCTCGCGCAGCGCGTGGACCATGGCCACCTTGCGAATCATCGTGCCGGGCATCTTCGCCCAGCTGCCGCCCAGCTTGCCGTCCTTGCGGCGGTTGGCGTACTCCTCGAACGCCACGCTGTCGTAGATGGGCACGTCGTAGCCCTCGACGAACACCTTGCACCAGCCGCCCACGACCGTCTCGCCGGGCAGCACCATGGAGCCTTCGCGCTCCTTGCCCTTGCCGTCGCGGGTGACGAAGATGCCCGCCTGCATGCCCTTGAAGCGCGGGTTCGCCTGCGCGCGCTTCGTGTAGACGTCCTTGCCCACGACCAGCGACGCGGGCTTGTCCCCGTACTTCACCAGGTACGCCTCGCAGATGAAGGGGTTGAGCCGCTGCGCCTTGCACAGCTCCACGAACAGCTTCACCTCGCGCTGCGTGACCGCCGGGTTGTCGCAGAACACCCTCACGACGTCCACGTCCGTGATCGTTATCTCCTGCCCCGACGAGTCCTTGTACTTCGCCAGCTCCTTTGCCATCTCTCACGCCTCCTGAATCCTGCACATGCGGTCGGCCTCGTGGCCCCGCATCCATTCCTCGACCATCGCCCGGGCCGTCTTGAGCGGCCCGGCGTACGCCTCGTGGTCGATTTCCCACTCGCCCTCGGCGTCCAGGGCGTAGAACGTCACGTCCATTCGCGCTCCTCCGTTATCTCGATGCGCCACCAGCGCGCGGGAAGCCCGCCGTCGCCCACGAACTCGACCTGCTCGCGGCACGCCTCGGCGAAGCTCCCGCGCTCGCCCCGGTGCACGAGCGTCTCCACGCCGTCCTCGTCGACGGCGTACAGGCTCAATCGCCAGAAGCTCATGCACCTGCTTCCAGCAGCTTCAGCGCGCCGCCGCCGTCGGCGATGCGCGTGCCGAACGCGTCGAGCACCGCCTGCGAATCGGGGATGCGGACCGCCGCGCCCTTGACGCGCTTCGGCTCCCACTCGGCCCACTCGACAAGCTCTGCGGTGTCCTTGTCCGCCACCAGGCCGGCAACCGCCGTGAAGTGCTCCTCCCAGCCCTTCGCCGGGACCTCGACCGTCAGGCCCTTGGCCCTCAGCGCCTCGATGGCCTTGCCCATGTCGGTGATGACCGGGCCGGGCTTGCTGTAGCTCGCCCCGACCTCGCCGACCTTCGCGCCGCCCACCAGGATGGGCCGGCGGTCGCTCTCGCCGTCCATGGCCTGCGCCACCATCGCGGCGCAGGCGGCGCCCTTGGCCTCCTTGGCCTTCGCGGCCACGGTCTTGTCGACCGCCACCACCAGCGCCAGATACTCGTCGTTGGTCAGCTTCTCCATGCTGGAACCTCCTCTGTGACGCCACCTTTACTATCGGTGACGATGAATCAACTGGTAGACATTCCGGCCACGCCCTCCGCCGCCCTGCGCAAGCTGCGCGAGGGCCTTTCGGAGTGCGGCCTGTTCGTCTTCTCCGCCCCGTGCAAGGGGCTTTGCCGCGCGCTCGGCGCGGCGCGCCTATCTGCGGCGCTCGCACGCGCAGGCCTCATGCGCGCGCTCCCCAGGGGAAGCCGGCGCGAAGCCGTTGTGCTCGGCCTTCTCGTCAACCTTCTTTTCGATATCGCCAAGGCGCTTGTCGACTGACGACCAGAACAGCAGCAGCACGACCAGCGTCGCCGCCTGCGCCGAGACGCTTGCGATGAATCCTTCGAGAACAGACATGGCCGCGCCTAGCCGATGCACGCGAACACGGCCATGGCCGCGATCCACGCGGACATGCCCAGAAACAGGGCGATATCCTCGCGGTTGTCTGCTAAACTGTTCGCGGCTTTGACCAAAGCCTTGCGCGCCCTGCCTCGAAAACTCGGCGCGCAACTTTTTTCAGAAAAAAACGCCCCGCCTGACCTGGCGGTTAACATCGTCTTTAACATCGTCACAACTCCTTCACACTGTCCCGGTGCGCCTTCTGGCGCCTCGCGGCGTTGGCCTTCCTGGCCTCCGCGACCTCCCGGCCGAACTCCTCCGGGTCGGGCATGGCCGCCCGTATCTCCGCGCCGGTGCGCTGCTGCGGGTAGTACGAAAGCGCGCTGCACTTGAGGCACAGCCCGCGCTGCTTGTTGTAGCTGCGCCGGGGGAACACCCCGCCGCACCGCGAGCACGTGTAGTGCTCGACCAGCGTCACGCCCATGCGGCTCGCCTGCATCTGCACCGCCGCCGTCGTGCGCCTCGTCCCGCACAGCGAGCGCAGCTTGCGCACGACCGCCTTCGCGCCGCATTCCGCGAACTCGCGCAGCACCTTGCGCTCCGCGACCGTCCACGCCCTTCCCGCCACTACGCGCACACCCCCAGCGCCTCGGCCGTGCGGATGCGCCACTCCTTGGCGCCCGGGTGCTTGAACGCTCCCGGGATGATGCCCAGGCGGCAGTGCTTGCGCACCGTCCACTCGGACATGCCCATGACCGCCGCGTACTGCGCCGTCGTCATGATGGGCGGCAGCTCGTTCACTCCCATGGCTTCCTCCTTCGAATCCGTCTCCGTGACGTGCCGGGTAGCATGCACGGCATGAATAACTCCCGTGGACAACAACCGAAACACCGCGCGCGCCCCGCCGCATCGCTCGGCAACCTCAAGGCCGGGCTGCTCGACTTCTGGGCGTTCGCCAAACGCGCGGGCTTCTGCGAAGTCGCAAGGGACCTGCTGCTCGCCGCGCTCATCGCCGGCATCGGTCTGTAGGCCTGAGCAGCTCCTTGATTTCCGCCACGTCGCGGCGAATCTTAATCACCCGGTAGTACGTGACCACCAAGGCCACCGCGCAGAACGCGGCGCAGAAGTTCGCAATCGAACTCAACCTGCCCTCCTTACGCTCGAATGTGACCAGCGGGCTAACATGCCCGCCATGACGAAACCCGCCCACATACACGCGCCCGGCACCGCCGAACGCTTCTCGCGCTATGGCGAGCGCTATCGGCAGATGGCGCAATCGCGGCGCGCTGCCGCGAAGGCCCGCGCCAGAACCGCCAAAACGGCGCTATCGGCCGCGATTGCCGCGGCAGAGGTCGTCGACGCGGTTTTTCAACTGCTCGCCCTCGTCTCGTAGACGGTCAACGCTGCGGAACAGCGCGGATACCTGGAAGACCAGGAGCAGGACGACCACCGCCTGGCAAAGGTCGGCGACTTTCCCGAACAATTCCATAGACACCTCCCTTCCGCGCACAAAGCCATCCCCGCGTGACGCCCTGCGTACCATCAGGGGATGCGGAGAACCCCGGAACATACAGACGACCTCGTGTGGCGCCCCTCGCCGTTCGCGCGGCAGCGGCGGCGCTTCGACGCACGCGCCTTTGCCGCGGCGTGGCGGCTGCTGCGCCTGCTGTCGGAGCTTTACGGAATCGGATGCTTCCTCTGGTGGGCCGTCAGCTTGATAGCCGGGCTGCTATGAACGACAGCAGCGCCAGCACCGCCGGGCGGTAAACGACGTCGAACGCGGCGTCGAACGCATCGGCGAACCTCTCGAACCGGCTTCGCTCTCTCATTCCTTCCTCCTTCTGATGTTGATGCACGTTTCAACCGTACATTATGCCGCAAAAAAAGAGGCAGCGTACTGCTTGAGCAGCCGCTTGCCGTCTTGCCCGACGTTGTCATAGTAGATTCGAAGCCGCTCCGGCGTCATCCACTTGTCGGGGTTTTGCTCGTACTTGCAGAGGGTGACGACGCTCACGCCAAGCAGCGGAGCGAAGTCCTCCTGGCTCTTGAGCGCGGTCATGCGCGCCTTTGCAACCAAGCTCGCCACAAGCTATCACCTCCTGTTTTGATTCGATTAATCATTGTTTGAAACTACTCGCACGGCTCGCGCCCAGGATTTGCTGGGTCGTTACCCCGTGCCTCTATCTTCGGTTCTCAAGGTGCGCCGCCTAACTTCTTGCGGTATCTATATCTTAAACCGTACATTTCATTTTGTAAATAGAACGGTTTAAAATATATTTAACTTTATAGCGGCGTCTTGTTTAATGTAGCAAAGGAGGTTTTCTATGGCAGGGTCACCATTTGCTAGAAACATAAGGGCGATTCGCGAGAATGCCGAACTAACGCAAGAGCAATTCGCCGATGCTATCGGAGTTAATCGACAGGCGGTTTACACCTGGGAGGCCGGGCGCGTACAGAAGCCGCGGCAGAAATCCGTCGTTGATGGGATCTGCTCGGCGTTCTCCGTTACCGAGCAAGACTTGTTCGGCTATGCCGACGGCTTCTACGCCAAGCTGCACGGCCTGACCGACGCCCCGGCCGGGGCCATCGCCGCCAAACCCTCCTCCGCGCTCGTCCCGCTGCTGGGCACGACGCACATGGGCGAGTTCGAGGACGAGGGCGAGTGCGACCGCATGGTCGAGGTCCCCGCCAGCGTCGCGGAAGCCCACCCCGGCGGGTTCTGCGTCCGAGCGGACGGCGAGTGCATGAACAACCGCTATCCCTCGGATTCGGTGCTGTTCGTCGACCCGCACATGCAGCCCTTCGACGGCTGCGCCGTGCTGGCCGAGACCCAGGACTACCAGAGCATAGTCCGCAAGTATTCGCGCGGCGCGTCCGCGCTGATGCTCTCCCCCGATTCGCACGACTGCGAGTTCGAGGACATCATAGTAAGGGCCGGCGATGACCCCATCATGCTCAAGGGCGTGGTCGTGTGGTATCAGGCCGAGAAGGACGTGAGGTAGCCCATGGGCGAAGAGGCCAACGGGAAAATCAACGCCCTGGGCGTGCAGATAGGCGTGTCTTCGACCGGCACGCGCGACGACTATATATCGCTCACGGACATAGCGCGGTACAAGAGCGACGAGCCGAACGATGTGATAAAGAACTGGATGCGCACCCGGAGCACCATCGAGTTTCTGGGCGTTTGGGAAGAACTGCACAACGAGGATTTCAAACCCGTCGAATTCGAGCGGTTTAAAAGCGAAGCCGGCGCAAACGCGTTCACCATGTCGCCCTCCAAATGGATTTCAACCACAAACGCCAAGGGTATCAAGGTCAAACGCGGAAGATACGGCGGCGGCACGTACGCCCACGTTGACATCGCCTTCGAGTTCGCGTCCTGGATATCGCCGGAGTTCAAGCTGTATGTCATCAAAGACTACCAGCGCCTGAAGGCCGACGAGAACAGCAGGCTGTCGCTCGAATGGAACGAGAAGCGCCTTTTCACGAAGATAAACTACCGCATCCACACGGATGCGGTGAAGGAGAACCTGGTGCCGAACATCAAGGGCAAGGGCGGTAAGTTCGTCTACGCCACCGAGGCGGACGTGCTGAACGTCGCGCTGTTCGGCAAGACCGCGAAGCAGTGGCGCGACGAGAACCCCGGGAAACAAGGCAACCTGCGCGACGGGGCAACGCTGCACCAGCTGATAGTGCTGGCGAACCTCGAAAGCATGAACGCCCAGCTTATAAAGGAGGGGCGCAGCAGGCAGGAGCGCGCCGAGTACCTGAACGCGATGGCCCGCGAGCAGCTGTCGGCGCTTGCGGACAACCCGACCGTGAAGGCCCTAGAAGACGGAGAGGCGGGCGGCGCTGCATGAAGGTAGGTTTCCGCAAGCCGAGCGTCAAGCGCATGGTGAAGGCCCGTACCACGGGCCGCGCAAAACGCGCCGTGAAGCGCTCGTTAAACCCGCTGTACGGCAAGAAGGGAATGGGGCTGGCCCACCCCAAGAAGGCGGCAAGGGGATACGTGTACCGCCGCACCACGTTCGGGCTTAGGGATGTGCTGCGCTGGATAAAGAAGTAGGAGGCGTCGTATGGGAGCGAAGCTGACGCTAACGGTGTCGCGCATGGAGGGCACCAGCAACGCCAAGTGCCGCCTGTGGCGCCTGCGCCTGTTCGTCGACGGCAAGCCCGCCAAGTCCAAGCGGTTCCACGGCACCTACGGCCAGGCCAAGGCGGCGGGCGAGGACTTCAAGGCGGAGTACGCCGCCCAGCTGGCGCTCACGGGCTACGACCCCGACATGACCTTCGAGCAGTACGCCGAGCGGTGGCTGCAAAGGCGGCGCGATTCGGGCGACTTCGAGAACCAGACGCTGCGCTCCAACGGCGTGAACGTTCGCGGCCTGTGCCGCGTCATCGGCCAGGTACCCATGCAGCAGCTGTCCCGCGCGCGCGTCATGGACTGCCTGGCCGAGCTGAAGGCCGGTGCCGCCAGCGGGCGCGAGATCTCGGGCTCAACCCTGCGCTTCTACTACACCACCCTGAAGGCCATCCTCTCAGAGGCCGTCTACGACGAGGTCATAGCGAAAAACCCCTGCGACAACGTGAGGCCGCCGAAGCCTGACACCGCCAAGAAGGCCGCCATACCGTTCGACGAGTACTCGGCCATGCTGTCGGCGCTCGAGGACGTGCGCGGAGACGCTCACACGGTGGCGATACTGCTCATAGCCATGAACGGCTTCAGGCGCTCGGAGGTCGTCGGCCTTGACTGGGATGACGACTTGGGCGACGGCATAGCCGTTCGCGGCTCAATCGAGTATATGACGGGCCGCAAGAAGGGG
The DNA here is from genome assembly GCF_934632265.1 of uncultured Senegalimassilia sp. Taxonomy (GTDB): domain Bacteria; phylum Actinomycetota; class Coriobacteriia; order Coriobacteriales; family Eggerthellaceae; genus Senegalimassilia. Next base: position 8,656 of record NZ_CAKTYH010000038.1, read on the forward strand.
CCGAAGACGAGCAGCGGCGTACGCGTGATACCCATGACGGAGCGCACGCGCGCCGTGCTGGACGTGTGGAGGCCGGAGCAGCGCCGCATGCTCGACCGCCTGGGAGTCGAGCAGACTGAGAAGACCCCCATCGTCACGAGTATATATGGCAAACGCATGAGCAGCGGCACCCTCGCCAACTGGTGGAAGCTACACGGCCCCCGCGAGTACGGGGTGTCCTGCACCCTGCACGGGCTTCGGCACACGTTCCTGACGTACCTAGCCGCCGACGGCAACGCCTTCGCCGTCAAGAACATAGCCGGTTGGTCGAAGATCTCGATGGCGGACGTCTACGTCCACGACGACGAGGAGGCGAACGCGAAGTCCATGCAGACGTTCGAGCGGCGCATCGGCGGTACAGAAACGGTACAAATTCGCCGCAACGCAGCGCAGCGCAAGAAAACGCAAAGCAACGCAGAGAACGGCGAAGCACCTGGCTATTCCGCGAATCTGCAACGCAGCGCAGCGCAAGGAAACGCAAAGCAACGGCAATGACCTATTTCCAACATATATCGCACGGGTTCGAGCCCGTGTTCGACGAGCGTTCGCGGATTTTGGTGCTGGGATCGTTTCCCTCGGTGCTTTCACGCGAGAACGCGTTCTACTACGGCAACCCGCAAAACCGCTTCTGGCGCGTGATGGCCGCATGTTTGGGCGAACCCGTGCCGCAAAACGAGGGAGATCCGGGCGACGACGGGCAACCTTTGACGCTTGAGGAGTCAATTGCGGCCAAAAGGCGCCTGCTCCTTGGGCACGGCATCGCCTTGTGGGACGTCATAGCCTCATGCGATATCAAGGGATCAAGCGACGCGAGCATCAAAAACGTGGCGCCCGCGCAGGTGGAGCGCGTGCTGGAAGCGGCGCATATCGGCGCCGTAATCTGCAACGGGGGCACAGCCGAACGGCTGTACAAGCGCTACCTGCAATGGCAGGTGGGGCTGGCGGCGCACGTGCTGCCCTCGACAAGCCCCGCGAACGCGACTTGGCAGCTGGAGCGTTTAACCGCCCGCTGGCAAGAGGAGCTGCTGCCGCTTTTGGAAGCCGCAAAAACCGGGGCGCTGGGCGAGGTTCCGTCGCCGAGCAGCGTCAAGCGCGGGTTCGTGACAGCTGGCGCAAAAGCCGGGGCAACAGGCGAAAGCCGCGTCGAAGTCGTCACCGTACGCGTCCCTTCCCCGCCCGCTTCGAACTACGCGGTGCACAAAAGCATGCAGGGCAACAAGAGGGCGAACACGAAGCCCGAGCTGTTGGTACGCGAACGCCTGCGCAAAGCGGGGCTGACGGGCTACCGACTGCAATGGAAGGTGCCCGGGCATCCCGACATCGCGTGGCCGGGCAAACGCGTTGCAGTCGAGGTGCGAGGATGCTTTTGGCATCGTTGCCCACACTGCAAACCGAGCACTCCGAAGAAGAACACGGAGTATTGGGAGGCGAAATTCGCCCGAAACACGGAGAGCGATGCGGAGAACTTACGCAAACTCGAGGAAATGGGCTGGCGCGTGCACGTGATCTGGGAGTGTCAGCTGAAAAAGAACGCTATCGATGCCACTATGGCTGATTTGCTGCCGATGCTTGCTGTCGAGCTGGGAAAAGAGCTCGCTGCCGGCGGCGATTGGGCAATCGCGCAAAACGGTAGGGGCCGAAACGGAAGCGCCGCAAATGCGCAAGCGAAGCAAACCCCCAACGCCTCGCGGGCCGCAGACCCCGCAGGAGCAGGTGGCGCCGCAGGGGCGACCTGTTGCTCAACATCGCCGCAAAACGGCAAGGAGTCGTGCGCGAGAATACCGGATCCCGCTGCAGCGGCGTACGACCGCCCGGCATCGCCGCAAGACAGCGAAGGCTTGCTTGTGAGGGCACTGAATGCATCTGAAACCGGGCAGCAAGGCCACGCGGACCCTGCAGCATGCAAACGCCATTTCATGTACGTAATCGAGTGCGCAGATGGCAGCCTGTACACCGGGTACTCCCCCGATGTGCAGGCGCGATTCGCCGCGCATCAAGCTGGCATGGGCGCGAAGTACACGCGCGGGCGCGGGCCGTTGAACCTGCTGGCCGTAGCCGAATTCGCCACCAAGCACGACGCCATGAGCGCAGAATACCGCTTCAAGCGCTTAAGCCGCGATCGCAAAGACGAGCTTTTAGCGAAAGCCGCCAAGCCTGAAGCCGATTTCGCAAAGCTGCTTCAAGAGGAATTCGGGCTTTAGGAGGGCAGGCAGCGCATTGAGCAAGTGCGCCGCCTGCCGAAAAGGCCGCGAGTTAAAACAGCTCGCAGAACCAAAACCGCTTTAGTCATTCGATGCGATGGCGAAGTCTGGCTTCCGCACGATACGCTCGGCGTCCTCGGCTCATTGCGCCGAGCGACGAAGGCGGACACTATACCCACGAGAGAAGATGCGGGGAGCAGCACCGCCTTTTCGCATTTCCTTACTTTCGGCGTTCGTGGGCTTTTGCCTTGTCGGCGTACATGCGGCGGTCCGCCTCCTTGAGCGTTGCGGAAAGCGACACCTCAACATCATTGGCGATGGAGTGGCCCATGGCCGCGTCCAAACTGACCACATCGTCGCTTGCAAGCTCGAAGCGTTTCTTGAGATTTGCCATCAAATCAGCGATGCTCTCTTCGCTGGCATGCGGACAGACAATCAAGAACTCGTCGCCGCCCAAGCGTGCGGCAATGGCATCGTCGGGAATGGTCTTTTTGATTTCCGCAGCAATGCGACGCAGCATCAGGTCGCCAAATTTATGGCCACGCACGTCATTGACGATTTTGAGGTTGTTGCAATCAAGCACAATAAGCCCGATGGGATAGCGATCCCGCGGATAGGACTTCCCGAATTCGAGCTCGAGAAAGTTACGGTTGTAGAGCCCCGTCAACTGATCGGTAATGGACAAGCGCTTAAGCTCGTGCTCGAGGCGCTTCTGCTCCGTGACATCGGAAACAAGACCCACGATACCCATGAGTTTGCCGTCGCAATACACGGGATTCTTTTGAATCAGAAAATACAGCGACCCGTCGGGAGTGGGAAACTCGTCAATCCACTCGCTGCCCTCACCTGTCTCGATAATGCGCAAATCGTCCTCGTAATAGCGGCGACCCACCGTTTCATCTGCCCATATCTCGACATCGGTTTTGCCGATGATGCCACCGTCACGACCCCCGTTGATCAATGAGCAGACCTCGGAGACGACACGATAGCGGCACGACGTATCCTTGAAGAAGATGTTCGCAGGTGCGCTTTCGATGAACGCAACCATTTGATCGAACGAAAACCCCTCGCCATTGAGCATCGTCAAGCCCCCCTGCCTATCGAGCGAATACGTTCGAATTATTGATTTTAAGCCCCACAACAACCGTGCGTCAACCAATATGGGAGGGCGGTGTCATATCCTTGCAAGCAGCGAACAAATCTTGCGAAGTTCTTTCAATATGCAAAGCTAGCACGGCTCAGGCAAAGCCGATCGCATCCGCTTGAGGAGTTCCTCGCAGGCGCGCGATCAGCTGTGCGCCAGGTCGTAGAGTTCGCGGATGTCTTTGGGCAGGCCGTCGGGGATGATTTTGGCGAGGCGCTCTTCCCCGCCGTCGTTTTGAGCGGTTTCGTAGTACCAACACTTGAACTTCACCATGGCGAGCGCTCTTTGAAGGCGCGCGATCTCCTGTTCGGTCCGTTCCTTGCGCGCCTCGAAGAGCTGCTTTCGCTCGGCATACGTGGACGGGCCCTGCTGGGCCATGTCGACGAAGCGCTTGATGTCCTTGATTTCAAGCCCTGTCTTCTTGAGGCACTCGATGACGCGGAGCAGCTCGAGCTCGCCTTCGCCGAACTGGCGGATGTTGCCCACGCGCTCTAGATTGGGGAACAGGCCTTCCTTGTCGTAATAGCGCAACGTGGATACCGGGATATCGAACATCTCCGAGACCTGCCCAATCGTGTACATGGCGGCTTCCTTTCGAGAGCGTTTAAACCTAAAGTAAGGTTCAAAGAGTGACTGCAGAAGCATAATACCACGCACGCGATCGGGGAAACGGGAGGCGCTTCGATAAGCAGCCGCGATGCCCATTCTCCGGTTTCACGATGCCGATCACATCTTGCAATTGCCGTTCGAGCGCGGCTGCCGCTATTCCCCAGACTTGCTCGACGGGGTGAATCCCCCGTTGCCGATTGCACCACTCGTATCTGGCGGCAACCGCTTGAGCGCGGTGGGAGAACGCCGCGACCTTCCTTTACCCCGCAAAAGCGACGTTTTCGCCCGCAAAGAACCCGCTAAATGTCCTTATTCTCGAAGATGCGGATGCTGAGCTTGCAGCTTGCCGCATAAATCGCCAGGGAAGCGACGACCAGCGCAACGAGCGAAGCAATCGGATGCTGAGACACCCAATCTCCGAAACCGCCGAACAACTCAGGCATGGCGAATTGCGTCCCAATGTAGATAAGACACCCGACGAACATGAGAGCGCAGGCGATGTAGCGCGCACCCTTCGCGGTGCCGAACTTCGTCGCAAACGGCTGAGCGATAGAAACGAGCACCAGCACGATGACGGAGGAAGCCACGCATGCCGCAAAGATCTCGGATGCCGGCGCCGTTTCCATGTAAACCCCCAAAGCAGGAAATGCCAGCGCGCATGCCAGGGCAACAACGAACAAAAAAACGATTGCGATTACCGAGCAAATAAGGATCGTCGCATACCGCCCGACGACGATATCGCGACGCGAAAAAGGGAGCGCGCCGCGATAGCGCAGCCAACCGTTTTGGTCGTCATAGCCCAGCAGCGAAAACATGACCAGCATGGGCACCATCGCGCATGCCGCGGAGGCCCCTGCGTACGAGCCCATGCCGAAGCACATGAATATGCACACGGTCACGGGCATGACGGACATAAGCACAACCATAGTGCGCATAATCGCCAATTCGGATTTCACGGCAGCTAACATCAGCGGCCCCCTTTCAACATGAAGTGCAGGTAATCGCCTACATTTGCGCGATCGCAGGCAACCTCGGGAAACGCCTGCGAGAATTCGAAGCGGTTCGGCACGAGCACATCGCAACTGAACTCGCGTTTGACCGCACGCGCATCCGACACGCATTCGAGTATTTCCGCCACCTGGTCAGCTGCACAATGCGCGATACCCGCGGTATCGGTGATGGCTTCGCGCGGCACGTCGAAGATGATCCGCCCTGCATCGATGCCCACGACGCGATCGGCAGCACGTTCCAAGTCGGAGGTGATATGGCTGGAAAGCAGCACGCCGCGTTCGCCGTCGCCCACAAACTCCTGCAGCATCTCAAGAATCTCATCGCGAGCCAACGGGTCGAGACCCGCTGTGGCTTCATCGAGAAGCAGCAGATCGGCGCCATGCGAAAGGGCTACCGCAATCTGCAGCTTCATGCCCATACCGCGCGAAAGCTCCTTCACCTTCGTCTTCGGGCTTATGGCGAACTGCGCGATAAGACCATCGAACAGCGAATCGTCCCATTGCGGGAACGCTGGCTTCAAACATGTCACCACCTGGCAAATGCGCAATTCCGAAGGAAACGGGCACGTGTCGAGCACCACGCCGATACGAGAACGAACGACGCGCTGAACCTGGTCAGAGACATCGGCCCCGAATGGTTCACCGAGCAGCTCGACCTCACCCGCGCCGATGTGCTGCAAGCCCAACGCCACGCGGATCGTCGTGGTCTTGCCGGCCCCGTTCGCACCGACGAAACCGACGATCTCGCCAGGAGCAACCGCAAGGTTTACGTCGTGCAATGCGAACGAATCGCCCAAATCGCAGCTCACATGTCGTATGTCCAGCAGATTCGTCATGAAGCTTCCCCTTTCCCGCGTTACTCGGATTCCCCGTCTACGATCAAATCGAGCATCTCGTGCAGCTCAGCACGCGAAACACCCAGGTCAAACGCCTGATCAACAGCCTTCTCCAGCAACTCCTCGATGCGACGCAGTTGTTCTTCGCGCAGCATCTCGTGGCTGCCCGAGGCAACGAAACAGCCTTTGCCTTGCACGGTTTCGATGAATCCCTCCGCTTCCAAATCGGAGTAGGCGCGTTTGGTGGTGATAACGCTCACACCAACGCCGTTCGCCAATGCCCGAATGGAAGGGAGTTTTTCGCCGCATGCCAAAACTCCTGAAAGTATCTGGCTTTTGATCTGGGACGAGATCTGCTCGTAGATGGGCTTGTCGCTGTTGTTCGAGATGATGATGTCCACGGTCGGCCTTTCGTGTATATAACCGGTAAGCACAGTATATATACACTATGCACAGTTATGCAAGTCTGAATCTGGTAAAGACCCGCGTGAACCCCAGGACGATTCCGGAAGCCTCCTGCCGGTGATCAAGCAGAATCGTGGACAATGGCGCGCCGAAGCGAGAAAGGGGCGAGCGATCCATCGTCGCTCGCCCCCCATGCGCTGACGACACGTCCAAGACTGCACGCGAAGCGGCGAGCGGCATTA
>NZ_CAKTYH010000039.1 GCF_934632265.1 uncultured Senegalimassilia sp.
TAAGAAACCATCATGCCCAGGTCTTTCCCCATAAAGCAAGAGCCTGTGGCGAATCTCAAGCCAAAAGGCCGCAGCAGCAAGCGCTACGGCGCATCAAGTCGCCCGCACCTTCCCCAAGCGCAAAAAAGGGAACGGGTGAAAACCCGTTCCCTTTCCAAAACCATCGGTTACCCGATGATCGACAAGGATCCGCGAATGATGCGCTAGGCGATCGGCGGGGTGCCCTCGAAATTGCCGAAGATGGCGTCGATCTGGATGGCGGCGCCCATGGGCAGGTTCGCAACGCCGACCACGCGACGAGCGGGGGTTCCCTCGGGGAAGAACTGAGCGTACACATCGTTGACGGCGTCCATGTCGTTCATGTCCTTCACGAAGATGTTCACCTTGACGCAGTCCTCCAGAACATGGTCAACGCTCTCGATGATGGCCTTGATGTTCTTGAGAGCCTGCTCGGTCTCGGCCTTCACGCCGCCGGCGACCAGCGCGCCCGTTGCCGGGTCAACGCCGAGCTGGGCGGAGATGTTGTTGTAGTGGGAGAACGCCACGGTCTGGGAGGACAGCTCGTCCTTCGGAGCGTCGGCGATGTTGTTGGCCTCGATGATCAGGCCATGACGGGCCTCGACAGCCTGCGGCGGGGTGCCGTCGCCGTGGGAGCACACGGCCTCGATCTGCACGAGCGCATGCTGCGGCAGGTCGGCGACCTCGACCACGGTGCGGGCCGGCAGGTAGTTGACGGCGCGGGCGATGCCCGAATCCGGGAAGAAGCGCTTGTAGATCTCGTTCATGGCCTCGACGTCGCCGAGGTCCTTCAGGAAGACGGTGACCTTGACGATGTCATCGAACGGAACATCCATGGCGGTCAGGACGGCCTTGATGTTCTTCAGGCACTGAGCGGTCTGCTCCTGCACGCCGCCCATGACGATCTGGTTGGAAACCGGGTCGATCGGCAGCTGAGCGGTAATGTTGTTGTAGTGGGAGAACGCCACAGACTGCGTGGACATCGCGTCGAACGGGGCGTTGTGGGTGTTGTTGGCGTACTTGACCAGGTCGCCGGCCTGGGGCTCGTTCGGGATGGTGCCTTCGCCGTTGGTGAGCAGAGCCTCAACCTGGACCAGGGCGCCCATGGGCAGATCGTTGACGGCAACGATGGTGCGGGCGGGCACGTAGGTGGTGAAGAAGGACTTGTAGGCCCTCTCCACAACGTCGATGTCCATGATGTCCTTGACGAAGATGGTGACGCGAACGACGTCGTTCAGGTCATGATCGATGCTCGCAACGATGGCTGCGATGTTGCGGAAGCACTGCTCTGCCTGCTCCTTGACACCGCCCTCGACGATTGCGCCGGTCTTAGGATCGACAGGCAGCTGGGCCGAGAGGTTGTTGTAATGGGAGAAAGCGACGGTCTGAGAGCACATCGGGCACTTCGGTGCGTTCTCGGTGTTCCTTGCCACTACCACGTTATCCGCCATGGCAATACCCTTTCTGTTGACAGCCTTCAATGAGGTTGCGCAAATACGTTTTCCCACGACTTGCGTCAGAGCGCATTAAACTTGACGGCGATTGTCATTGTCAATCGATTTTCAGTAAATTCGCGGCCAGCTTCTATCGATCGAATCCCGGGAATCTAAGCAGAAAATGATTGCCTAATCCCATAATCCTTGGGTTTGGGCGCGTATTTTCCAGCGAAACCCTGTTGATTTCGCATACCGATCGATGCCCTTTTCGGGAAAAGAAATTTCAACCGTTACCGTTCCGTCAACCACGTTTCCCGGCGAAAAACAGCCGTTTGCCGCCGAAGCCCATCCCTGACGAATCAAGGGCGAACCGTCAAACCAACGGAAAAAGCCCTTGCTACACTCTCGCCGAAGGGAGCGGGCCGAGCCGGATGCACGCCGCGTCGCAAGATGATCGAACGGCGCCCCGGATGGCCCGCAGGCATACAAGGAGGAGGGATCCGCCATGTTTTTCTATGAGCCGCTATCGGCAACGGCATGCGTGAGCGTGTTGTTGTACCTGGCATTTCTGATCGGCATGAACGAGCTGTCGCGCTTGAACAAATGGGTCGGCGCGGTCATATTCATCGCGCTGCCGGTCGTTCTGACCGTCTTCGTCTGGCCCCATACCGCGGTCGAGGGCACGGGCGCCGGCACGTGGTTCCAGTGGGTGAAAACCTACTCGTGCTTGGCCGGAGCCATCTTGGGCTGGTTGATCGTGTACTTCCCCGCCTTCCAGAAGAAGTACATCGTCTGCATACCGCCCATCATCTTCGCCATCAACATCCTTGAGGCGTGCATCCGCGACTTCCAGCTCACGGGCGTCAACGGCATCGTCGATGGCTACATGGTGGTCGGCGGCCCGTGGAACGTCATGAACGGCATCGCCGGCATCTTGAACGCCATCTGCATCTGCGGCTTCTTCGGCATCATCGTCAGCCGCGGCAAGAAGAAGGACTACGTCTGGCCCGATCAGCTGTGGTTCTGGATCATCGGCTACGACCTGTGGAACTTCGCCTACACCTACAACAGCGTCTCCGACCGCTCCATGTACTGCGGCCTGGTGCTTCTGGCCGCCTGCACCATCCCGGCGTTCTTCATCAAGCGCGGCGCCTACGCCCAGCACCGCGTCCGCACGCTTGCCGTGAACATGATCGTCACCATGACCATCCCCTGGTTCTTCCTGCATCCGGCGTTCGTGGTCCATTCCACCAACAACCCCGCAGCTCACATGACCATCTCGGTCATCGCGCTCATCTTCAACGCGTGCGTGTTCATCTACCAGGCCTACACGATCTTCGGCAAGAAGCGCAACCCCTTCAAGCAGGAGCTCTACATCGACAACCCGCGTTTCCGCAGGGTGTACCTCGAGAGCATCGACGTTCCCGAAGGCCAGCGCGAAGCCGCGCTTGCCAACCTGGAAGAGTTCGGCTACGCAGCCGCCTGGGACGAGAAGGGCCGCGTCAAAACCATGGTGGAGCGCCCGTAACGTTCGCCGAGATTCCCACGACTCATAACCCGAACGCGTTCTTCGCCGTCAGCTTGGTGGCGCTCATCGCCAATGTCGCCCTTGCCGCCTACCAGCTACGCCGAATCCGCGCACGGCACCTTAACCCGCTCAAAGACGAGCTCTATAATGACACGAAGAACTATCGAGAGGTCGTCGAGGAGAACCGCTGATCTGCAGCGAACCGCGCCTGAGTGCACGCAGCGCGCCGGCTTCTCAACTTGCGAAGGAGCCCCCGTGTCTGCGCTGGACAGCAAACCGATACCCGGATTCGATCCTGACCTGCCGCACCCGGTCACGCGGCAGGTCAGGCAGAGCGCGCGGCTTGAAGGCACCGCCGGCGACATCATGCTGGCAGCGCGCGAGCTTTACGAAACCGAAGGGGTCGCCGCCACCAGCATGGCCGCCATCGCCCGCAAGGCGGGCGTGGCGCGCAGCCTTCTGTACTATTACTTCCCCGACAAGCAGGCGGTCACCGACGCCGTGATCGAGGACTATCTTGAAGATCTGGTCGAAAGCGTGTCCACCTGGAACGAGCTGCGCGCGTTCGGCGAAACCCCCTCGGAGCTGAAAAACTGCGTATCCATGCTGCGACGCGCGCTCTACACCGCATCGGGCGACCCTCGCCCGATGTTTTCCGTGCTCGAGGAACTCGGCATGCGCGACCGTTTCGCCACGCAGGCCGTCCGCGAGGTGGTGGCGTGCATCCAGAACTACATCGTGTCCGAGTACATGGCGTACCGGACCATCGAGATCCAACTGATCCCCGAAACGTTCGGCCTGCTCATATTCGGATTGGCGGGGATGATGAAGGCGAAACCCGACATCACCGACGACGAGCTTGCAACGCTTATCGCCCAAACGCTTCGCCTTGATATGACGGTGATCGATCCGCCACCTTGGCCGGAACACCCTGATGCGCCTTCGCGCCCGACGCCGTCCTCCGATGGCGCAGCTTAGCGCGTGGCCCGATGCAGGATGCACTCGGCGGCTATGCTGACGGCTATCTCCTCGGGCGTTTCGGCTTTGATATCCAACCCTATGGGCATGTGCACGGCATCAAGCGCCGACGCGGGAATCCCCGCTTCCAGCATGCGCTCGCGCGCCGTGGCGATCTTGCGCCGCGAGCCCATGAATCCCACGTATGCCAACGGCTTGCGGAGCACCTGCTCCAGCACGGCGAAATCGTGCCGGTGGCTGTGCGTCATGATGAGGACATAATCGCGCTCGTCAAGGGTTAGGGAAGCGGCGATGTCGTGGTAATCCCCCACGACAACCTGCTGCGCGCCGTGGGATTTGCCGGCGTTCGCGAACTCGGGCCGGCAGTCGAACAGCGTGCAGGAAAACCCCACGCGCGACAAGGCCGAAACGGTGGCGCTGCCCACATGCCCGCCGCCGAACACCACGGCCCGGACCGGCAAGGGAACGGGAAGCATGAGCCAACCGTCCGCGATGCAGCGTCCCTTCAAGCCGCGAACACGATTGCCCGGCGCGGCAGCGTCGCCCGCGAGCAAGACCCCATCGGCATCGAACAGCGCAACGCCTTCGCCGGATCGCGGCAGGTCATCGCTGCAGCTTAACGCCAGGTACGCCGGCGTACGCTGCTCGAAGCAGCGCAACAGCTCGCTGGCAACCTTGGCCCACACCGCGCTGCCGCCGCATATCGGAACGTACAACAGGCTTGCGCTTCCACCGCAGACCATGCCCAGGCGCTCCTCAAGGCCCATGCTCTCGAAACGGTGCGCCTTGCCTCCCAGCAGACGGCGCGCGCAAGCTATGCCGTGCGCCTCGATGGCGCCGCCGCCGATGGTGCCGCACACCAACCCGTCGGCGGACACCAGCATGAGCGTGCCCGCCTTGCGCGGCGTGGAGTCCTTGCTCTCCGCCACCGCGACCAGCACCAACGGCTCGCCCGCACGGCAAGCGCTTGCGATATGCTCTGCGATCTTGCGCATCTTCCCACCTCACGCCCTATCGGGCCGAAAACGTTCCACTCAAATGAAGGATGGCCTCCAGCACGCCGCCCGCTACCGCCAGGCCCTTGTCCGAGACCAGCCCGCAATAGCCGCTTTGGCCGCGCGGATCAACATCGCCGCACTTCAGGCCCTGGTGCACCTGCACCCCGTCGGCTATCAGCCCGCGCAAAACGCCCGTCAGCGTGGCAACCATGAGGACATCCCCCACGTACGCCACCGCCTGGCCCTCCTCAACATGGTCCCCTATGGCCGCAACACCGCGGAACACGCCGTCGCAAGGGGCGCGCAGCACGCGCTCGCCGGCGAAGCCGCCCACCAGGCCGGGCACCGCGGTGTTCGGCAGCGCCGAGCCCTCGTAATAGGCACGGCCCAGGGTATGCCCGCGCATGGTCTCCACCACCGCATGGCAATCCACGCCCGCCGTGAAGCCCGGGCCGACCCCGACGACGATAGGCGCCATATCCAGGGAGGTGCCCAGATTGCGCTTGGCCAACACGGCGTCGACCACCGCGTCCGGCACCGCATCCTTGACGCACGCGCACGCGGGGTCCACCAAAACGGGGATGACGTCTTCGCCCGAAAGCAGCTCCAAGGCATGGGAAACATTGCGGGCGCGCACAGCCGTCACGCCCTCCACCTGGGCTTTCCCCATACGAACAGCTTCGCTGAAGGCCACGGTGCGGCGCACCGTCAAAGGCTGCTCTATTTCGGTCATAAACACGGAAGCGCCGCATCGCACAAGGCGCAGCGCGATGGCGCTGGCGATATCGCCGGCGCCGCGGATCACCGCAAGCATCGAAGATCGTCCCTCCAAAGGCTTCCCGCCACCACCGGCGTCTCGCACAGCGCCGCGATGCGCCGCGCCGCCTGCCAGTCGGCGGCGGTTTCCACCTTGTTGATCAAAACCACGTCATGAAGCGCCTCGGCGCGCAGCACCGCCGCCACCGCCTCGGGCGTGACCGCGTCATCTACGGAAACGCCCGCCAGCCGCGCGAAGAGCTGCGGCCGATGGCACGTCTGGGAAACAGGGGCGCCTATGCCATCGACCCCGACCACGCACACCGTCCGCCCCGCGCACGCAGGGATGACCGGCTCGTGCTCGGCATGCGCCTTCAGCGGGAGCTTCTTCGCCCCGTCGGCCTCCACCAGCACATAGTCCGCGAAGCGCACCAGATCGGCGAACGCCACCCGCGGCTCGGCCAGCTTCCCCGTGGGCACGTGGATGGACCCCGCGCACACGATGGGAGCTTCCGAATGCGCCGCCCGCACATCGTCGGGCGACGCGCCCAACACCACGGGGCACCAATCGGGCACGTGCATCTTCGTGCTGGTGGCCACGACCACGCGTGCATTGCGCGACAGCTCCTCGGCCAGGGCGCGCAAAAGCGTGGACTTGCCGCCACCGCCGATGATGGCCGTAAGCCCACGCTGGATATGTAGCAAGCTGCTTAGGATTCCTGCTCCTCCGGTTTCGCCAGCAAAATGTGCTCGGGAAGGATGGGCAGCTCGCGATGCCACACGCCCGTTGCCCGGTAGATGGCCTGCGCCAACGCAGGGCCCGGCGTGTTGATGACGATCTCGCCGATGGATTTCGCGCCGAACGGGCCGGTGGGCTCGTAGGAATGCTCGAACTCCACGTTGATGCGCCCCGTGTCCAGACGAGTGGGCAAACGGTACGTGAACAGGCTCGATTCGCGGATGGCGCCCTTGGGCGTGCGGGTGACGTCCTCCATGAGCGTATGCCCGATACCCTGCACGATGCCGCCTTCCACCTGGATGCGCGCGAGCGCCGGGTTGATGGGGATGCCGCAATCGACCACGGCGGCGTAGTCGAGCACCTCCACCACGCCGGTCTCGCGGTCGAGCTCGATCTCCACCATGCCCACCATATACGGCGGCGGGGACACCGGCGAGGAATGCTGCGCGGTGGCCTCCGGGGCAAGGCTGCAGTTGCACTGGCTTTTCGCGGCGATCTCAGGCAGCGATACCGTGCGTCCCGTGGCCTCGTGGCGCACGCATCCGCCTTCGAAGCTCAGCTCGGCCGCGTCGCAGTCGAGCGCCTCGGCGGCGATGGCGCACAGGCGCTCCTTGAGCTGCGCGCACGCCTTCTCCACGGCCATGCCGGTGACGTAGGTGGTGGAAGATGCGTAGGAACCCGAATCGTACGGGGACGCATCGGTGTCGGCGCCGAACACGCTCACGGCTTCGAGCGGGCATTCCATATGCTCGGCGACCATCTGGGCCAGGATGGTGTCGCAGCCCGTGCCCATATCGGCCGCGGCGATGAGCAGCATGTATCCCCCGTCGTCGTTGAGCTTGACGGTGACCGAGCCCACGTCGATGCCGGAGACGCCCGAGCCCTGCATGGACATGGCCATACCGGCGGCGCGCACCTTGCCGTTGCCCATGTCGCGTACGGGAAACTTCTCCCTCCAACCGAACATGTCGCTGCAATGCTGCATGCAGCGGTCCAGGGCGCAGGCGTTGGCAACCTCGCCGAAGTAGGCGGGCATGACCATGCCCTCGCGCACCATGTTCTGCTCGCGCAGCTCCACCGGGTCGCGGCCCAGCTTCGCCGCAAGCTCGTTGACGGCAGTTTCCACGGCGAACTGGCCCTGCGTGGCGCCGAATCCGCGGTACGCGCCCGACGGCTGCATGTTCGTGTACACCACGTTGGCGTCGAACTTGAACGCCTCGAGCGAACCGGTGTACAGCGGGATGGTCTTGTGCCCGGTCAGGCCGACCGTGGCCCAACCGTGCTCGCCGTAGGCGCCCGAGTTCGACAGCGTGGTCACCCCGAGCGCGCGGATACGGCCGTCGTTGTTCGCGCCCAGGCGGACCTTGACCTCCATCTCGTGGCGCGGGGACCCGCAGGTTTGCGATTCCTTGCGCGAGAGCACGCACAGGGCCGGACGCCCCGTCTTCATGGTGACGAACGCGGGGTACATCTCGCACACCGCGGTCTGCTTCGCGCCGAAACCGCCGCCGATGCGCGGCTTCTCCACGCGGATGCGGCTTTTCGGGATGCCGAGCGCGTGCGAAAGGATGCGGCGGACGTGGTAGACGATCTGCGTGGACGAGATCACGTGCAGCCTGCCGTAACGGTCAAGCTGGGTGAACGTGCGGAACGTCTCCATCATGGCCTGGTTGTACGCCTTCGTATGGTAGGTGCGCTCCAGCACCACGTCGCAATCGGCCAGCACCGCCTCGATGTCGCCGCCGGCGTCGGAGGTGGTGCCCACCAGGTTGCGCGTGTTGTCGCCGCCCAGGTCGCACAGCATATGCCAGTTGTCCTCGGGGTGCACCAGCACGGGGTTGTCCTTCGCAGTGCGGAAATCCAAGACGGGTTCCAGCACGTCGTATTCCACCTTGATGCGCGAAAGGGCGGTTTGCGCCGCCTTCTCGTTCTCGGCTGCAACGATGGCCACCACATCGCCCACGAAGCGCACGTGCCGGTCGATGATCAGGCGATCGTACGGGCTGGTTTCAGGGTAGGTCTGCCCGGCGTTGGAGAAACGCTGGTTGGGCACGTCCTCCCAGGTGTAGACGTCAACCACGCCAGGCACCTTCTTTGCCTTCGACGTGTCGATGGTCTTCACCATGGCGTTGGCGTGGGGGCTTCGCAGAAGCTTGACCACCAGCGCATCGGGCGCGATGTCCTCGGTATAGACGGGTTTGCCCAGCAAAAGCTGCATCGAGTCCTTCTTGCGGACCGACTTGCCCACGGAGCGATATTCGGGCCTATCCACGCTCGACCTCCTTGCCATGCTTTTCGTCCAGGAAGGCGCGGATGCCGCGCAGCTGCCCCACATAGCCCGAGCAACGGCACAGGTTGCCGCTCAGGTACGCCAGAATCTCGTCGTCGGTGGGATCGGGGTTCTCGCGCAGCAGCGCGATGGTGTTCATCACGAAGCCGGGGTTGCAAAAGCCGCACTGCTCGGCGCCCTGGTCGGCGATGAAGCCCACGAACTCCGACGCCTCGGCCTGCAGGCCTTCCAGCGTGCAGACGCTGCGACCATCGGCGCGCACCGCCAACGTGGAGCAGGACAGCACGGGCACGTCGTCGAGCATCACCGTGCACAGGCCGCACGCAGACGTCTCGCAGCCGCGTTTGACGCTTTTGCACCCGTGGGCGCGCACGAAATCGATGAGCAGCATGTCGGCGGGGATGTCGTCGGCCACCGTTTTGCCGTTCAGCTTGATCTTGACTTCCATCTAGCGCACCTCCCCTAACGCCAGCAAGGCGCGACGCACGAGCACGGGCGCAAGCGCGCGGCGATACTCGGCGCTGCCCCACATGTTCCCGGAAACGCGGATGCTTCCCGCCACGTGCTCGGCGAACGCCGCGGCGCTTGCCTCATTGATGCCATCGGCAAGGATGCCCTGCTCATCGCGCAAAAGCGCGGCGCGGCCCGGACGCGCGCCCACCACCACGCGGTATTCGCCGTCCATCTTCGCCGCCATGCAGTTGAGCGTGGGCAGGTCGGTGCGCTGCTTGCGCACTGCCTGGTACGCAAAGGCGCCAGGGCGCTTCTTGACGATAAGACGCACGAGGATGTCCTTGTCGTAGGGCATGCTCACGAAACGCTCCAAGGGCACGATGCCGCCTTCATGCAGCTCGACGTAGCTGTCCATGGCGAGAAACGCGGTGACGATGTCGGAGAAGCCCATGCGGCGCCACAGGCTGCCGCCGAGCGTGGCGCCGTTGCGGAACTGCACGCCCACGATGTCTTCGAACGCCGCCTTGATGGCGCCGCAGGTATAGGCGTCAAGGCCGGCGTGGGCTTCCATCTGGCGCAGGGTGACCATGGCGCCGATGCGGAACTCCTCGTCGGTCTCCTCGATGGTGTCCAAGCCCAGATCGCACAGGTCGATGGCGGTGCCGAAGGAATGGTTGCCCATCTTCAGCCACATCATGCCCGCCACCACGCGATTGCGCTTCTTCTGGTTCAGCTCCCAAGCCTCTTGCAGGCTTTGCGGGCGAACGTATTTCTGAAAGGTAATAATGGCGCACCCCGTTGCTTGAGGTTTATAGAAACGTACATATTATACTGTGGCCAGGGAACCCTTCGAAAGCCCCGCACACCGAACCCAACCGACCGACCATCGAATCTGCAAAGGCGAACCGACCATGACCAGCCTCGCTGAAAACCCAAACGCCGTACACGGATGCATCATCATGGCATCGGGCCTGGGCACGCGCTTCGGATCGAACAAGCTCATGGCGGACCTAGACGGCATGCCGCTTATCGCCCACGCAATCCGCGCCACCGACGGGCTGTTCGCGAAACGCGTGGCGGTCACGCGCCATGAGGACGTGGCGAAACTGTGCCGCAGCCTGGGCGTGGAGGCCATCCTGCACGATGAACCGCTCAGAAGCGACACCGTGCGTCTGGGGATGCAGGCCATGGACGGGTGCGACACGGTCACGTTCATCCAAGCGGACCAGCCGCTCATCAGCGCGGATACCCTCGCTGCCCTGCTTCGCAGCGCCGAGGCGCACCCCGAGCCCATCTGGCGCGTCGGCTTCCGCGGCACGCCGGGCGCGCCGGTGCTGTTCCCCGCCTGGGCCTTCGATGAGCTGCGCGCGCTCCCGCCCGGCAAAGGCGGCGGCTTCGTGGCGAAAGTGCACGCGCAACGCGTGCGATGCGTGGAAGCCGCCAACGAATGGGAGCTGTTCGACGTGGACACCGTGCAGGACCTGGAAGCGCTGCAAGCGCATATGAAGGCGGGCCGAGATGCCGCCATGTGCGGCCACGCCCCGATCGGGTAAGCAAGACGAACTATCGAGCGCGCCAACGCGCTGCCCCGAAAAAACCACACGTCACAGCAGGGCAAGCAACCAGGCGCTCCCACACGCTACCCGCAAAGCCGCACGCCGCCGCCGCCGCCGCGCGAGCTTACGCAGCCGCAAAAGCCCCTAAAAGCCCAAAATGCCCGGCAGGTCACGCAGACCTACCGGGCATTCTCGTCATATATGCGTCGCGAAAGGCTATACGTCTGCGCCGCTTTGGGGAACTTCCTTATCCTTGGGAAGCACGATGTTCAAGATGATCGCCACGGCCGCAGCGGCAACGATGCCGGAGCCGCCGAAGATCAGGCTGACCATCTGGGGAGCACCCGCCAGGACGGCCGGGTTGGCGCCGATACCGTAACCCAGGCCCAGGGCAACCGAAACGATGCTCAGGTTGCGCGGGGTCAAAGGCTCGCGCGTGATCAGCTGGATGCCGCTGACCACGATGGAAGCGAACATGATGACGGCCGCGCCGCCCAAGACGGACTGCGGCATGATGGAGACCACCGCGCCCAGCTTCGGGCACAAGCCGCACAAGATCAGGAAGACCGCGCCGCACGCCAGGGCCTTGCGGTTGACCATCTTCGTCATGGTGACCAGGCCGACGTTCTGGCTGAACGAGGTGTTCGGCAGCACGCCGAACAGAGCCGCTGCGGTGGAGCCCACGCCGTCGCAGATCACGCCGCCGGAAAGCTCCTTGTCAGTGGCCTCGCGGTTCATGCCGCCCTGCGTGACGCCGGAGATGTCGCCGACGGTCTCAACAGCGGTGACCACGAACATCACGAGCACGGGGGCGATGGCGCGCATGTCGAACACGGGCGCCACGGGCAGCGGGTCGGGAATGGCGAACCATGCCGCCGCGGCAACCTTATCCCAGTTCAAAACCCACGCTTTCGTATACTCGACGCCGTTCGCATCGACGCCGGTGGTGGGCAGGACCATGCCCATGATGCCTGCGACGATATAACCGACGATGATGCCGACCAAAATGGAGGATGCGCTCAAAAACCCGGTGGTCGCGTGCTTGACCGCCAAAATGACCACCAGCACGACAAGCGCCAGGCACAGGTTCTCAAACGAGCCGAAGTCCTTGGCGGAGGCGCCGCCGCCGAAGGTGTTCACGCCTACGCTGATCAAGCTCAAGCCGATGGAGAGCACCACGGTGCCCGTGACCACGGCCGGGAAGAACCGGCGCAGGGGCTTGAGGAAAAAGCCCAGCACAGCCTCGAACAAGCCGCCGATGATCGACGCGCCCATGATGGCGCCGTAGGCCACCAAGCCGCCGCCCATGGAGGCCGCCACGGAGTTGAACACGCCGATGAAGCCCGAGGACGTGCCCATGATGATGGGCACCTTGCCGCCGATCGGTCCGATGCCGAACAGCTGCACCAAGGTGACCACGCCTGCGATCCACATGGCGTTTTGCAGCAGCGCCAGCTGCACGTCCGCGAACTCCGCGCCCGCCAGGCCGCACGCGCCCGTGACGATCAAAAGCGGCGTCAGGTTACCCACGAACATGGCCAGCACGTGCTGCAGGCCCAGCGGAATTGCCTGCGCCAGCGACATGTCGCCCTCGAACGAGAAAACGCCGAGCGACCTTGCGTTACCGGAGGTTTCCTCCGAACCGGCAGCCGAGCTGGCCTTCTCCTGAACCTGCTCTACCGCCTCCGGTTTCTCATCTACCATGCACATCCCCCTTCTAAAGGACGGAAACTGCAAAAAAATAGCACCCTGGCGCATCTTTTTGAAGAAGGCATGAAGAAATTTACACGTACGTGACATGTTCGGGAACGGCCATAGCGACCCTGAACGCAAAACAGGGGCGCTACCCGTTCGGTAACGCCCCCGACTTCGTGCTCGCGCCCGGCGCGCCTTGCGACAGCACGCCAACGCCTCCGGCGCAAAAGCCCGTGATCCGGAAAAGAAGCAGTTTCAAGCCAAAACGAAGCGGCCGCCCCGGAAACGGGACGGCCGCAAACACCACGCAAGAAAGACCCTGGTCGCAGAAGCCGGGGCAAACTCCCGCCCGCGCGCTGGCTTGGTTCCAGGAACCGCGCCCTTATAGCATGTGGGCGCGCAGCTCTTCGCCGCTTACGGGCGAGAGGTAGGCGGGCGCGATGTCGAACACGGTCTTGCAGCCCTTCACGCCCTCGGAGGCCAAGCGCGCGACCGCGCGGGCGTAGGCAACCAGCACGCACGCGGTGAACTCGGGGTTGGAGCCCAGGTCGAGCGAATACTCGATGCGGCAATCGTTACCGCCGGCCGTGGTGCCCGTGCGGATGACGAAACCGCCGTGCGGCAGCCCCTTATGGTCGCGGTCGAGCTCTTCTTGGCTGATGAAGTTCACCGTGACGTCGTACTCGTCGAAGTAGTTCGGCATCTCCACGATCTGCTTCTCCACCGCCTGGGCATCGGCGCCTTCCTCGAGCACCACCCAGCACTCGCGCGTGTGCTTCTGGCGCGTGGTCAGCTGCGGGTTGCCGCCGGCGCGCACCGCCTCGAGCGCGGCGGGCACGGGGATGGTGTACTGGCGTGCATCGGCCACGCCGGGGATGCGGCGCAGCGCGTCGGAGTGCCCCTGGGAAACGCCGCGGCCCCAGAACGTGTAGTCCGCGCCCTGCGGCAGGATGCAGTTGGCGTACAGGCGGTTCAGCGAGAACAGGCCCGGGTCCCAGCCGCAGGAGATGAGCGCGCAGGTGCCGGCCTCGCGGGCGGCCTCGTCGACGTTCGCGAAATGCGCGGGGATGTTGGCATGCGTGTCGAACGAGTCCACCACGTTGTACAGCGCCGCGTACTTCGGCGTCTGCTCGGGCAGGTCGGTGGCGCTGCCGCCGCACAGGATGAGCACGTCGATGTCCTCGTTGCCGGTCTCAAGGTCGGCCACGGAACGAACGGGCACGCCCTCGGTGGCGATGCTCACGCTTGCGGGGTCGCGGCGCGTGTACACCGCCGCAAGCTCCATGTCGTCGTTCTGGCGAATGGCCAGCTCAACGCCACGTCCTAGGTTTCCGTATCCCAAAATGCCGATGCGAGTCATTTCGCTTCCTTTCCCGATGCGGCGGCACAGGGCCGCGATAGTGCCTGAAAAACGCTTCCATGATACGCATATCGCGCGCCGAACCCGCAAGCGCCGCGCAATTTCCGCATACCAACCGTATAGGGAAACGGCCGCGAAGCGCACGCGCGGCACAACCGCAGGCCCGCGTGTGGCACAACGGCGAACGTCCGCGCGCGGCACGACGCAAGCCCGCTCGCGGCACATCGGCAAGCCCGCGCGCGACGCGACGGCGAAGCCCGATCGCAGTGCACCGACTACGCCCCGTCCGCGGCGCCGCAACCGATCCTCGCGCAACACCGCCGCGACGCGTGCGCTCGCAGCAGCGGCAATCCCACGCACGGCGTCCGCCACGCGTACCGACCCGGCGATATCCTACCGGTCCCCTTCCCTTCCTGCTAGAATACGGCCCATGAAACTCCAACAGCTCAGATACGTCATCCAAGTAGCCGAATCCGGGTCGCTCACCGCGGCGGCGGAGAAGCTCTTCGTCGCGCAGCCCAGCCTTTCCAAGGCGGTCTCGGAGCTTGAGCGCGAGATGGACATCACCATCTTCACGCGCTCGCGCACCGGCGTCGTCCCCACCGAGGAGGGCATGCGCTTTCTTTCGCGCGCCCGCCAGGTCATCGAGCAGGCCGACCTTCTGGAAGGCGAATACAAAGGCACCGACCGCATCCGCCGCGTGTTCGGCATATCCACCCAGCACTACGCCTTCGTGGTGAACGCGTTCGTCTCGCTTGTGCGTGAATACGACCGCAACCGCTACGAGTTCTCGCTGCGCGAGACGTCCACGGCCGGCATCATCGACGACGTGCGGGTGCAGCGCAGCGAGCTGGGCGTGCTGTACCGCTGCGACTTCAACGAAAGCGTCATCTCGAACGTGGTGAAGTCGGCCGACCTGCACTTCGTGCCGCTGTTCCGTGCGAAGCCGCACGTGTTCGTCAGCCGCAACAGCCCGCTGGCGCATCTTGAGCGCGCAACCCTTGCCGACCTGGCGCCCTACCCGCGCCTGAGCTACGACCAGGGCATCCGCAACTCGCTGTACTACGCCGAGGAGCTGCACATCGCCGAGGCGGTGGACAAGAGCATCGTGGTGACCGACCGCGCAACGCTGTTCAACCTGATCATCGGCCTTGACGGCTACACCATCTCGAGCGGCATCCTCTCCGAGGACCTCAACGGCAGCCAGATCGTGTCCATCCCGCTCGAAAGCCCCGAGCATATGGAGCTGGGATACGTCAAGCGCGCCGACCGCCCGCGGTCCTCGGTCGCCGAGCGCTACCTGCAGCTGCTGCAGAA
>NZ_CAKTYH010000040.1 GCF_934632265.1 uncultured Senegalimassilia sp.
GTCGGCGATGATGTCGTCGATGTTCTCGGTGCCGATGGACAGGCGCACGGTGGTGGGCTTGATGCCGGCGGCCAGCAGCTCGTCCTCGGTCAGCTGGGAGTGCGTGGTAGAAGCCGGGTGGATGACCAGGGACTTCACGTCGGCGACGTTGGCCAGCAGGCTGAACAGGCTCAGGGACTCGGTGAACTTGCGGGCGTCATCGGCGGTGCCCTTCACATCGAAGGTGAAGATGGAGCCGGCGCCGTTGGGGTAGTACTCGTCGTAGAGCTCCTTGGCGCGGCCGGTCGCCAGCGCCGGATGGTTCACGGACGCCACCTGCGGATGGTTGTTCAGGAACTCCACCACCTTCAGCGCATTCTCAACGTGGCGGTCGACGCGCAGGGAGAGCGTTTCCAGGCCCAGCAGCAGCAACCATGCGTTGAACGGGGAAAGCGTGGCGCCCTGGTCGCGCAGCAGCGTGGCGCGGGCCTTCGTGATGTAGGCTGCGGGGCCTGCGGCCTCGGTGAACACCACGCCGTGGTAGCTGGGGTTGGGCTTTGCCACGCCAGGGAACTTGTCGGCGTTGGCGGCCCAGTCGAACTTGCCGGCATCGGTGATCACGCCGCCCATGGCCGTGCCGTGGCCGCCGATGAACTTCGTGGCGGAGTGGACGACCACGTCGGCGCCGTGCTCGATGGGGCGCAGCAGGTAGGGCGTGGAGAAGGTGGCATCCACGATCAGCGGCACGTTGTGGCGGTGCGCGATGTCGGCCCAGGCCTCAAGGTCGAGCACGTCGGAGTTCGGGTTGCCCAGCGTCTCGGCGTAGAGCAGCTTGGTGTTGTCCTGGATGGCCGCCTCGACGGCGTCCAGGTCGGCGGGGTTGACGAACGTGGTGGAAAGCCCCTGCTCGGCCAGCGTGTGTTCGAACAGGTTCAGCGTGCCGCCGTAGAGGTTGGTGGAGGACACGATGTGGTCGCCGGCCGTGGCGATGTTCTGCACGGCGATGGTGATGGCGGCGGAGCCGGTCGCCACGCCCAGGGACCCGACGCCGCCCTCAAGCGCGGCCACGCGCTCCTCGAAGGTGCTGACGGTGGGGTTGGTCAGGCGGCTGTAGATGTTGCCGGGCTCGGTCAGGCCGAAACGGCCGGCGGCGGTGGCGGCATCCTTGAACACGTAGGACGAGGTCAAGTAGATCGGCACGGCGCGGGCGTCGGTTGCCGGATCGGGCTGCTCCTGGCCGGCGTGCACTTGCAGGGTTTCGAATGCGTATTTCTGCTGTTCAGACATCTGGCTATCTCCTAAATCGATTGCTATGGCTTTCTTGTTCTCATATAACGTGATGACGGTTGTAAGTTATACCGAAGCAAAGGAAGCGGGTCAATAGGAATATAGGAGATTCCGTTTGCGGGGTATTTCGAAATTCAGATACCTGGTATTTCATGCTGCCGATAAGCCTAGCAAATAAATGGGAAATATTGCTTTGAACATGCCCCATGGGGGTATGCGAGTGATACAATCGGCTTGTCTAGTTAACCAAAGCTAAGAAAGGTGGGACCATGGTTGCGACCGTGATCATCTGCGCCGTTATCGCCGTTGCCGCTGTGTTCGCGGCTAGAAGGGCCGTTCGCACGTTCTCCGGCGATGGCTCGTGCTGTGGGAGGAAGCGCGTGAAGAAAGGCTCCTGCTCATGTTGTGGGGGCGATAGCGCGAAGAAGGCTTCCCGAGGGAAGCCTTCCGAGTAGCGAATCGTTGATTTCGCGGACCGCGCTATGCCAGCAGCGCGCCTAGGCGCATGCACTCGGCGGCGGCGTCATCGTCGGGGTAGTCCTTGGCGATGACGCTGTCCACCACGTTCAGGCCCGCCTCGTCGGCGCGCTGCTCCCACAGCTCCATCCATTCGCCGTCGTTCCAGTCGTAAGAGCCGAACAGAGCCACCTTCTGGCCGGACAGGGCGGGCTCGACCTCGTCGTACATGGGCAGGAACTCGGTGTCCTCGAGCTCCTCGTCGCCCATGGCCGGGCAGCCGAAGGCGAACGCGTCGAAATCGGCGATGCGGTCGGCGCTGAAGTCGTTGCACTGCACCAGGTCGGCGGTGCCGCCCGCCGCGCGCACGCCTTGCGCCACCAGGTCCGCCATGGCCTCGGTGTTGCCCGTGCCGCTCCAGTACACCACTGCTACTTTGCTCATCTGCATATCCTTTCGTTTGCAAGGGGATCGTCGGTCTTGTGCCGAACGGTCGAGGCGCTTCGGGCGAGCGCGCCGACCGTTCGGCGCGAATGCGGCAAAGGCGCGCTTCGCCCACCGTGTTCCATGCTTGCGTCGTTTGCGGGCTTACGAGCATCGCGCCCGCGGACGCCGGCTACACAGCTGCTGCGAACGCCTCTTGAGCCGGGAAGTTCTCGTCGAGGGTTGCCAGGCAATCGATGGGCACGCCCTCGTCGAACAGGTCTTTGTAGGCGGCGGT
Source organism: uncultured Senegalimassilia sp. (assembly GCF_934632265.1). Classification (GTDB taxonomy): domain Bacteria; phylum Actinomycetota; class Coriobacteriia; order Coriobacteriales; family Eggerthellaceae; genus Senegalimassilia. Next base: position 2,444 of record NZ_CAKTYH010000040.1, read on the forward strand.
GCAGGATTTGTAGCAGCAGAAGCACGCCTGCGCATCGCGGGCGCGGCTGTATACCTTCCAGCAACCGGTGCACAGGCTGTTTTCGCCCTTGTTCTCGATGAAGCCCACCACGTCGTCATAGGGGTAGCCCAGGAAGAACCCGATCTCGTGCGGGAACGCGCAGCTGCCGGAGAGCGTGGCGGCCAGGTCGGTGCCGCAGATGCGGCGGTGCAGCTTGGCGATGCAGGCGGAAAGATCTGACGGGTCGTATCCTTCGTCTTGCAGGTAGCCGAAGACGTCGGGCTGCGCAAGGTATGCCCTTAGCATCGTTGGACGGTATACGTACAACAGCAGACCGGTCTTGCGTCGTGCCAGCACCTCGATGCGCACGCCGCACGGCTCCAGCTTTTTGCGGCAAACGCCCAGTTCACGGGCGAACTTGGTGGAATCAAGGGCTTCGGGTGCAACGCTTCGTCCCGGGTTCGCATCGGCGTCGACGCCTTCGCGGTATACGAACATGTTCGCCGGCTTCAGCCCGGCAAGCGCAGGGGAGCAGTGATGCACCAGTTTGCGCTCTAGGTCCATGGCGCGGCTTGGCTTCGCGCTCGATACGCTTGAGATCACGGCGGCTCCTTCCCATTCATGTAATCCGTGGCTAACATAGTAAGCATAAGTAAACCGCAGTCAACATGTTTGGGGAATCTTCGCAAAAGATTTCGTGCCGAAGGCGGGCACGGACGGGAAGCGGCTGCGGTGCGGATGGGCGTCGGCAGGCGCGACCACACCGTGCGGGCGCCGTTGGTGGTCACGGGCTGCTCGAATCGCCCGCACCGCAGCGTCGGCACCTCGCCCGCCGCCCTACACCAGCGTCAGCGCAATGAAGGTGGCGGCGACCACGCCCAAGATGATGGTGAGGGCGTTCGCGAAGCCTGCCAGGCCGCCGTCGCCGCCCGACATCTGGGTGTACATGGGACCAAGCGCGCTTGCCGGGCTCCACACCAGCAGCGTGAGCAGGGCGCGCATGACGCCGTCGACCGGAAGCACCAGCCAAACGATGCAGGTCAGCAACACGCTGAACGCCGCGCGCAAACCCACCAGGCGCGCCACCTTCGCCATGCGCTCGCGCGAGACGGAGAAGCTCATCATGAGCCCTAGCATGAACATGGCAAGAAACGAGTTGGCGTTCGCGATAGGCTCGGTGAAGGCGACCAGCTCGGCGGGCAGGCGCACTCCCGCTACCGACAGCACGATGATGAGCAGGTACGTATCGAACGGCAGGCTGGAGAACAGGCGCTTGGCAACGAATCGCACCGGATGCTCGATGCGCTTGCCTCCGGCGATCAGGCCGGTGAGCGCATAGGATCCGCCGGCCATCATGAACGCGTTGCCAGCGTCGTAGAGGCAGGTGGCCACGGCCATGGTGGGCGAGAATATGGCCTGCACGAATGGCAGCGCGAAGCATCCCAGGTTGAATCCACAGCCGTTGAGCAGGTAGAACGCGCGGTCTTCGCGCTTGGTCCGCGGGGTGATGGCGAAGGTGATCAGATATGCGCCGAAGGCGAAGATGAAGCCGAGCGGCACGAGCAGCAGCATCTCCGGAGAGAAGTCGGCAGCGCCGAACGCGTGCAGCACCGCGCAAGGCAGCGTGAACGTGAACACGATCTTCGACACGAACTCGCCGGGCATGTTGCCGAGCTTGCCGGTGTGGCCCATCCAGTAGCCTGCGGCGATGATGCAGACGAAGGCGAATACTTTGATGAGTGCGGTTTCCATGCTGTCCTTTCCTGTTCGGTTCCCTTAAGAAACCAATCGGCGTTTTTCCTGCGCAAACTAGAAAACGCGCAAGCCCCCAACCGAATCGAATCCCGAAAGAAACCGGTCAGGGGCCTGCGCGTTTTGCGACTTGCGTATGCGGTTGTGTGGGTGAGGGGCTTATGCGGCAGCTTCATCCCCTCGTCGGGGCTGCCTTACAGATGTGCGTTGATGAGCTTGGGGCGGAACCCTTCGTCTTCGAGTGCCTTGACGATCTGCTGCTTGTGGTCGGTGCCGAACGCCTCGATGGTGACGCGCAGCTCCACGGCGGCCTGGCGGTTCGTGGTGACGAACTGGTTGTGGTCCAGGCGGATGACGTTGCCCTTGTTGTCTGCGATGACCTGCGCCACGCGCACCAGCTCGCCGGGGCGGTCGGGCAGAAGCACCGAGACGGTGAAGATGCGGTCGCGCTGGATCAGGCCGTGCTGCACCACCGAGGACATGGTGATGACGTCCATGTTGCCGCCGGAGAGGATGGAGACCACCTTCTTGCCCTGGAAGTCCAGGTGGCGAAGGGCGGCCACGGTGAGCAGGCCGGAGTTCTCGACGACCATCTTGTGGTTCTCGACCATGTCCAGGAACGCCGCGATCAGCTCATCGTCGTCGACGGTGATGATGCCGTCGAGGTTCTCCTGGATGTAGGGGAAGATCTTGTCGCCGGGCTCGAGCACCGCGGTGCCGTCGGCGATGGTGTTGGCGCGCGGCAGCTTCACCACGTGGCCCGCCTCAAGGGAGGCCTTCATGCACGCGGCGCCGGAGGGCTCCACGCCGATGACCTTGATGTGGGGGTTGAGCAGCTTGGCCAGCGTGGAGACGCCCGTGGCAAGTCCGCCACCGCCGATGGGCACCAAGATGTAGTCGACCAGCGGCAGCTCCTGCACGATCTCCATGGCGATGGTGCCCTGGCCCGTGGCGACGCCCAGGTCGTTGAACGGGTGGATGAACGTGTAGCTGTTCTCCTCGGCAAGCTTGAGCGCGTGCTCGTAGGCCTCGTCGTAGACGTTGCCGGCCAGCACCACGTCGGCGCCCAGGGCCTTGGTGCGCTCGACCTTGATGAGCGGAGTGGTGGTGGGCATGACGATGGTGGCCTTGACGCCGTAATGCTGCGCGGCGTAGGCGACGCCCTGCGCGTGGTTGCCGGCGGAGGCGGTGATCAGGCCGTGCGCACGCTCCTCGTCGGTCAGCGTGCTGATCTTATAGTAGGCGCCGCGCACCTTGTAGGCACCGGTGCGCTGCATGTTCTCGGGCTTGAAGAACACGCGGTTGCGGGAGATCTCGCTGAAGTAGGGGCTTTCAATAAGCTTCGTCTCCTGTGTAACTTCCTTGACTTTGGCTGCGGCTTCTTCGAATGCGTCCAGCGTCAGCATAGTTTCACCCCTTTTGTTTTCGGTTCGCGGCGGTTTAATGTCGGTGAACATCATAGCCGTGCGAGCGCTACAATGGGGAGGTTCCATATCAGCGCGACAAAATTCGACGCTTTGCCTAGGTTTAACGCTTGGGAAGGGCGCGAAAACGCTGTCCGGTTTCGGACAGATAGTGCTACGTCCCCATGTGTCAGCTGGGGGCAAAGCGTGCGACGCGCTGCCGTTCCGCGCGCCCAAGCGCGCATGTTGGGGCGCAAAGCCCCGGAAAGGACGACCACCATGAAGGTCATCGCAACCCCGAACGCCCCGGCGGCCATCGGCCCCTACGTGCAGGGCCGCATCTGCGGCAACCTGCTGTTTGCCAGCGGCCAGATCGCGCTGTCCCCGGAGACCGGCGAGCTTGTCGGCACCACCATCGAGGAGCAGACGGCGCAGGTCATGAAGAACGTAGCCGCCATCCTGGCCGAGGCCGGCACCGACTTCGACCACGTGCTGAAGGCCACGTGCTTCCTGGACGACATCGACGATTTCGCCGCGTTCAACGCCGAGTACGCCAAGTCCTTCGGCGACGCCCGCCCGGCCCGTTCGGCCGTGGGCGTGGCCAAGCTTCCCAAGGGCGCCCTGGTCGAAGTCGAGGTAATCGCCGAGGTGTAACGGTTTCGCCGTTCTGCTGAACGGCGAATTCGCTCGACGCCCTCGTTGACTTTGCCGCTACCTGCGAGTGAAGTGAAGCCGGCGCTTTCGGGGAGGGGTGACGCTGCGCTGTTTCGCATATGTATGCTTGCTGCGAGCGGCGCCGCTTGCGGGGCGAACGGCGTGCGCGTTAGAGATTGTCTGCAGCCTTGATGCGCGCGCCGGGCGCTGCCCTACCATGTACGCGATGAAAAGCCCGACCGCGCAGCTCGGCTTTGAGCGTTCTCGCCCGCCGTGCGGCGCCTTCGGGCCGCAACCTACCTGTGAGGAGCAATCGCATGTGCGGAATCGTCGGTTTCACGGGCACGCGCCCGGCGCAAGGCATCCTGATCGAGGGCCTGTCGCGCCTTGAGTATCGCGGCTACGACAGCGCCGGAGTGGCCATCTACCAGGACGGCAAACTCGAGGTGGTGCACCGCAAGGGCAAGGTTTCCAGCCTGGCCCACACGTTGGGGCATTTCGACTTCGAGGGCACGTGCGGCATCGGCCACACGCGCTGGGCCACCCACGGCCGCCCAAGCGAGGCCAACGCCCATCCGCACACCAGCTGCGACGGCCGCATCGCCGTGGTGCACAACGGCATCATCGAGAACTTCGCCGACCTGCGCGAGGAGCTGCAGGCCGCGGGGCACGTCTTCACCAGCGACACCGACACCGAGGTGGTGCCGCATCTGATCGAGCAGGCGCTGCGCGACGGCGCGCCCGACCTGCTTTCCGCGGTCCGCGCCGCAAGCGAGCGCCTCGTGGGCGCGTACGCGCTAGCCGTCGTTTCCGCCGACGAGCCGGGCGCCATCGTGGCCACGCGCAAGGATTCCCCGCTGGTGGTGGGCCAGGGTGCCGAGGGCGCCTACGTCGCCAGCGACATCATCGCCATGATCGACGCCACGCGCGACGTGGTGGTCATGAACGACGGCGAGCTGGCCAGGCTCACGCCCGAGGGCGTGACGTACTACACCGCCGCCGGCCAGGTCATCGAGAACCCCAAGGTCACGCACGTTGACTGGAACCTCGACGTGGCCGAGAAGGGCGGATACCCCGACTTCATGCTCAAGGAGATCCACGAGCAGCCGCGCGTCATCCGCGACACGCTTGCGGGCCGTTTGGTGGGCGGCGCCCTTTCCATCGATGAGCTGGACCTTTCCGTGGAGGAGCTTAACCTTATCGACCGCGTCTACATCATCGCGTGCGGTACCAGCTACCATGCGGGCCTTATCGCTAAGAACCTCATCGAGGGCTGGGCGCGCATCCCCTGCGAATGCGAGGTCGCAAGCGAGTTCCGCTATCGCAACCCCATCATCACGCCCACCACGCTCGTGGTTGCGGTGTCCCAGTCCGGCGAAACGGCCGACACGCTGGCGGCCATCCGCGACGCCCGCGTGAAGGGCGCGCGCGTGTTCGGCATCACCAACGTGGTGGGCAGCCCCGTGGCGCGCGAGTCCGACGGCGTCATCTACACGAAGGCCAACAAGGAGATCGCCGTGGCCTCCACGAAGTCGTTCCTGGGCCAAGTGGTGTCGCTCACGTTGCTTGCCATGCTGTTGGCGCAGGTCAAGGGCAAGCTGAAGATGAACCAGATCCGCCTGCTGTTCCGCGAGCTCGCCGACACCGCCGAGCAGGTCGAGCGCATCCTGGCCGAGTGCGGCCCGGCGGTCGAGGAGGCGGCGCAGGCGTGCAAGGACGCCCGCAGCGCGCTGTTCGTGGGCCGCGGCATGGGCGCGGCGGTCAGCCGCGAGGGCGCTCTCAAGCTCAAGGAGATCAGCTACCTGCACGCCGAGTCCTATCCGGCCGGCGAGATGAAGCACGGCCCCATCGCGCTGATCGACGAAGGGTTCCCCGTCATCGCCGTGGCCACGAAAAGCCCCGTCTACGACAAGCTGGTGTCCAACCTGCAGGAGAGCAAGGCGCGCGGCGCCATGGTGGTGGCCATCGCCACCGAGGGCGACGAGGAGATCCGCAAGCACGCCGATCACGTCATCTACATCCCGAAGGTGCGCGACGCGTTCTCGGCTATCACGGCCAGCGTGCCGCTGCAGCTGCTCGCGCGCGCCATCGCCGTGGCCCGCGGCTGCGATGTCGATCAGCCGCGCAATCTGGCGAAAAGCGTGACGGTGGAGTAGGTTCGCGTACAATAAGGGCAACGTTGGTGCGGGCGCCGTTCGGGCGCCCGCTTGCTTTACAGGGAGGTCGCTTGTGGTCGAGGACGCGAAAGTAGCGGGCGAGGGCCGTCAAGACGGCGCGTCGTCGCAGGTGGAGGCTGCGTTCGACGCCGTCGAGGGGGCCGTGGGCCTGGGCGTGGACATCGTGGAGATCGAGCGCATGCGCAAGATCCTCAAGCGGTCCCCCGCGTTCGCGCGCAAGGTGTTCAGCGCCGAGGAATGCCGCTATTGCGACGCCACCGCGCAGCCGGCCGTCCATTACGCCACGCGCTTCGCGGCGAAGGAGGCGGTGCTCAAGGCGCTGGGCACGGGCTTCTCCCAGGGCATCGGCGTGCGCGACGTGGAGGTCCGTCGAACATCGAAGGGTCGCCCCTATGCCGTGCTCACCGGCCGCGCCAAGCAGGTGGCGCAGGCGCTCGGCGTGCGCGAGCTGCCGCTTTCGCTGTCGTACACGCACACCGATGCGGTGGCGTGCGCCATGGCCATCACCGAGGGGTCGGTGCGCGCGCAGCAGGAGCGGCGCGACCCCATGGAGGAGCTGGCGCGCCAGTTCAAGGAGGCGCGCACCATGCTCGACGACCTGGATGCGGCCGCGCCCGCGCCCGCACAGCCCCAGGTGCCCGACGCGCATTCGGCCATGGGCATGGTCCGCGATGCGCAAGGGGAGGACGGCAGGTAGCGCGGCGCCCCGGCCTGCGGGCCGTTGGGCGCCCGGGCCGCCCGGCTGATGCGATTCGCCGGCATTGTTTACCCGCAGCTTACATTCCTGCGCTACACTTTTTCGGAAAACGATGCGGGGAGGTAGCATGCAGCGCACGAAGAAATACACGTTGGAGCAGGTGGCGGCCCTGTTGCCCTGGCCCGACGAGGCGGCGAACAAATACTCCCGCGGCAAGCTGGTGTTGGTTGCGGGGTGCGCGGATTATCCGGGCGCGGCGTGTCTGGCGGCAACGGCAGCCCAGCGCATGGGCGCCGGCTATGCCGAGGTGGCCTGCGATGCAAGCTGCGTGGTCCAGGTGCGCGCCGCAAGCCCGTCTTTGGTGGTGCGCCCGTGGGACGAGCTGGCCGACTACGCCCGGCTCGATCCCGATGAGCGCGGGCTGAAGGAACCGCCGGCGCAGCGAACCGCCCCGGCGGTCCGTTTGGCGGCTGCGCGGCCGATGCATGCGGCGCCCCGGCCGCGCGTGCTCGGCCCGCAGGCTCCGCATCACCCCCTGGCGTTCCTGGTCGGCAGCGGCATGGACGCCGCCGACCCGCTCTCGGCGCAGCTTGCCTGCACGGTCCTTGCCGACGCGCACGCGCCGGTGCTCGTGGACGGTGGCGGGCTGGATGCGCTGGCAACGCCCGAAGGCCGCTTGCTGCTACGTCGTCGCTTCGTTGCGGGGCTTGCCACGGTCATCACGCCCCATGCCGGCGAGGCGGCCCGCCTTGCCGAGCCGCTGAAGCTTCCCACCGAGGACCCCGCGCGCTTGGCGCAGCTGCTCTCGCTCGCCTACGGCGTGACCGCCATGGTCAAGGGCCCCGTTACCTATATATCAGATGGCGAATCGGTGTTCCGCATGTCCGACGGCACCCCGGCGCTGGCGAAGGCGGGCACGGGCGACGTGCTCGCCGGCATGACCGCGTCGCTGCTGGCGCAGGGGCTTGCGCCGGTGGACGCCTGCGCGCTGGCATCCACGCTGCATGCTCGCTCAGCGCAGGCGGCGGCTAAACGCTTGACAAGCATCTGCGTGACCGCCGAGGACGTGGTCGCCGCCATCCCCGAGGCGATCGAGTCGCTGTCCTAGCGGGCGATGCTGCGCCCGCGGCCCGCTTCCCGCCACCGAGCCCTGGCCGTCGTTGCGGTTTGGCGCCCGTCGCGACGCCGCGCTCGCGGCCCGGTTCCCGTCGCCCGCCCGCCTTTCCCTTGGCGGCTTCGCGACGGTTCGCCGATTTTCGGGCGCATGCGCGTGGGGGAGTTCGGTATAGTGGACGCGTGCGGTGCGCAACGCATCGCCGATGTCGAGTATTTGGACGAAGGGGAACGGCATGGAGCCGGTAAAGCTGCAAGATGGCTCAACGTCCGCGAACGACCCTCGGGATCTTCCCGCGGGCGAAGATGCTGCGGCTCCGCGCTGTTCGTGGAAACGCCGTCTTGGCATGTTCGCCGCCTGCTTCGTCGCGTACCTGGCGGTCCTTGAGGGCTTTCTGGCGGTCCCGCAGTTCAACGACATCGTGCAGATCCGTCCGGCGTCGGCGTTGGGGCCGGTGCTCGGCCTGTTCTTCGGCTTGCCGGGCGTTTTCGGTTGCGCGACGGCCAACCTGGTCTCGGATATCCTGCACGAAGGCGCCACGCCGTTCATGCTGGCGGGCTACTTCCTGATACAGATCATGTACAACGGCCTGCCGCGCTGGGTGTGGTACCTCGTGAACGCGAAAAGCCCGCGCCCGTACCCGCGATTCGATTCGGCATCGAAGACGGCGCTGTACATGGGACTTGTCCTGGTGGACAGCGCGTGCGTGAACCTGGCCGTCTATCTGTTCGTTGGCGCGCCGCCCGAGTCGGGCCCGTCGTTCGCCGCGCGCGGCTTGAATAACGTGTGGATGCTGCTCTACATCGGCCTGCCTCTGCTTTACGCGCTCGAGCGCAGCCCGCTTATGCCCAACCCGCCGCGTTGGATCCACATCCCGTACCGCAACATCAAGAAGGCGAACCTCACGCAGCGTTTCGTCATCTGGTTCGTTATCGCGTCGGCGTTGCTGATGCTTCTCGTTTCGGTCTTGGTCATCGCCTTCGCCTCCGGCGACGAGGAGAGCTTCCAGACCGTTGTGCACACCATGTTCCACGAGGCCGCCATCCTCATGGTGCCCATCTTCCTGCCCATGTTCGCGTTCTTGCACATCCTGGAGTGCCGCTTCACGCGCCCCATCGAAGTGCTCGCCCTCGACCAGCAGACCTTCATCGAGCGCATGGAATCCGATGTCGAGCAGGGCAGGCGCGACATGCGCATCGCGGTCGATGAGCGCGGCACGAAGCCCCGCTACGAGATCGCCGAGCTGTACGAGTCCACCAACAAGATGCGTCGCGACATGGTCGGCTTCATCGAGCGCCTGTACAACGTCACGGCCGAGCGCCAGCGCACGGCCACCGAGCTCGACGTGGCCAGGCAGATCCAGATGAGCGCCGTGCCGCACGACTTCGATTCGCTCACGGAACGCTTCGCGCTCGATATCGCCGGCTTCATGCGCCCGGCACGTGAGGTGGGCGGCGACTTCTACGACGTGTTCGAGGTGGGCGAACGCGGTGTGGCCTTCGTTATCGGCGACGTGTCGGGCAAGGGCGTTCCTGCGGCGCTGTTCATGATGCGCGCGCAAAGCCTGCTGCGCCAGTACCTGCTGGAAACCGACGATCTTGGCACGGCGTTCACCCTGGCCAACCGTCAGCTGTGCGAGCGCAACGACGCCATGCTGTTCGTCACCGCGTTCGCGTGCGTGGTGGACACGGCAACCGGCGAGGTGCGCTTCGCCAACGCCGGCCACAACCCGCCGGTGCTCAAGCAAAACGGCAAGCTCAGCTTCCTGAAATGCCGCCCAGGTTTGGTGCTTGGCGCCATGGACGTGGTGAAGTATCGCGAGGGAAGCTTCGTGTGCAGCCCGGGCGACGGCCTGCTTTTGTACACCGACGGCGTGTCGGAAGCGGCAAACGCGGCTGAAGAGCTGTACGGCGAGGAACGTCTGCTGGAAACGCTGGCGCGAATCGATGCGTCGGGTGGGGAAGGTACCCCCGTGGGCTCGGACGTGCAAGCGTCGGACGTTGCGGCGGCTGCGAGCGCGGTGGCCGCATCTTCGGCCCAAACCGCTGTAAACTACCTGGTGACAAGCGTGGACGCCTTCGCAGGCGAAGCGCCGCAGGCTGACGACATCACCATGCTCGCCTTCCGCTGGAACCTTCCTGTGCAACGCCTTACGCTGCCGGCAGACGATGCCGAGCTTGATAGCCTGTTCGCCTTCCTGGAGCCTATCTGCGAGGGCGAGGGCCGCACGCCGAAGATGATGGCGCAGATGATGCTCGTCTGCGAGGAGGTCTTCATCAACATCTGCCACTACGGGTTCCCCGACGGCCAGCCGCGCCTGCCGGTGGACATCGAGGCCGCCGTCGACGAGCGCGCGGGCTGCCTGCACCTCGTGTTCAGCGACCAGGGAATCGCCTACGACCCGCTTTCGCACAACGCGAAGAAGGTCGACCCCACCGACGAGCAGCGCAAAGGCGGGCTGGGCATCCTGCTCATGCGCAAGTACATGGACAACTTGCGCTACACCCGCGCCGACGGGCGCAACATCTTGCGTATGACGAAGCGATTCGTTTAAATACGGGAAGCGTTCGAGAAAGGACCGCATATGGAGATCAAGGCAACGAAAAACGGCGACGCGCTCGAGGTGGCCCTGTCTGGGCGCTTGGACACGAACACGTCCCCGGATCTGGAGGGTTACCTGCGCGAGAACCTGGAAGGCGTCGCCAGCCTGGCCATCGACCTGGCCGACACCCAGTACGTTTCGAGCGCCGGTCTGCGCGTGTTCTTGTTCGCGCACAAGGAGCTGGCGAAGGTGGGAAGCGGGCTGGTGTTGCGCCATCCCAACGAGTACATCGCCGACGTGCTCGACGCCACGGGCTTCACGGAAATCCTGACCGTAGAACAGTAGGGGGCGGCTATGGCGCATGACGAAAAGATCTCGGAACCGACCGGCAACGACGTGCATCACGAGATGCCCGCATCGGCGAGCGCGCCCGCGCAGGTGCCCGATGTGGCAACCCTGCGCGCCATGATCCACGAACGCCAATACGCGGCAGGAAAGGCGCTTGAGCAGCAGCTTGAGGCCGACGTGCTGCATGCGCGCGAGGTGCAGGAAGAACTGCTCTTCGAGATGATAGAGGCGAACAAGGACACGCCGTTCGGCCGCGATCACGGCTTTGCCGACATCAAGACGGTCGAGGACTTCAAGCGCACCGTTCCCTTCACCAACTACGACGATTACGCCGGCTATATCTATGAGGTGATGGAGCACGGCACGCGCGGCGTGGTGACCACCGAGGAAATCGTGCACTTCAATGAAACCTCGGGCACCATGGGCAATCCCAAGGGCATCCCCTACACCAAGCGCATGGCGGAGATCCTTATGGGCTATTCGGGCGCGTACACGTATTACCGCAGCTACGTGGGCGCGGGCGAGGGCCTGGCCGGTGGTCGTATGCTCACGCTTATCGAAAGCCACTACGCCACGCTGAAAAGCGGCATCTCGTTCGGGTCGCTATCGTGCAAGGCCATCGCCGACGCCCGCCCGTATCTTGCGGCGACCACTACCAGCCCCGACGAGGCCGTGTTCACCAAACCCGGCACCGACACGCGCTATCTGCATGCGCGCTTCGCCATCGAAGAGCGCGACATCCGGGACATATCATCGGTGTTCATCACCGGCGTGCTCGACCTCATGCGCTACGTCGAGGACAACTGGGAGCTGCTCGTGCGCGACATCGAGCAGGGAACCATCGATGCGTCCATCCAGATGCCGGCCGACGTGCGTGCCGGTTTGGAAGCGCGCATCGAGCCCAACCCCGAGCGCGCCGCCGAGCTGCGCGCCATCTTCGAGCGCGGCTTTAACGAGCCCATCACGCCGGCCATGTGGCCGAACCTGCTGGTCGTTCGCAGCGTTGCCGGCGGCGGTTTCGCGCCCTACACGCAGCGTCTGCGCCGCTTCATCGGCAACGACGTGCACATCCTCTACACCGGCTACAGCGCTTCGGAAGGTGCCTTCTCCGTGCCGTTCGAGCTGGATAACCCTTCGAGCGTGCTGCTGCCACGCAGCGTGTACTTCGAGTTCGTGCCCGTCGACGACCCCGACTACGACCACACGCTCGGCGTCGAGGATCTACAAGAAGGCCACGACTACGAGGTCATCATCACGAGCCGTTCGGGCTTCTACCGCTACAAGATGCGCGACGCCATCCGCTGCGTCGGCCACAAGGGAACCATGCCCACGATGGAGTTTTTGTTCCGCCTCGACCAGACGGTGAACATGCATGGCGAGAAGACCACGGAGCTTGTGCTGCGCAAGGTGGCCGACAAGGTGGCTGCGCGCGCAGGGCTCGATCTCGTGGATTTCAGCGTGTACCCCGACGTCGACCATCATCCGGCGCGCTACGAGTTCCTGTTCGAGTTTTACCATGCCGACCATGCGGCCATCGATTTGGCTGAATTGTCGCGCATCACCGACGAGGAGCTGCGCGCGGGCAACTACGACGTGGACTACATGACCGAGGACGGCACGTTCGCCCCGGCCACCGCGCGCGTGCTGCAGGACGAGACCAACCAGCTGTGGCGCGATATGCGCGTCATGCACGGCAAGGCCCCGAACCAGATCAAGCCGGTGCACATCGTGGACACCGAGCAGAAGCGGCGCTTCTTCTTCGCGCTCATCGACGGGGAAATCGAAGGGTAGGGAGCCATGGGGGCGCAAACCGAGAACAGCGAGCTGATCAAGCGGACGTTCGGCAAGTATCTGGCCATGTCCATCCTCATCACC
>NZ_CAKTYH010000041.1 GCF_934632265.1 uncultured Senegalimassilia sp.
GGTGTAGGCGATCCAGGCCATGCCCTTCGCGCCGTTGGCAGCAGCCACGTCGGCCAGCTTCTCGATGTCGCCGCGCGACCAGTTGCCGGCGCCCTTGGCGTTGATGCACTTCACGACGTTGCCCGCCTCGACGGCCTTGGAGAACACGCCGAAGCCGCAGCCGCGCACGATGTCGGTGAGCTCGACGAGCTCCATGCCGAAGCGCACGTCGGGACGGTCGCAGCCGAAGCGATCCATGGCCTCTTTCCACGGCATACGCTGCAGCGGGAACTCATGCTGCACGCCCGCGGCGGCCAGCACCTCCTTGAACACGCCCTCCATCAGGTCCATGACGTCAGTTTCCTGCACGAAGGACATCTCGATGTCGACCTGCGTGAACTCGGGCTGGCGGTCGGCGCGCAGGTCCTCATCGCGGAAGCAGCGGGCGATCTGGTAGTAGCGCTCGATGCCGCCGACCATGAGCATCTGCTTGAACTGCTGCGGGGACTGCGGCAGCGCGTAGAACTTGCCCGGGTTCGGACGGGAGGGCACCAGGTAATCGCGAGCGCCCTCGGGCGTGGAGTTGGCCAGGATGGGCGTTTCCACCTCGATGAAACCGCGCTCGTTCAGCGCAGCGCGCATGGCCTGGGCCACGGTGTGGCGCAGGTGCAGGGACTGGTACATCTCAGGACGGCGAAGGTCCATATAGCGCCACTTCATGCGCGTGGTCTCGTCGGTCTCGATGCCGTCCTCGATGGAGAACGGCGGGGTGACGGATTCGTTGAGCACGTTGACCTTGCTGGCCAGCACCTCGATCTCGCCGGTGGCCATGTTCGGGTTCACGGCGTCGGCGCCGCGGTCGCGCACCGTGCCGGTGATCTGCAGGGCGTACTCGCGACCCAGATGCTCGGCCTTGTGGAAGTCCTCCTCGGGCACGCAATCGGGGTCGACGACCACCTGGGTGTAGCCGGTGCGATCGCGCAGATCGCAGAAGATCAACCCGCCGTGGTCGCGGTTGTGCCACGCCCAACCGCACAGCGTGACCTCTCGGCCCACGTCGGACTTGCGCAGCTCGCCGCACGTTGCGTCGTGCATGCAAAACTCGTTGATGTAATCCGTCATTCTCTCTTGCTCCTTGCAATGCTTTATGGGCGCCCGGCCGCAAGCGCGGGCCCGGGTTGTTGCTCAAACCTAGCCATTGTACATCACGAAAGGAGCCGGAAACCATACCGGCCCCCAGCTCCTTTGAAAATGCCATGGTTGCAGCGGCGCTTGCGGGTTATTCCTCGCCGGCGAACACGTCCTCGATGCTGGCGTGCGCGCCGCCGAAGGGCTCGCCACCGAATTGGGCCAGCAGCGCCTTGGCCTGATCGAGCTTCACCAGGCGCTCGTGGTGGGTGGACATGTTGCGCACCTTCACCTCACCGGCGGCAAGCTCGTCGGGGCCGAGCACGGCAACCATGCGCGAGCCCACCTTGTCAGCCAGCTTGAACTGGCTTTTCAGGCTGCGGTGCTGATGGTCCATCTCGGCGGTCACGCCCGCGTCGCGGCATGCCTGCACCAAGCTGAACGCCTCGGCGCGCACGGAATCGTCCACGCATGCCACGAAGATGTCGCAATGCTGGGCGCTCGGGAACGCTTGGCCCGCGGCCTGGATGGCCAGCGCGCAGCGCTCGTAGCCCAGCGCGAAGCCGAAGCCCGGCGTGGGGCGTCCGCCCACTTCCTCGGCCAGCTTGTCGTAGCGACCGCCGCCGCCGATGGCGTTTTGGCTGCCCATGCCCTGGTCGACCTGCACCTCGAACACGGTGCGCGTGTAGTAGTCGAGACCGCGGACCAGCGTGGGGTCCTCGATGTAGGAGATGCCTGCGCCGTCCAGGTAGGTTTTCACGGCCTGGTAGTGCTCGCGGCAGTCATCGCACAGGTAGTCCGAAATCTTCGGAGCGCCCTCCATGACCTCGGCGCAGCCGGGGTTCTTGCAGTCGAAGGCGCGCAGCGGGTTGATCTCGGCGCGGCGCATGCACTCCTCGCACATATGCTCGGCATGGGCGTTCATGTATTCGCGCACGGCCTCGCGGTACTTCGGACGGCACTCCTCGCAGCCCATGGAGTTCACCAGCAGGCGCGTGGCGTCCATGGGGACGCCGATGGCGGCGTAGAAGCGCATGAGCATGATGATGCCCTCGGCGTCGACGCTGGGATCCTCCGCGCCCAGGCATTCGATGCCTACCTGGTTGAACATGCGCTGACGGCCCTTCTGCGGACGCTCCGCGCGGAACATCGGGCCGGCGTACATGAGCTTGGCCGGAGCCGCGCCCTGCGGCACCAGGTCATGCTGCACCACGGCGCGCACCACGCCCGCAGTGCCCTCGGGGCGCAGGCTCAGGCGGCTTTTCGCCTTGATGGTGCCGCCTTCCATGACGCGCTTGAAGTTCTCGCCGGAGATGGCGGTGAACATCTCCTTGGACACCACGTCGGTGGCCTGGCCGATGCCGCGCACGAACAGGTCGGTCTGCTCGAACAGCGGCGTTTCGATGGGCTGATAGCCGTAACGGGCGAAGATGCCGAACGCGGTGTCGCGGAAATGCGCCCAGAACTTCGCCTCATCGGGCAGAAGATCGCGCGTTCCCTCCGGGGAGTTGATTGCCATGACGGTTCCTTACTTCCAATAGCTTACGTTCCGATGGTACGGACGGTTGAAAACGGTTAACCCTTGCATTGTAGCGCACGCGCCGTCGTCCGGCGGATGCGCACCCGCGGCCCCACGCAATCAGCGCGGCGCGGGGCCGGAGACGGGCGCATCGGGCCCGGCGCGGACGCGAAGCGGGCAGGCAGGCGCGGCGGCCATGCTCCGGATCCGACGGTTGCTCGGCGGGCGCGTCGGACGAGGCGCGGACGGCTGCCCTACGCCGGCTCGCCGAAACTGCGCAGCACGCCCATGAGCGCGTCATCGGGGCGATGGCGCAGGCGCGTGGCGAGCAGGCTGCGCGCCACGTTGGCAAGGCCGGCATCGCAGGCCGCCGCCAGAGCGGCATCGATGACGTCGAGCATCTCGGACGCAGGCGCGCACGGGATGCCCTCCGCGGCAAGCGCCGCCTCCACGCCGCCCGCCGGCGGGATGGATGCGCCGGTCTCGGCCACCAGCTCGCGCAGTTCGGCCGTGGCCTGCATGGCGATCGACGGCGATGCCTCGACCGCCTTCAGGTAGCACGCCACGCCCGCATCGGCGCTGCCGCGCTTCCACATCACGTATCCCAGCTGGTAGTACATCAGCGCGATGTCGGTGGGCTGCAGAGAGACGCGAAGGCCCGCGCGCAGCACGTCGAAGGCGCGGCCCATGTCGCCTTGCAGCATATAGGCGCGCCCGAGCACCCGGTAGCCCATGGCGCACGACGGGCCCATGGCCACGGCGGCGCGGCCGTAGCGCAGCGCCTCGTCGGCGCGCTCGAACGAGCGCTCCAGCAGATGCGTGACCTCCAGGTGGCACAGGTAGAACGAATCGGGCACCACGCGCACGCGCTTGCCGGCATCTGCCGCGGCGTCAGGGACCGCGACGGCATCGACGGCCGCCTCGCTCGCAGCATCCGCTTCGCCGTCACGCGGTACCGCCTGCGTTGCACGGGAAACGTTGTACAGCACCCTGGCGCTGTAGCTGTCGAACGCGCGGTACACCTCCTGGGAGCCATCGGCGAAGCCGTCGAGCAGCTGCGCCTCGGCGATGGCGCCGGTAAGGGCTTCCACAGCAGCAGCGGGGTTCGTCTCGGCAAGCGAATGCGCACGGCCGAGCGCCACCAGGCAGCGGTCCTCGCCCAAGAAGCGCCCCACCACCGCGTTTTGGTCGGCGGCGTCGATAGCGCCCTCGGCAAGCGCGGCCATCAGGCGCGTGCACGCCAAGACGGCACGCTCGTCCTTGGCGTCGAGCGCGGCGGACTGCACCTGGCGCACGGCGGCGATGGCCTCGGTGGCGCTTTGCGCGTCCACGAGCGAATCCGCCAGGCCCTCGGCCATGCGGCGATACGCCGTGTCGTATTCGATATCGAGATCGCGCTCGCACTCCGCTCCCAGGGGCCCTTGAGCCCATGCCGGAAGCTCGGCCGCGCGGCCATCGGCGCTCCACGCTTCGAACACGGGATGCATCACGCGCTGGCGCGGCACCTGGGCATCGGCCACGTCATAGCGCGCCCCCGCGGCATCGAGCAGTTCGCGTGGGTCTCCAGCGATCGCAGCCTTGAAGCCGTCGCGCTCGGCATAAAGCGCACGGTCCAGGTCGACCTCGAACAGCGCGGTGGCCTCGGCCTCGCGCGGCTGCTCGGAAAGGGCGGGAGCGCCGAGCACGGCGGGCACCGCCTGTTGCGGCCCTGCGGAGGGCGCATCCTGCGGCGCGGGGCCATCGGGCAGTGGGAACGCCATCAGCTTCACCCGCGAGATACCGGGCTCGCCGGAGAAGGCGCGGTCGGCGAGCAGCAGGCCCACGCGCATGACGTAGGAAAGCGCCGCCTCATCTTCGCCGCCTGCACCGCTCGGCACCATGCCCTCCGGCGGCATGGTCAGGCAAAACGCCGCTTGGCCGGCGCCGATGTCTCCCGCAAGCTCCACATCGATGCGCACCGGAAGGCGCAACTGCTCGATGGCCAGCGCCAGACGGCAGCGCACGCCCCATTCTCCGCCCTCATGCCCGGACGGGGCGTTATCGGGCATGCCGCCCACCAGTTCCTGCTCGCCCACCGCGACGAACAGCTGCGCATCCTCCCGACGGCATTCCTCAAGCCCGGCAGCATCGGCGCGATCGCCCATACGCTCGCACAGCAGGATGAAACGGTTGAGCGCCGCCTCTATCCCCCACAGCTCCCTATCGGAGATGTCGGCATCCTCCTGGTTGCGGACCAGATAAGCCAAGTGCGCGTACTTCGTGGACCGCACGAGACGAACGGCCTCGTCGGAGACGCCGCGCTCATGGATGGCGAACAAGCCGGCCTGCTCGAGGTTTTCCAGCAGCAACTCGACGGCTCCGGGAGCTTCGAGCTGGGGGTCGGCCAGCGCGCGCTTGACCTGGCCCGAAAGCTCGCGCAGCGCCTCGAAGGGTTTTTCGGGCCCAAGCGCGTCGAGCACGCCCATGACGCCGCGGCTGGGGACGGCGGGCGCGCCCATGGCCGGCCGGAAGCACAGCGCGAAATACGCGCGCGCCATGAACTCCTTGTAGGTCATGGCCTTGCGCTCGTCGAAGCGATACCACGTATCCGATACCTTATACAGGTCGGCCGTTCCTTTATAGGCCGCGACGCAGCGCGCCGCGTCGCCCTCGCCGTCGCGCACGTATACATACCCGGCGGTTTTCACGGCATCTTGCGCCAAATCGGAGAATCGGGCGATTTCCATGTCGGGCGTGCGGGCCGGCGGCGCGACCTGCGGCTCGTCGCAGGCGAACACGCGCCCATACCTGTCCAAGTACGCCACGATGCGCATGGCCTGGTCGCTGGGGGAATCGCCCTCCAGATGCACCAGGTACATGCCGCCGCTTTTCGGCTTCGGCCGCATCACGCGGCCGCCCACCACGCCGAACGCCCCGGAAAACACGGTGCCGTCGGCAAGCGAGGACACGGCGTCGCGCAGGACCTTGCAACGCACGCCCAACAGCTTCTCATGCGGCTCAAGCCGCCACAGGCCTTCTTTTCCCGCAACCTTTTGCACGCTGAACCATCCTTTCAAATGCTGGCGAATAGCTTACCAGAGTGCGCGAAAAGCCGCCGCCCCTCTGGTCGGCGGCTTTTCGCCATCGATGGATGCGGTGCCGGAAACGGGAAGCGAAGAACCGGACGCTTAGGGCTACGTCCCCGAAGCGTCAGGCGTCGCGGCCGCGGGCGCTGAGCCTGAACGCGCCGGCAGCTCTCGAACGGGAAGCGGAGATCTCCGCCCGCCTGACGCTGTCCTACAACACGGTCAAATCCCGCATTCGCCACATCTACGACAAGCTGGACGTGCATCGCAGGCAAGACCTGGTGGACCTTATAGCCCGGGAAGCGGAACGCCTTTCATAGCGGCATGAAAAACGCCGCCTGCCTTTCGGCAAGCGGCGTTCTGCGATCGAAGCCTATTGCGCTGCGATTTCGGGCGCTAGCCCTCCACGCGCTGGGAGTTCTCGAACGTGAAGCGGCCCATCTTCACACCGCCCAGGATGTGGATGTGGAAGTGCTTGACCGTTGCGGCGGAGTCGGGGCCGGTGTTCATGACCGTGCGGAAACCGGACTCGCGCACGCCTTTGAGCTCGGCGACCTTCGGCACCACGGACAGCATATGGCCGAGTACCTCGGCCGGGATGCCGTCGCACAGGTCATCGTAGTGCTTCTTCGGGACGAGCAGGGTATGCACGGGGGCCTCGGGCTCGATGTCGTCGAACGCAAAGCAGATATCGTCCTCGTAGACCTTGTTCGTGGGGATCTCCCCGGAGATGAGTTTGCAGAACAGGCAGTCATCGGCCATTTGAGGCTCCTTTCGTCGAAGAGGTGCGGCGGCGCGGCGCCGGTCCGCACGAACAGTTTACAGGACGGGGCCGCACCGCGACCCCGCGAACCTGCTGCGGCGGGAACTTCCCCGCCGTTGGGCGCTTACAGATGCGCGACCACCAGATCGCCCATGCCGGCGCAACCGACCACCTTGTCGGCGGCTGTGGAGGCGTCCTTCAGATCGCCCGTGCGCCAGCCCTCGTCGAGCACCTCGGTGACCGCGCGGCGGATGTCGTCGGCCGCCTCGTTCATGCCGAAGCTGTAGCGCAGCATCATCTCGACGGACAAGATCTGCGCCAGCGGATTGGCGATGCCCTTGCCGGCGATATCCGGGGCGCTGCCGTGGCTGGGCTCGTACAGCGCCGTGGAATCGCCCAGGCTTGCGGAAGCCAGCATGCCGAGGGAGCCCGTGATCTGCGCGGCCTCGTCGGAGAGGATGTCGCCGAACATGTTCTCGGTGACCACCACGTCGAAGTCGGCAGGGCGGTTGATCAGCTGCATGGCGGTGTTGTCCACCAGCAGGTCCTCGATCTGCACATCGGGATACTCCTGCTCGCCGATGCGGTGAACGATCTCGCGCCACATGCGGCTGGTCTCAAGGACGTTGGCCTTGTCGACGCTGGTCACCTTGCCGCGGCGCTTGCGGGCGGCCTCGAACGCCTGGCGGGCGATGCGCTCCACCTCGTACTCGCGGTACTCGAGCGTATCGTAGGCACGCTGGCCCTTGGCACCGTCGGTTCCGGCGCCCTCCTCGTCGTAGAAGCGCTCGCGCTTGCCGAAGTACAGGCCGCCGGTCAGCTCGCGCACGATCATCAGGTCGACGCCCTCGATGACCTCGGGCTTAAGCGTGGAGGCGCCGGCGAGCGCATCGAAGATTTGCACGGGGCGCAGGTTGGTGTACAGGCCCAGGCCCTTGCGGATTGCCAGAAGACCCGCCTCGGGGCGCGGCGCTCCGGGGTCGGTGGTATCCCATTTCGGCCCACCCACGGCGGCGAGCAGCACGGCATCGGCGGCCTTGGCAGCGTCGAGCGTGGCAGCCGGCAGCGGATCGCCCACCGCGTCGATGGCGGCGCCGCCGATAAGCGACTCCTTGCAATCGAAGCGCGTGTCGTACTTCGCGCCGACGGCGTTGAGGACCTTCACGCCCTCCGCGATGATCTCAGGGCCGATGCCATCGCCCGGCAACAGGCAGATGTCGTATTGCTTCGTCATGATGCGAGCCTCTTTCAAAGCGTTGTTCAGTTACGTTCACATAGTAACGCACTAGGGCTTCCCAAAGGCCTGTTCCCATGGGAAATTTGGATAGTTCGCAAAGGCCGGCGCCGCTTCGCCGACGATGCCCGCTTTTGCGGCCAAGCCTCCGATGCCGCCGCGACCGACGCCTGCGCGTTTTCGCGAAATGGGCCTTCCCATTGCCGGAGGCGTCGCATTTTGGGCCATGCGGGGCTTGCCGCGGGCGCAGCGGCTCCGGCATACTCGCAAGTAGCAGCCCCTACGCTCAAGGAGGCCTTATATGGAAGGGTTCTTCGCCATCAAATGCCGCAGCTGCGGCGGCCCCATGTACTCCCACCAGCAAACCCGAAGCTTCGATTGCGCCTATTGCGGGGCGAGCACGCCCTGGGCCGAGGGCGGACCGGAACCGGCACCCGCCATGGGCATCCGTCATACGCCGCTTCAGGTGGTGGACGGCTTGCTGAAGCTGACGCACGTCTCCCAGCTTGAGCCCGCGCAGGATTCCGAGTGGTCCTACTACAAACCCTACTGGCGCAACATGTCGCTGCTCGAGCGGCTGCTATGGGAAGACCCCGCAACCGCCGACGAGCTCCAAAACGCCGAGCACGTCAGCGTCCCCTGCCCGTTTTGCGGGGCGGCCTTCGAGGGCAAGTCCACCCAAAGCGTGTTCGAATGCCCCTCGTGCGGCAACAAGATCGGCATTGCCGATTTGCTCAAACCCGGTACGTTCAGCAAGCGCCTTTCCATGGGAACGGGGGCGGAATACATTCCTGAACAGGCCCTTCCCTGCCGCATCTCCGCCCAGCAGGCGCGCGCGAACGCCCTTGCGCTCGTACATCAGCACCCCGACGCCTTCGCCGGACATGCCGTTGACAAGGCTGTCGAAGAGCAGATGGCGCTCACATACGTGCCCATGGAACTTGCCGATTTGCGTATGATGGCGTCTTTTCCCGGGAAGCGGCCGGGCAAGGAATCGCTTGTGTACTTCGAGGTGCTCGACTGGGCGTGGCCGAAGACCTATTTCGTCGACATACCGCTGATGGGACTGCTCGAACCGTGGGATTTCTCCGCGGCAGCCCCGTTCGACCCCGCCATGCAGGAAGGCGATTTCCGCGTGATAGCCGTCGAGGGCCTGCTGAAGAAGAGCGCCGTCATCGACAAGCTGACGTATTCGCTGGCGGGAAACGACGCCGAGAAGGCGTTCGGCTACCGCAGGAACAGCATGCGTAAATGGGCCCGCAGCGTGCGCAAGCACGCATCGGGGCTGATGCTCGTGCCCATCTATTACGTCGATCGGCCCGCCTCGGAGGGTCGCGATGGCGAGCAGGTGCGCATAGCCGTGAACGGGCAGACGGGCCGCGCCGCCGCCGTGGTGTTCAACGAGAAGAAGGAGATCCACGTGCAGGCGCCGCTCAACCCGGGTCTGCATCTGTCCGCCGAGAGCACCGTGCACGCAACGCCCATCGAGGTGAAGTACGCGAAATCGCCGTTCCTCTACCAGATCGTCCGCATCGGCGGCAACGAGGCCGGCGTCCAAACGGCAATGGCCGCCGAAGGCTCGTATCGAGAAGAGAAACCGCGGCGAAAAGGCCTGCTCAGCAGGCTGTTCGGGAATTAAGCGAATCTTGCCGCACGTCCCTGGACCGGAAACGAACAGGGAATGAACAGGGGACGGAGGTGCGTTCACGGTCGAAAGCAAGCGCGGACCGGGCAAGAAGCGCGTTCGCATACGCAAACGGAAGATACCGGACGCGCTGATGGCGCGCTGCCCGCCCCGAACGAAAGAGGGCGGCTTGCTGCGCGCAAGCCGCCCTCTTCTCAGTTTGCGGTTGGTGCCCCGCTCCCCCCTTGGGGGGGGACGATGAACAGGGGACGGAGGTGTGTTCACGAGCATCCTTCTGCACCGTGAAAGCCAACCGTGAACACACCTCCGTCCCCTGTTCACGAGTCGGCGCTGGTTGCGGCTATTCGATGCCCAGCACCTTGCGGGTGCGGTTGATCAGGCCGCCCTCCTCGATGATCTCGCGGATAAACGGCGGGAACGGCTGGGCCTTGAACGTCTCGCCGGTGGTGGTGTTCGTGATGATGCCGGCGTCGGCATGCACGTCCACCACATCGCCCTGCTTGATGGCGTCAACGGCCTCGGGGCATTCCATGATGGCCAGGCCGGTGTTGATGGAGTTGCGATAGAAGATGCGCGCGAAGGACTTGGCGATGACCACGTCCACGCCTGCGGCCTTGATGGCGATCGGCGCATGCTCGCGCGACGACCCGCAGCCGAAGTTCTCGTCGGCCACGATGATGTCGCCCTTTTCGACCTTCTTCACGAAGTCCTTGTCCAGATCCTCCAGGCAATGCGATGCCAGCCACTCGGGATCGGAGGAGTTGAGGTAACGGGCCGGGATGATGACGTCGGTGTCGATGTCGCGGCCGTAACGATGCGCGGTACCCTTGAAATGCATGATCGGTTCCTTCCCTTATCCGTTATTCCGCAATATCCTCGGGCAGGCCGATGTGGCCGAGCACGGCGCTGGCCGCGGCAACGGCCGGGCTTGCCAGGTACACCTCGGACGTGGGGTCGCCCATGCGGCCGACGAAGTTGCGGTTCGAGGTGGAAACGCAGCGCTCGCCGGCGGCCAGGATGCCCATGTAGCCGCCCAGGCACGGGCCGCACGTGGGCGTGGAAACGGCGCAGTTGGCGTCAAGGAACACGTCCATCAGGCCCTCGGCGATGCACTGCTTGTACACGGCCTGCGTTGCCGGGATGACGATGCAGCGCACGTCAGGGTGCACTTTGCGGCCGCGCAGCACGTCGGCGGCCTGGCGCATATCCTCCAAGCGGCCGTTGGTGCAGCTGCCGATGACGGCCTGGTCGATCTTCACGTCGCGCGACTCGGCCGCCGGGCGCGTGTTGGACGGCAGATGCGGCCACGCCACGGTAGCCGGGATGTCGGCGGCGTCGATCTCGTACACATGGGCGTACACGGCGTCGGGGTCGGAGTGATATTCGGTATAGGGGCGCTCGGTGCGACCGTCCATGTAGGCGCGCGTGATGTCGTCGACTTCGATGAGGCCCGCCTTGCCGCCAGCCTCGATAGCCATGTTGGAGATGGAAAGGCGCTGGTCCATGGACATGGTGCGGATGGCGCTGCCCGTGAACTCCATGGCCTTGTACAGCGCGCCGTCGACGCCGATCATGCCAATGATGTACAAGATGACGTCCTTGCCGGTAACGCCGGGGGCAAGCTGGCCGTCGATCTTGAACAGCAGGCTTTCGGGCACCTTGAACCACGCCTTGCCCGTGGCGTACCCGACGGCGGCGTCGGTGGAGCCCACGCCGGTGGAGAACGCGCCGAGCGCACCATAGGTGCAGGTATGGGAATCGGCGCCGATGATCAGATCGCCCGCGCCCACGACGCCCTGCTCGGGCAGCAGCGCGTGCTCGACGCCCATGCAGCCGACCTCGTAGTAATGCGTGATGCCCTGCTCGCGGGCGAAATCGCGCACCTGCTTGGCCTGCTCGGCGCTTTTGATGTCCTTGTTCGGGACGTAATGATCGGGAACCAGCGCGATCTTGGTGGGATTGAAGACCTTCTCCACGCCGATCTGCTTGAAATTCTTGATGGCGATAGGCGACGTGATGTCGTTGGAAAGCACCAGGTCGAGATTGCACTCGATCAATTGCCCCGGCTCGACTTCGTCAAGCCCCGCATGTGCGGCCAAGATCTTCTCGGCCATGGTCATGGGACGTGCCATGTTCGCTCCTTCGATTTGCAGCCTCGCGCGCCCGCGCACCCCGTGCACCGGGCGTTTTGAAAAACTTGCTGATTGTACCACCGGCGTTTCTCGAAATAATGGAAGAGCCCCGTCGGGGCTCTTCTTTGTAACATATTGTTTACGTTCGTTGACGCGGAGAATGCGCCGTGGCACCAGGCCAACACCTGGCAAAAACCCGAACGCGATCATCCGCAAGCCGGCAACATGGCCAGCCGCCGCAGCGGAGAGCCCGATGTTACCAGGTTCCGCCGTACGGGCCGTAGTAGCCGGCGTCGCAAGCGGCGACGAACGCGGCGAGCATGCCGCCCACCATGACGGTGAGGATGATGCCGGCAAGCATCCACACGGCGAAGCCGATGGCCGAGAACTTCACGGCATCGTTTTTCACCTGCGGATACTTATCGGCGTTGCAAACCCAGGCAAGCAAAATGCCCGGGATGCCCACCAACGCGCCGATGACGAGCCAGGCGAACTTCATGCCGCCCGAAAGCTTCGTAAGCGGCGCCGGCGGGTACACCGGCTGCGTATATACGGGCTGTGCGTAGGGCTGCTGTTGCTGGGCCTGCGCATACGGCTGCTGCTCGGGCTGAGGCTGCGCCGGGGGCACCTGCGACGCGGCAGGGGCGCCTTGGGGCTGGGCGGCGGGTTGATTCTGAGGCTGCTGGGAAGCCGGCTGCTCGGGCTGCGGGATGGGGTTATCGTTATGCTCGGTCATGACCGGACCTTTCTCTTGGTTGCGCTGTCGCGCTTGGGCTGCGCTTCGATATCCCCAGTATACGCACGGACCGCCGCCTCAGCGCAAACCGTTGCCATCCCGACGCAAAACGGGCGGCCCCGTTGACCGCCCGTTAACGATGATACTTCTCGCCAGCCGCCGCTACCGCTTCGCGAGCGCCGTGCACAGCGCATCGAGCAGCGTGATGGCGAAATGCTGGGCCGAACGACCCATGCCGGCGTCCTCCCACATGCTGCCGGGAAGTTCAACGGCGATGCGCGCCGGGTCGGCCTGCATGGCCGCCTCAAGCGCCGACTCCAGGCGCATGGACAGCGTCTCCTCGGGAGCGAATCCCACGCGAGGCGCGTTGCCCGTTTCCTCCTCGGGCAGCACGATGTGCACGAGCAGCATCTGCTCGTCGGGCGCCACCAGCAGGTTATCGGCGCTGACGATCTTCGACGCGGGGTTGGTGGCAAGCGCCAGGTTGCTCATGCGCGAGGCCACGCTGCGCGTGAACTCCTGCGTGCCGAACAGGCACAGCGCGTTACGCTCGAGCACGCCGGCCGCACGCGCGAAGCCCAGGTGCGAGGAGCCGCGCACGGCCTCCTTGCCCTCCCAGGAATGATGCAGGTTGCGGATGGCGGCATAGGTGTACGCGCCGGCGATGCCGTCGGTGGGCAGGCCCAGGTTCGTCTGAAACTTGCGCAAGGCAAGCTCGGTGAACGCGCCGAAGATGCCGTCGATGTCGCCGCAGGCGAAGCCGAGCGCCGAAAGCGCCTTCTGCAGCTGCTGCACGTCATGGCCGTGGAAGTGGGGCATGCGCAGGTACAGCGTGCGGTCGCCCAGGCAAAACGATGCGTCCACCAGGGCAGCCCACGTTTTCTCGTCCACTTCTTCGCCGCACTCGAGCTGCGCCTGGGAACGGAAGGAAGCGACGGCCTTCGCCGTTTCAGACCCGAACAGGCCGTCCACGTGAGCTTCATCCAAAAGCCCGATGCGGGAAAGACGATGCTGCACGTCCTCGACGGCAGCTCCGGAATCGTTGAGTTTAATGGTTTCCATTGCACCCACCTACTTCAGTCGGTTCACAAACCAATCGGCCATGGAGATCAGAAGATCGCGCGACAGGGACGGCCCCACCTTTTCCACCAAACGCTCCTTCGCGACGTTGGTCAGGTTCTCCGCATAGCTGCGCGCATACTCGACGCTGCCCGTGGCCTGCATGATGTCGACCGCCTCGGCGAGCACCGCCGGGTCCTTCTCCTTGGCGGACAGGATCTGGATAAGGCGCTCGCGCGCCTCGGGGGCGGCGTTTGCCAGGGCGTGCACCACCACCAGCGTGCGCTTGCCCTCGGTGATATCGCTGCGGAAGTCCTTCTTCGTGGACTCCTCGCTGCCGATGAGGTTGAGCAGGTCGTCTTGGATCTGGAACGCCAGGCCCGTGGCAAGGCCGTAGCTGCGCAGGGCCTCAACCTCTTCTGCCGTGCCGCCGCCGATGATGGCGCCCACGGCCAGCGGCACCGCGCCGGAGTAATGGGCGGTTTTGTGCGTGGCCATGACCAGATAGTCCTCGGGGGTAATGTCGTAACGGCCGTCGCGCGCCCATCCGATGTCGAGGGCCTGGCCCTCGATGGTGCGGCGCGTCATTTCGATGAGCTCGGAGATAACGCGCACCTTCGTATGGTCGTCAAGGTCGGGGTCTTCCACAACCGTGCCGTTGACCAGGGACAAGGCAAGATCGCCCGCATTGATGGCAAGGCCGATGCCCTCCGTGCAGTGCATGCACGGCTCACCGCGGCGAAGCTCCGCCTCGTCGGCGATATCATCGTGGATGAGCGCCGCGGTATGGAAGTGCTCGATGGCGGCCGCTGCGCTGGTTGCCAAGCGCATGTCGCCGCCCACGGCCAGGCATGCGGCGAAGCAGATGAGCGGGCGATGGCGTTTGCCGCCGTTTTCGCTGTACCGCTTCAGCGGCGTGTACAGATAACGATCCATATCGGGATGCGTTCCTGCGGGAAGGTAGGTGTTCACCAGATCCCCTACCTGATCGGCATAGGCCATCAGATAGCCTTCGAAGGTTTTGGGGGGTTCGGCTACGTCTGCGATGATCTCGTTAATGTTTTTCATAGCGCTTTCTTGATTCGAATCGCTTGCATGCTTAAGGCAATGGTACCACAAGCGCTTTGCGCGCACGCGGCCCTCCGGCCAAGCGGCCCAATCAGCCGAGGAACTTCAAATTGAGCGCCATCAGGATGCCCGCTCGGCTTTTTCTGCTATGATGGTTGGCGCTGATTTGGGAGCGTGGCGGAATCGGCATACGCAGCGGACTTAAAATCCGCCGCCGCAAGGCTTGTGGGTTCGAATCCCACCGCTCCTACCAAGCAGATATGGCAACG
>NZ_CAKTYH010000042.1 GCF_934632265.1 uncultured Senegalimassilia sp.
TCGCCTCGTAGGCGGCTTCCCGTTCGGCGCAGTGCCTGTCCCAGGCGAGCGCGCCGCCGTATCGGTCGCACATCACCAGACCGCCTTCCAGCCGTTGCGCGAGAGCGCGTCCATCTCGCCTATAGGCTCGTCTGCCAGCAGGTAGCACCAACGGCCCCGCGAGTGCTGCGGGAGCGCCGGGGCGATATCGGAATCCCTGCCGTCGTTGAACCAGAACCAGAGCCTGTGGCTCTCGACGGCCCCATGGTGCAAAAGCCGCCCGTCGGCGTCCTTCAGGTTGTTCCCGAAGCCGCACAGATGGATCACGGGGCCGTCCGCTCCGCCCAGGGAGCGCGGGACGACGTGATGCCCCTCGGGGTGCGGTCTGCCGCAGATGGCGCACCATCCCGGCTTATGGGAAGGCCCCGCCATGTTGTGCCGGTTGTATCGGCTCATGTACTCGGTCACCGGCTTCCACCGCCTATCTGCTCGTCGGTGAACGTGTCGTAGCACGTCGGGCATTCCCATTTCGCCGTCTGCTTGTTCCGGTACAGCTTCGATTGGCACAGAGGGCAAACCGGGTTCTTCGCCGCAACGGCGGGCGCGGCTCCAGCCGCTGCCGCGCCGCCTGTTGCGGGCAAGGTAGTAGTGCTTTTTAGAGCACTACTACCTTTTGTTTTGTTTTGTTTTGTTGGCATTGCGTTTTGCTTGCCGCCGCTTTGCGCTCGCTTATGCGGTCGCTTTGCGTCCGCATTCTCCCATCGCGCTTTAGCGGATGACCTGGCCTTTTCGCTTTTGGCCTTGTACGTTTCGATGTTTTGGGCGGCTCGCGGCGAGATGATTTCGCCGCTGTCGGGATTCTGCTCGAAAAGCCCTATCGAAACCATGGCCGAAACCCACGTTTTCAGCTCGTCTTCGCCGGTGCATAACGTGTGGCAATGCACCCGCAATGCGCCCGCATCGCAAACGCATATGCCGCGCTCGTCGCGGTGCATCTGCTCGAGCAGGTACCAATACGCATCGACCGCCGCGCCGCCCATCTCTAGCCGCAGCTGCATCACTTTGGGGTCGGTTGCGGCGGTGGTCGAATGGTCGAAGTACATCAAAACGTCTCCACCTCGCCCTCTGGCGCATGCGGCTGCATTGAATCGACCACCCGCACGGCTTCCTCGATATCGCCCAGGCTGAACGATTCGGGCGGCTTTCCGATCGCCGCGCCCACGTGCTCCATGGCATCTCGCACCGACACGCCTCGCGACTTCGCGCGGACTAGCGCCGCGCGATACTTGTCCATCTGGTTTTGCGGCGGCTGTCGCGGCACCTGCCGAGGCGGCATCGCGGCGTTCTGGCCGTCGTCGTCCTCATCGCCGCATATGCCCCAGTCGATGCTCGCAAGCTGGCGCTTGGCGTACGTGAGCATGCTGCCGTTGCTCTGGGGGTTCGGCACGAACTGCACCGGGTAATCGGACAGGTGCAGCGCATCGCCGGCGCCCACGACCTCGCTAACCAGAACGGCTTCGCCGTTCTCGAGCTTCACGCGCTGGGCGTAGGCTATGCCGTGCTTGGCGCACGCCTTGCGGATGCACCCCTGCACCGCCGCCAAGGTCGCATAGCGGCTCTTGTAGTGCGGGTTGGCGCCGTCCAGCTCGGGCTGCTTCACGTCGCACCACGCCGCCGCGTAGCGTTCCTGCAAGCTGGGATTCTCGCTCATACCGCAAGCCTCGCCATCTTGCGCTCGGAAACGCCGAGGGAGACCATCAGGCGCTTGACCTGCTCCGCCTGGGACTCCGTGCCCACGAACGAGAACGAGTACCTGCAAAGCGGCTCGGCTGGCGCCTGCGGGGCGCTCTCGCGCGGCTGCGGGGCCGGATTGGGCTGCGGGGCGGCATCCGGTGCCAAAACCTTCTCGCGGAGCGCACGCGCCGCCTCTGCGTGCGCAGCGGCGGCGGCTTCGGCGTCGCGCAGCCGCTTGTCCTCGGCGAGGGCCGCCCGCACGTCAAGGGTGCGGCAATAAGCCGCATCGGCCTCCACGGGGTGCGCAAGCCCTGCCCCCGCGATTTCATCGCGGTCGCGCACGGCCTGCACCACCATGTCATCGAGCGTGTTGCACGCCTTGTTCCCCGCCCATTGCTTTTGCATCAGCTTGGGTTCGGCCCCGATAAACACGTCCAGCGTTATCAGCTCGACGAGCGAGGGGGCAACGGATTCGTACTCCCCCTGCAGGAGCGAGCGCCGGGCTTCGGCCCAGAGCCTGTCGGCTTCGGCGATTTGCTCGCCGGTCTTGTCGTACACCGATTTCAACCGGTCGCGCAGGTCGTTCAAAGCCCCGTCCGCTTCCGACAAGGCGGCTTTCACGTCCTTGTCCATGGCCTTGCGCTTGTCGTTGATGGCGTTCGCCGCCTTGTTGATGTCGGCGCGAAGCCCGCGAAGCTGCTTGACCTGCTCCTTGTCGGCCGGGTTGATTTCCACGCCCCCGAAAAACCGCTCCACGTTCGCCACGAACTGCTCGATGGCGTCGAGGTTGCCGATTTTCGCCGTCGGCAGCGTGTAGGCGATGGCCGGCTCCGGCACCTTGGCCAGGTTCGCCGGCTCCACCACCTCGGCATGCACTTCCTCAGCGTTCACCTTCGCTCTCCTTCCAATGTCACGATCACGCGGGGGTCCGCCTTGTTGACCCGGTACAGGTCGGGCAGGTTCCCCGCTATCCATCTCCAGTTGTCGTTCTTGAGGACCCCGCTCACCACGAGCGCGTCCAGGATGTACTTCTTGGCGCTGCTGATGTTGTCCTTGTCCCGCCGCATGTCAGGCTCCACCCACTCGAAGGACACCAGCACGGGCGGCTTCATGGGAACAAGGCGTGCGGCCTTGATCGCCATCAGCACGCGCGCCTGGGCCTCTTTCTTGGCGGACGCCCCGGCGTAGGGGTTGGAGCGGCAGCTGCGCGTGTACTCGTTGAGGCTGGGCAGCTTGCCCGGAATCTCGAAGCGTTGAATCATGACGCGCTCGCATCCTCGGCCTCTACTGCCGATTTCGCGTCCTTCCACGTATCGGCCAGAAAGAACGTCGAGGGGTTGACGATTTCGTGCCACCGCTCTACGAGGTCTATTTCGTCGACGTCCGATTTCCTGAAGTTGATGCATCGCGCCAGCTTCGGCCGGAGCATCACCATGTAGCGCGAGAGCACGCTGTATAGGTTGTGGTCGCGCCTCAGCTCGCGCGCGTCGGTGATGGGGATTCCGCGCCGCCGGGCGGCATCGTAGATGTTGTCCCGCTGGAAGCTGCCGTTTCCCCGCTCGGCCTCGATGTGGGCCAGATGCATGATCTTGCGGAACAGCGCGGGGTTCTCGCGAATCCAGAGGCATGCGCGGTCCACCTTGTCCCGCGGAGCCTGCGCGCTCACCTGCCGACCTCGCACATCTGGGATTGCGCGTAGTGCACGCCGCGCTCGTATCCGCGGTTGTACGCGGTCACCGAGCAGAACACGACCGCGAGGGCCAGCAGGAGCATCACGATGCCCATGAACCCCGCCCAAATCTCGTCCCCGGTGAGGTCCGAGCCGAGCAGGTGATATACTTTCCCCGGCTTCTCTGCCGTTTGCGCGTCACTTTTCCAGGGTCGGCGCGCATTCTTTTTTTCTTCGGGGCGGCTCTTCGCCGCCTGGTTGCCTGTTCGCATGTATCCTCCTAACGAAAATCGATGCGGCGGGCTGTATGTCCGCCGCATAAATCGGCTCCGGCACGCTCACGGTCGCGTTTCCGACCTCGAACGTGCCGGGGGCAAACGCCATCGGCTTGTCTTCCATGGCATATGTCCTTTCCTCTGCTTCTCTCATGCCGAATCAGGCCGAGGGAGGTCATGGCGGGTCAGCTCCCCGCTCGCGCCCTTGGCGGCCTTTCATCGGCTATTCGGTTCTCAAGGTGCTTCGCCCAAACAGGCGTGCGCGCGGCGGCGCACGGCCTTGGCACGGGGCGCGTTGCGGGATCGCGTTTCGCCGGAAGATTGCAACAGAACCGGCAATGACCGCATCGGGCCGCGCCCGGCCCAGATATCGTCCGCGAGGTCGCGCTTCAGGCCCAGAAAGGAGGGTTTGCCCTAGCCGCCACGCGCACGCCCGTTTGGGGATTGCGTACCGAGCAGGCACGGAGACGGCAGCAAACGCGTAAGCTGTCGGTTAGTTGTTGGGTAGGAGCATCGACAGGGAATCCCCGCCGCCCATGTACTGGGGCAGGACGCCGTCCCATTTCTCGATGAACATCTTCCGGAAGTTGCGCTCGTCCAGGCTGTCGGCCAGGACCTTGTTCGTCTGCGCCTGAATCTCGGCGGTCTCCTGCTCCACCTTCGCGGTGAGCTGGTCGCGCTCGGCAACCTTCTGGCGCTCGACCGCCGCCTTGTACTCATCGGGCAGCGTTACGTTCTTGATCTCGACGCTGACCACCTGGATGCCGTATGGTTCCAGGCGGTCCTGCACGGCCTTGAGCATCTCGGCGGAAAGCTCGTCGCGCTTCTCGATGGTCTCCTCGAGGGTGAACTTGGCGTTTGCGGCCTTGAACCCATCGGACAGAATCGGCGCCACGATGCCTTCCATGTGGTTGCCCAGGAACTTCGAATACAGCTCCTCGGCGCGCTCGGGGTCGACCACCACCTGAGCGGTAATCTCCTGCGTCACGGACTGGTTATCCTTGGATGCCGTCGAGTACTCGGCGGTCACCTGCTGCTGCGTGCAGTCGATTTTGTGGTAGCTGTCGACCGGCAGCTTCATGTGGATGCCTTGGCCTTCGGTGCCCACAACGTTTCCGAAGCGGGTCACCACCGCGACCTGGCCGGTGCCGACCACGCTGATGCACTTCAGGAGCAGGACCAGGACGACGACCGCGAGCACCGCAGCGGCGGCGATTCTGCCAGCACACAGCTTCTGGTCGGTGACCTCGTTACCATATCGGTCTTTGCGTGTAGTCTCTTTAACGAATAGCGACATGCGAACCTCCTTATAGTCGGCTGCTGCCGCCTCCGTGCCTGTTCGGTTTTCAAGGTGCGTTTCGAATCGGATAGAATGGATTGAGCTGTCACTACTGGGAAGGATTCCGCCATGCGCCCTATCTACGAGTTGACTTCGGACGAAGAGGAAACCCTCCGCTACCTCATCAACGCCTACGGGATGGGGCAAGATTTGCGAAACATAGTGGATTCGTGGCGATGGTCTGACTTCAAGAACGAAGATGCATCGCGCAGATTCGCCGATTGCAAGGGCCTTGCCGAATGCGGATTCCTCGAAATGGAGTTAGACGAATCAGGCGCGCTTGCTATTGACGGATTAACATCTGCTGGCCGCTGCTACTTCAAGGACAGAGCCGAACGACAACGCCGCGAGAGAAGGCTTCTTTGGAAGAACAAGGCGTTTCAAATCGGCCTTTCGGTCGCAACGCTCATTCTCAGCGCAACCTTGAGCATCATCGCAGGGGTCGCAATCCACTACATAACCGAGAACGGGTCGCTAGACGAATACGCAGAACAGATAAGCCGCGCATACCATCATCGCTACGGCGGGGATAGCCAAGCAGAAGGCGAAAAGCCCGCAGAGGATTCCGGCCAGGAAATCGTTCATGAAGAACGTCTTGCCGATAATCCAGTCGATGGGGCGATTGATTAGCGGCCCGCGCCTGCTTTCCGCCATCTGTTCCCGCACGAACTCGCGATCTTCTTCGCTCATGTCTTCCCTTCCCTACCTGTTGACCAGCCATCCGACTCCCAAGCCCACGAAGAACGCGACTGGGAGAATCAGAGATGCAATCAGCTCCATGTGGTGCCCCTTATGCCGCAGGATGCTTTTCTTCAGTTCCAGACAGCTCGCCAAGGCTGCAATCGAACAAATCTGCGAGCTTCCATGCACTTTCGAAAGACATGCCGCCTTTGCCAGATTCCCAATTCGCAATCGTGGCAACGTTGACATTGATGGCGTCCGCAACCTCGCGTTGCGTCATACGGTGCTTTGCGCGCATTGCGCGCATGTTGTCAGCCACTCTCATATCGCTGTATTTCGATTTCATGTATCCTCCTTTCTTTACGGCGATTTCCCGTAACGCAATTCAAATATAAGGGTGTGCGCCGTAATGTCAACAAATTTTTTCATATACACGTTGAATTTTTTAGGCATTTTCCCTAAAATTTGCGGTGCCGGCAAAGGAGGGTATGATGAAAACGCAACTTCAGACACTAAGAAGGCGAGCAGGTTTTAAGAGCGCAAAAGCGTTTGCCGAACATATCGGCATGGCGGTCGGAACGTATACAGACTACGAGCAGGGACGTCGCATGTTCACGCTAGAAAAGGCATGCGAATTCGCGAGTGAGCTAGGTTGCACGCTTGATGAGCTTGCCGGCCGCGCAACTCCCGAATCCGATAAACAGGACGAATTTGAGGATGAGCGCCAGGCGAACCTGAACGACTACTACGAGTCCATGGACGACGAGAGCAAGGCCGCCATAACCGAGACGGCCAGGATAATGAGCGGGAAGGAGTAGCGGGTAAGCTAATCTTGACGGTGGCAAACGGCGGCATTGGCCGACCGAACGGCAACAGTCATCCAATGCCCGCGCGCAATGACCCCGCCCTGACGTAGCTTTGAAACATGCGCCGATGGGAGCGCATTAAGTAACCCCAAAAGGAAGGAAGGGACAGAGATGGACGAGCAGAACAACGGAGCACAGGAGCCTACGCAGCAGCAGACCCAGCCGGTTACCCCGGCTCAGCCCGCCGCTCCGGCGAAGAAGAAGATGGGCAAAGGCAAGATTGCGGCAATCGTCGTAGGCGTGCTGTTCGTTTTCGGCATAATCGGCAGCATCGGTGGCAACAGCCAGACCGCGGCCAGCACAACGACGAACGACAAGCCAGCAGCGACCGAACAGGCCGCACCAGCCGAGCAGCAGGCGGCTACGGAGGAAAAGGCGCAGGAACCTGCCGCCGAGACCAAGACGGAAACCGCAGCGCCGAAGGCTGAGACCAAGCCCGCTGAGCCGCAGGCCACCACCTCGCAAAAGAACGCGCTGAAGAAGGCGAAGTCTTATCTCAATTATTCCGCGTTCTCCTACTCCGGCCTTATCGAGCAGCTTGAGTTCGAAGGCTTCTCCACCGAGGATGCAACCTATGGCGCAGACAACTGCGGCGCTGACTGGATGGTCCAAGCCGAGAAGAAGGCCAAGAAGTACCTCGACTACAGCTCGTTCTCTCACGCCGGTCTAGTAGAGCAGCTTGAGTTCGAAGGTTTCACGCCCGAGCAAGCCGAGCACGGCGCAACGAGCCAGGGCCTTTAGACAGCAGAAATCCCCGCGCATAAGGGCGGCAACCCTGCGCGGGGACTCTCAGAGAGCCAATCGAATACACGAAAGGCAAGGTGAATCATACCATGCTCGAATTGCCTGTGGGCAGGTACGTCATGTACCTCAGGAAATCGCGCGCCGACGAGGAGCGCGAGAGAAACGGCGAGTTCGAGACGCTGGGCAAGCATGAGCGCGAGTTGTCCGCGATGTGCCGCCGCATGGCGGTGCCGGTCGAGATGCCGCCGCTGCGCGAGCTGGTGAGCGGAGAGAGCATAGCGGCCAGGCCGCGATTCCAGGAGCTTATGGAGATGGTGCAGGCGCGCGAGCTTGCAGGCGTCGTGGTGCACGCCGTGGACAGGCTCGGGCGCGGTGACATGATGGAGTACGGCTACATCCTCTCCGCGTTCCAGTTCACGCGCACGCTCATAGTCACGCCCGGCAAGGTGTACGACCCGGCCGACCCCATCGACCTGCAGCAGCTTCAGCTTCAGATGTTCTTCGCCAACACCGAGATGACCGGCATCAAGCGCCGCATGAGGGAGGGCAAGGACCAGGCCGTGAGGGACGGCCAGTTCATAGCCGCGCACGCTCCGCTGGGATACGACAAGGTGCGCGACGCGCGCGGAATGAAGACGCTCGCGCCCAACGAATGGGCCGCGTGGGCGCGCCGGGCCTTCGAGTGGACGGCCGACCCGGCAACCTCCATGAGCGAGATATCACGCAGGTTGAAGGCGGCGGGCGTGCCCGGGCAGTGGGACCCGCAGAGGGTGAAGGTGCTCATACGCAACCCCGCGTACAAGGGCATGGTGTCGTGGAACGTGAGGGTGACCAAGATCAAGGGGCGCGACGGCATGACCATCGAGAAGTGCCATGCCAAGGGTGACGAGCCGATACTCGCCGACGGGCTGCACCCGGCCATCGTGGACGATGAGCTGTGGGACGCGGCGAACAGGCGCCTGAAGGCCGGCGAGTCGCACGCCAAGCGGTCGGCCCCGCTCAGGAACCCGCTCGCGGGAATCCTGCGATGCGCGAAATGCGGGCGCGCCATGGTGTACGCGAAGAGCGACCCGCGCCGGACGGGCCGCTGCTACGAATATGTTCGGCACCCGCTGAACCGCGCGTGCACGTGCCCTCCCGCCCCGCTCTCGCTCCTGGTCGGGCTTGTGTCGGAGTCACTGGAGAGCGCCGCGCTCGAATGCGAGGTCGCTGCAGAATCGGGCGAGGACCCGGCCAAGGCGCTGGAAGCCGAGCGCGAGGGCGTGGAATCGGCCATCGCCAAGGCTTCGGCGAAGGTCGAGCGCCTTGTTGAGCTTTACGTGTCGGGCGGCATGGACGCGCCCGAGTACGTTGAGCGGCGCCGCGACATGGACGCGCGAATCGCGGAGATGCGCGCCAGGCTCGACGAGCTGGCCCAGGAGCGGCCGGAGCCGCCCGAGGCCGTGGCCATGCGCCTCAAGGACATCATGCGGGCGCTGCGCGCCGATGACGTGCCGCCGAGCGACAAGAACGCCTTGCTCAGGGCGATGGTCGAGCGCATCGACTACGCCAACGACGCGGACGGGCGCGGGAAGCCGCAGGTGGCCATCACCATACACATGCGCAGGTAGCTACTTACCCATGACGTCGCGCCGCAGCTCGTCGTCGGTCATGCCCTCCCGGCGCTCGCGCTTCCATTTCGTTAGTGATGATTGATACCTCATTTGGATCAGCTCCAGCACCACCGCGAACACCATGGCGCAGTACACCATGAGCTTCTCCATGTGCATGTCGAGCACCTCGATGCCCGAGTTGATGCCCAGCGAATCGAAGAACAGCAGCAAACCGATGACCGTGATGAACACCAAGGCCAAGATCTTCATCTCCGTGTGCCTGTTGATGAAATCGGCGATGGCGTCGATGAACACCATCATGATGACGATGGCGAAGATGACCGCCATGACCATGATGATCAGGTGCTCGGCCAGGCCCACCGCGGTGATGACCGAATCGATGGAGAACACCAGGTCCATGACCATGATGGTGACGATGGCCTGGCCAAGCCCGATGCGGTGCAGCTCCTTGTGCTCGTCTGAGTGCGCTGCCTTCTCCTCGGTCAGGGCCAGCACGTCGCGAAGCTCATCGATGCCCTTGTAGATCAGGTACGAGCCGCCTGCCAACAGCACCAGGTCGCGCACGTTGAACGCGTGCTGGAAAAAGCCCAGGTCCATGGTGAACAGCGGCTTGGTCATGTGCACCAGATAGCTCGCGAAGCACAAGAAGATGCAGCGCGATATCATGGCGCCCAGCAAACCGAGCTTGCGGCCGATATGCTGATGCTCGGGCGCCAGGCGGTTGGTGGTGATGGAGATGAACACGATGTTGTCCACACCCAACACCACCTCCAAAAACATCAGCGTCAACAGGCTGATCCAAGCTTCGGGCGTGGCGAAGATGGAAAGATCCATTTTCATTGCTCCTTTACGTCGTTTCGTCCGATCCAAAGCGCGCCGGTGCAGATGGCGCGCAGTTTACCCCGTCTCCTCGGATGAGCAGCACAAAAAAAGACTCATGGCGCAACGCTGAGAAAACGTTGCGCCATGAGTCTTGCAATTTCAGGTACGCCAGACCGTTGCCGGCCACGATGTTGAACGCACCGCAGGTATGTCCTGCCAGCTACTCCCCCATGGGCATTCCGTAGGCTACCATGAGCGCCCCGTCGGGGCAATGCTATACTTACCCACGCACACAAACCGACTAAAAACCGACAGGCAGGTACCCATGTCGTTATTCCATCGCCATACCGATTATTCGATTGAGCAGGGCAACATACGTTATATGGACGGCTCTAGCCTTCTTCGCCCCATGGACATGCCGCAAAGCCAGCAAATCGTCATGGGAATCTTCGTCATCATCGCCGTCGTCATCGGCGTTCGCCTGGCAGCCGGCGCCATCACCGCGGTGAACGACTCGAACGCTCAAAGCCAGGCAAGCGTCGAGGAGAACCTCTCGCGGACCGTCAGCTACAACCTCCCCGTTCTTACGCAGTTAGCGGATATGGACGATCAGGCCATCCTGGATTCGCTCACCGCAGCCGGCTACACCGTGTATAACCAAACCGCCGAAGGCACCGCCGGTCTTGACCTGGTCAAGCTTCCCGAAGACGTCACCGTTGCCGATGCCGCGGCCATGTACGCGAAGGGCGTTGGCAGCCTTTCGGCATCTCAGGCGGCCCTGTTGCTCAACGGCAGCTGGACGCTTTCCGTCGACCGCTCCGACACTTTGAGCATGGCAGTGAAGTACGCCGACTTCTCATCAAGTTCGCTCGAAGCCGCTATCCAGGCAGCTATCGCCGCCGAGGGATTCGAAGCGTCCGGCGCATCCATGGACACCGACGAAGTGGGCAACACCTTCCAAACCGGCACCGTCGTTGTAGATGACGTCACCTACACCTGGCGCGTGTCCGCGGCCCCCCTGTCCGACAAGTACGACATCAAGGGTCTGCCGAGCACCGCGGCATACGTGGGCATCCGCCTGACGGCCATGTAAGGCGGCCTACGTGCAACAAGACACCCCGAAGATCGCCAAGCGCCGCTCACGCGAGGAGAAGACCATCTCGCAGATGGTGGCGCTCTATTGCGCCGGCAATCACGAACCCGCCAGCAGAACCGAAACCGCCGTATGCGGCGAAGCCGTGTGCCCGGAATGCGCCCAGCTTGATGAATATGCGGCGCAGCGCACGCGCCGCTGCCGCAAGATACACGTGAAGACCAGCTGCGATGCCTGCGAGAACCACTGTTACAAGCCGGAAATGCGCGAACGCATCCGTCTGGTGATGCGCTACAGCGGTCCCCGCATGATCAAGAAGCACCCCATTGCCGCTATCAGGCATTTGCTTGGGAAATAATCGAACGGCCATGCGATTGCATGGCCGTTTTCCTTATGCGCGACGATAAAGTGCGACTATCCCCTAGGGTGCGCTCTATGGTGCTCGGCGCCTAAACGCTCGGGAGTGGTATGCGTGTAGATTTGCGTGGTAGACAAGCTGGCGTGCCCGAGCATCTCCTGAACGCTGCGCAAGTCGGCGCCTCCGGCCAACACATCGGTGGCGAAGGTGTGGCGCAGGTCATGCGGCGTGATGGTGGACGGGAGCCCCGCAGCGGCAAGCGCCTGCTTGAACATCTTGCGCATCGCATCGGTTCCCATCTGGTTCCCGCGCGTTGAAACGAAGAAGTACGGGCATTCCTTGTCCTTGACAAGCTGAGGACGCGCGAACAGCAGGTACGTGCGCATGCTCGAAAGCGCAAGATCATGCAAAGGCACGATGCGCTCCTTGGACCCCTTGCCAAGCACGCGGCATTGGCCCTGATCGAAATCCACCGCGGAAAGCAGCAACCCGGAAGCCTCCGACACGCGCGCGCCGCATGCGTACAAGAACTCGAGCAACGCTTGATTTCGCATCTCGGAAGGCGTTCGCCCGTCATACCCTTGGGAATCAAGGCGTTTGCCGTACACGCCCAGCAGCGCGGCGACGTCTTGAGGACGCAGATGATGCGGCAGGCGTTTCGGCTGCTTGGGACCCGAAAGCGCGCTGGCGGGGTCTTCGGACACGACCCCGTTCACGTTAAGCCACTGGAAGAAGGTCCGCACGGCAGACAGCCTGCGATTGACCGTGGCTCGCGAGTACTGCGCCTGCTCAAGCTGGCTCAAGTACCGGCGAAGCTGCCTGTGGGTGGGATGCAGCCCATCGACGCGGGCACGCTTGGCCCATCGGGCGAAATCCAGCAGATCGATCCGATACGCGCGCAGAGTGTTCTCGGAAGGGTTTCGCTCGATTCGCCATGATTCGATGAAGCGTCCGATGGCCGCGTACAGGCTTGCGTCAACGTCCTTGGGCGCTTCATCACTGCAGTCAGGTTCGGCCTTAGGCGCCATGCCCGACGGCTTTCCCGGCGCAGCCCAACAGCCCGCAAGCGCGCAAATCGCCGCAATAGCGTTCAAGGGCTTCAGAACCGCGCTCGGCATAGGC
This sequence comes from uncultured Senegalimassilia sp., assembly GCF_934632265.1. Classification (GTDB taxonomy): domain Bacteria; phylum Actinomycetota; class Coriobacteriia; order Coriobacteriales; family Eggerthellaceae; genus Senegalimassilia. The sequence goes on from NZ_CAKTYH010000042.1 coordinate 12,296, forward strand.
GGCATAGCGCTGCCCCTTGTTGCGGATGCGCTGAGCAAGCGGCGGCATAATGCCGAAGTTCACATGCATGGGCTGGTAATCAACGGTATCGGGACTGGTGGCGTAAGCCAGCAATGCGCCGAACGCCGTTTCCGCCGGCAGTTGCGGGGCTTGCACGCCGCCGAGCAGCGCGGCAACATGAATCGCCGCATGCAGTCCAGAGCGGATAGCCTCGCAATAGCCCTCGGTGCCCGCCAGCTGGCCGGCCACGAACACGGGCACGTCAACGTCTCCAGTGCTTTTAAGCCTCAGTTCGGGCGTCAGCAGCTTCGGCGCGTTGATGAACGTGTTGCGGTGCATGACGCCAAAGCGCGCGAACTCGGCCTGCTCCAAGCCGGGAATCATGCGGAACACGCGTTTTTGCTCGGGAAACGTCAAGTTGGTTTGGAAGCCGACCAGATTATAGCTTTCCCCATGGGCATCCTCGGCGCGCAGCTGCAACGCCGCCCACGGGCGCCTGCCCGTGGCAGGATCGGTCAAGCCGACGGGCTTGAGCGTGCCGAAGCGGGGCGCATCGACGCCCTTGCGCGCGATCTCCTCGATAGGCTGGCAAGCCTGGAACAGGTCGCGCGTTTCGAATTCGCGACGGATCACGCGATCGGCGCCGACCAGCTGCTCGATGAACGCCTCGTATTCCTCGCGCGAAAACGGCGCGTTCAGGTAGTCTCCAACCTGGCCGCCCGCATCCTCGTAGCGGCTTTGACGGAACAGCTTGCCCATGTCCAGCGAATCGGCCATGACGATGGGAGCCGCCGCATCGTAGAACGCCATATGATCAGACCCCGTGATCTGGACCAGGGATTCAGCCAACGCATCCGAGGTCAACGGACCGGTCGCCAAGATAACGGCATCGGCGCCCTCGCAGGCCTGCTGCACCGAGCATATCTCGGCATGCTCCAAGGAAATGCCCGAATGCTCCTGAATGCGCTTCGTGATCTGCTCCGCGAACGCCTCGCGATCGACTGCAAGGGCGCCGCCGGCTGCCACGGCGTTATCAAGGGCCGCGGCATGCACCTGCGACCCAAGCGCGGCCAGCTCGGCCTTCAGCATGCCAGCCGCGCTTTCCGGCTTCGTGCTCTTAAGGCTGTTAGAGCACACAAGTTCGGCGCATAGGCCGGTTTTGTGCACGGGCGTGCCCTTTTCAGGGCGCATTTCCACAAGGCGGACCGAGAACCCTCGGTCCGCTAGCTGCAAGGCCGCCTCGCTTCCCGCAAGACCGGCTCCGATGATTGAGATTTGTTTCAAAGTATCCATGCGCCATAGCATACCAGACGCTAGCCCATTGGCCCCCAACGCCCATCAGGATAACGCGCGAACGAACCCGCTTGCTCGCCAACCGCCAGCCGTTCCATCAACCAAGGACGCGCATCTCGGTTGCCGCAGTGCTCGCACGCCAGCTCGAAAAGCTGTTCCATGCCCAACGGCTCCGCTTGCAGCGCGGCAGTGAGAGGGTCTGCAGCCACGCGGCCCGCACCGCGCGCGCCCTTCGGCCCCCTCGATTCACTCCGTCCCCCTTCCCCGACCAGCCCGTGGGCATCCTGGATTTTCAAGCAACCGAACACGCTGAACAGCACATCGGAAAACGATTCGTCGTCTACCACGGGCGTTGCACCTTGCACGAGCAGACGGTTCGCCCCCTTCGAGGAAGCCGAGTTGATGGCACCGGGCACCACCAGCACATCACGGCCTGCAGCAAGCGCCTCATCAGCAGTGGAGAAGGTCCCCGAGGGCAAACCCGCCTCCACGATAAGCGTCGCCCGTGCCAGACCCGCGATAAGCCGGTTCCGCGTTCGGAACTGCTGGGGCAAGGCTGGCGCATCCCAAGCGTGCTCGGAGACCACCGCCCCGCCGGACAGCGCGATCCGCTCGAATAGCCCCGCATGCTCTCGAGGGTAGGGCACATCGCAACCGCCGCCTAGAAACACCACCGTGGGCGCGCCTGCGGAAAGCGCCGCCTCATGCGCTGCCGCATCGCATCCACGAGCGCCACCGGATATCACCGCGATGCCCCGCTCGGCCGCAAGACGGGCGAAGCGCTTCGCCGCGCCGGTGCCATACGGCGTTGCCTTACGTGCCCCCACCACGGCTAGCCCTTCCGTAAGCGCTTCGGGGTCGCCGAGCACATAGAGACGCTTCGGCGGTCGCGGAATGGTGCGCAAAGCAGCGGGGAACCTTGGGTCATCGGGCAGCAGCACCGTCCTCATTCCTGCCAACCGCATACCCTGCCCCT
>NZ_CAKTYH010000043.1 GCF_934632265.1 uncultured Senegalimassilia sp.
GCCGAGGCGTTTCTGGCGATGGTGCAGAGGCAGGAGGTGCGGGGCAAGATCAACGGCTACAAGCCCGTGCTCTTCGCCGATGCCGCGCGCGAATACATCGAGCGCGTCGCCATCATCAAGTACAAGCGCTCGACCTACGAGAACTACGTCTGCACGGTCAGGATCCACCTCTCGCCCGCCTTCGGGGACACGCCGGTCGGCGAGATCACGACGCACGACGTCGACGCCTACGCGGCGCGCCGCGTCCGGGACGAGGGGGCGGCGCCTGGATCGGTGAACGACGAGCTGGCGATACTCGGCGTCATCCTGAAGAAGTCGATGGAGTGGGGGTACGCCACGAGCATCGCGACGAGGGGGGCGACCCGGCCCAAGGTCAAGCGCGGAGAGATATCCGTGATGTCGCCCTCCCAGGCCAGGCGCTTCTTAGCCGTCCTGCCCGCGAGGTGGAGGCCGCTCTACGCCACGGCGATCATGACCGGCATGAGGGCCGGGGAGCTCGCGGGGCTCCTGGAGAAGGACATCGACTTCGAGGCCCATCAGATCCACATCAGGAGGACCCTGTACAAGGCCCGGTTGCAATCCCCGACGACCGAGAAGTCGATCAGGAGCATAGACCTCCCCCCTACGCTGGAAGAGATGCTGTCGCGCTGGCTCGTCTCGGAGGAGCGGCCGAGGACCAAGGAGCAGTTCGTGTTCCCGTCGCAGATGGGAAGGCCGCTGAACATGCAGACCCTCGCCGAAAGGGTGTTCCAGCCCGCCCTGGCCGAGGCGGGCATACCCAGGATGCGCCTGCACGACCTGAGGCACACGTACGCGAGCCTGCTGATCGCCAACGGGGAGTCTCTGAAGTACATCCAGGAGATGATGGGGCACACGAGCATAAAGGTCACGGTGGACACCTACGGCCACCTTCTGAGGGAGACGCACACCGCGGCGGCGAAAAGGCTCGATGATGCCATTTTCGGGGGGGACCAGGGCCGTCTCGATGTTTTTTCAATGGAGTGAAGCAAAACGGGCCTGACGCTCTTTTGACGTCAGGCCCGTTTTCCGGCAACATCGCTCGAACGGTAAAACCCCAGTTCACGAATGAATATAACCTGTTTCAGTCCTTTTTCTTAAATTTCATACGGATGGGCGTGCCCGTCAGGTCGAACGACTTTCGCAGGCGATTCTCCAGGAAGCGCTCGTAGTTGTCGTTGACCAGGTCGGGGCGGTTCACGAAGAACGTGAACTGCGGCGGGCACGTTGCCGTTTGCGTGACGTACTTCATGCGCAGGATGGCCTTGCCCTTCGACACGGTATGGCCGCCCTCGCGGATCTCGCCCAGCCAGACGTTGAGCTGGTTGGTGGGGATGCTCTTGCAGAAGTTCTCGTAGGCGACGTCGACGGCTTCCCAGATGCGATGGACGGACTTGCCCGTGAGCGCGCAAGTGGCCACAACGGGGGCATAGCCCACGAAGGTCATACGGTCGGTGATCTTCTCGCGCACCTCGGCCTTGGCGTCGGGGCCTTCCACCAGGTCCCACTTGTTCAGCACGATGACCATGGCGCACTGGCGGTCGGCGGCGAAGCCGGCCACGCGCTGGTCCTGGTCGGTCAGGCCGATGGAGCCGTCGATGACCAGGATGGCCACGTCGGCACGATCGATGGCGCGCATGGCGCGCACGAAGCCGTAGTACTCCACGTCCTCGTCGATCTTGCTCTTCTGGCGCAGACCGGCGGTGTCGACGATGGTGTAGCGCTGGCCCTCGTGCTCGATGACGGTGTCGATGGCGTCGCGAGTGGTGCCGGCGACGTTGGACACGATGGAGCGATCATCCGAGGTCAGGCGGTTGGTCAGCGAGGACTTGCCAGCGTTGGGGCGGCCGATGATGGCGATGTTGATGCCCCCGTCCTCCTCCTCGTCGTCGGCGGTCTCGACCTTCTTCAGGTCCTCCACCACGGCGTCGAGCAGATCGCCCGTGCCGTTGCCATGCAGCGAGGAGACCGACCACGGATCGCCCAGGCCCAGCTGGTAGAACTCCCAAACCTGGTCCATGGTGTCGGGGTTGTCCATCTTGTTCACCACCAGGTACACCGGCTTGGAGGTCTTGCGCAGCACGCGCGCCACCTCCTCGTCATCGGCGTTGATGCCGGTGCGGCCGTCGACGATGAACACGATGACGTCGGCCTCGTTCACGCCGGCGAACGCCTGCGTGCGGATGGAGCTTTGGAACGCGTCGTCGTCGCCCATCTCGATACCGCCGGTGTCGATGAGCTTGAACGGCACGCCGTTCCAGTCGGCGATGTGGTACGAACGGTCGCGCGTGACGCCGCGCATCTCGTGCACGATGGCCTCGTCGGCCTGGGCAATGCGGTTAACGAACGTGGACTTGCCGACGTTCGGCCGTCCAACAACCGCCACAATGGGCAGAGCCATATCAAATCCTTTTCGGTTGAGGAAAATACTACGTTTGCGGCGCCGCTATGCGCGCGCCAGTTCGACGAGTTCCGGCAAGAACCCAGTCGCGTTACAGGATACCACGCTCACGGGCACGCCCGCCGCCTTCCCCATATCCTCCAACGTAGCATCATCGAGCGTGACGCCGTCGTCGTTGAAGATGACCTTGGGGACCACGTACGTCCAACCCGGGTGCTCGGCCGCGTCGGCGCGGATGGCCTCGGCGATGTCGCAGCTGCACAACAGCCCCGTGACGTCGACGTTTCCGCCGAAGAAGCGGTTCTCCACGAACAGCGGCTCCACCACCCCGGCAAGCGGGCCGCGCGAGAACAGCGGGCGGAAGAAATGCGGCGTGGCCATGCCGGCGATGTAACGCACGCGCATGCCCGCCTGCCTGAGCGCCTGGGCGGCCTGCGCGTCAAGCCCGGCCGCTTCCGCAGCCTCCCAATCGTCCACGAACGAGCGGATGATGCCCACGCCGTCCTCGAACATGCCGAAGTCGCCGTAGTGCTCGGTGGGCGGAAGGTTCTCCAGCAGCTCATCGCCGTAGGCGTTGCAGTAGAACTCGTCGGCGGCGAAGGCCCACAAGTGGCCGCGTTCGGCAAGGGCGCGCTGCTGAGCAGGTACGATGGTGTCCATGGCAGCACGGGCGGCAACCGGGTCGTTGAAGCTTTTCGTGAAGCACGTCTGGTGCTTGGTGAAGCCCAGCGGCACGATGCAGATGTCCAGGATGCCCGGGCGCGCGTACGCCCAGTCGAGCGTCTCGCGCAGCGCGTCGCCGTCGTTCTCGTCGGGCATGAGCACGATCTGGGCGTGGAACTCGATGCCGGCGGCAAGCAGGCGGTCCATCACGTCGATGCCGTGCTGGGCATGCCGGCCGATGATGCGGCGGCGAACCTCGGGGTTGGACGCGTGCAGGGAAACGCGCAGCGGGCTGATGTGCTGCTCGATGATGCGCGCCTCGTCCTCCGCCGACAAGTTGGTGAACGTGACGAACGTTCCCGACAGGAAGCTGAGGCGGAAGTCGTCGTCGCGCAGGGTCAACGACGGGCGCATGTCGTCGGGCAGCTGGCGCATGAAGCAAAAGATGCAGGCGTTGCGGCACTGCTTGACGCCGTCGAACACCACGCCGGAGAACTCGAAGCCCCACTCCTCGCCCTCGTAGCGCTCAAGCTCCACCTCGCCGGAGTCGCCGTCGGTGTCGATGTAGCCGAGGGTGATCACGTCGTCGGCGGTGAGCCAACGCCAGTCGATCATGTCGCGCACGGGCTGGCCGTCCACGCTGGTAATGATGCAGCCCGGTGTGAAGCCAGCGTCATCGGCGGGGCTTTCGGGCAGCACGGATTCGATGACGGCCTTCGGGGGCTCGGGAGCGCGGCGTTTGCGGCCGCTTGCGGACTGCGCAGCCTGCTTCGCCACATCCTGAGGAGGATAAATGCCCACGTCAACACCGCCTTTCCGCTTCCACTTGCCCGTATGCCGCTAGTTTTTCGCAGCAAATCATGGTAGCATGCCGCGCCAGCCAAGGCGCACAGTGGGAACACGGCGCGGAAAATCAGCGCAACTGAGGATGAAGACCTACGAAACGGAGAACGACCTGAGGGCGTCGCGGACGGTGCGGTATTGGCGCTGGCTGACGGGCACCGCCTCGTCGCAGTCCATGACCAGCCCGTCGGCGGACGCCTGGACGACGTGCTCCATGTTCGCCAGGTAGCTTTTGTGGCAGCGCACGAAGCTGCCGGGCAGCTGCTGCTCGAGCTCCGCCAGGGCCGCATACGATTCCAGCACGCGGGCGTCCGACAACCTGACCAGCACTTTTCGCCCGATGCTTTTCACGTACACCACGTCGGCGGGATCAACGATGTGCACGGTCCCGGCGCTGCGCAGCGCAAGCGGGCTTGCCGCGCGATGGCCGAGCAGCCCGAACACCTTGTCTAAAGCGTTGCGCGCCTCGCTGGGCGAATACGGGGCCAGCAGCAGATACTGATGGTCGGTGCCGTAGACCGCCGAGGTGTACGCGGCGCGCGTGGTGCAGTACACGGTCAGCGGAAGGATGCCTCGATCTTGCAGCTCGCGCACCAGCGCGATGCCCGCGCGCTCATCGGAAGCGCACGCCGGGAAGGCACCGGGAGCATCCACAGGAGCGAACAGCGCATCGATGCGCGGACCTTGGGAGATGCGGTCGCGCACCTGGGAAAACGCGCAGCTCTCCAGCTGGATGGCGCCGGCGCAGGGATGCTGCTCGATGAGCACGCGCAGCGCCTCGGGCTCGGGCACGGCATCTTCGACGAGCAATATCCTGCACATGGTAGCAACCTCCGCATCGCGTTCGCGCACCGGGGCTTTTGCGGCACCGATACGGCTTCGTTCATGCTTCAAGGCTAACCCGGTTTTCGCGGGATTTGTTGTGCAACAAATCGGGCCGTTTCTTCACCATCCATGCACAAAACCGTCCCCGCCCTCACATGCCGAAGCACGCGAGAACGGGGACGATTCACATGGGGATATATAAGGAGAGCGAAGCCGTAGCAGCAGAACGCGAAAGCAGGCTGTCGGTCCACCCGCACTACGAGGGCAACAGCGAAAGAACGCTGCTCGGAAACGAGCGATGGGAGCGTCGTATGCAGCGCAGTCCAAAACCGCACCGCTCGAGCGCACCCCCCCCGCCGGCTGGGAACGTTACATATGTTCGAGGCGTTGCACCACTTCGTCGATCTGGTCGTCGGGGGTGCTGGCGCCGGCCGTGACGCCTACGGAAGAGCAGCCCGCGAACCATGCGGGATCGAGCTCGGCAGCCGACTCGATATGGTGCGTGCGCGGGCATTCCGCGGCGCAGATCTCGGCCAGATGCGTGGTGTTGGCCGAATTGCGCCCGCCGATGACCACGATGGCGTCCACCTGCCCGGCAAGCTCCGCGGCGGCCTGCTGACGCTGGCGCGTGGCCGTGCACACCGTGTCCTTGACCTGCGCATCGACGCCCTGGGCACGGATGCCCTCGAGCACGTCGTCGAGCGCATCGCGGGTTTGCGTGGTCTGCACGACCACGCCCACGCGTTCGGGCAGGTCGCCCGGCAGGTCGGCGGCCGTTTCCGCCACGTGCACCTGTGCGCCGGCCTCGTGGGCGTAAGCCACCAGGCCCTCCACCTCGGGATGGCCTTCCTCGCCCACGACCACCACGTAGCCGCACTCACCGGCAAGCGTGGCCGCGGCCTTTTGCGCGCGCGCGACATGCGGACACGTGGCATCGATCACGGGAAGTCCGCGCGCCTCCACCGAGCGGCGCACAGCCGGAGTGACACCATGGCTGCGGATGATGATGGCACCGTGCGTTGCCTGCTCAGGCTCCGAAACGGCCATCACGCCGCGCGCCTCAAGGTTCGCCACAACCTGGGGATTGTGGATGAGCGGCCCCAACGTGAACGCGCTGCCATCCCCTTCGCTGGCCTTCAGGGCCAGGTCAAGGGCTCGTTGCACGCCGTAGCATGCACCTGCGTTCTTGCTGCGGATGACTTCCATGTCCGGTCCTTTCATATAGGTTGAGGTTCGCGGTTTGCGGCTCGCAGACACTCGCCCGCGGAATAGTAACTCGCAGATTGCGGCTGTAGGCTTACGGATGCAGATAGCGTTTTGCAACTCGCGGCTCGCGGCTTCTGCGACGCACGATAACGCAAGAGGCCGCTCTCGCGGCCCCTGCTCCCCCAAACCTGCTACTGCTCGGCCTTCGCCTTCTTCGTGGGGCGGGTCAGCTCGATGGCCTCCTCGGGGGTGTGCTCGGGAATGGGATGGACGGCGAACACCTCGGAGAAATCGCGGCCGTCCGGGAACAGCGCGCGCATATCCACCTGCTCGCGCGGAACGCGCTGATGCAGCGCGAACACCTCGCGCATGGCGTACCACGAGCACCCGTCAAGGCGATCTTCCTTCGGCAGGAAGTCGAAATCGCTTACCACCAGGGGCTTTCCGTATTCCACCGAGATCTTCGGGAAGCGGATGCGCTCGCCTTTGCGCTTGACGTTCTCCGCCTCGCGCACGCACATGGGCAGGATGGGCGCCTTGCCCATCTTCGCGATGAATGCCGCACCGGAGTGGATCTGGGGCGTTTTGCTGCCCTTGCCGCGGCGCGTGCCCTCCGGCAGGATGCCCACCAGCTGATTTCCCTTCAGCATGTGTGACGCGCGCTTGATGGCCGTTCGGTCGGCCGAATCGCGCTTGATGGGGAACGCGCCCACGCGCGAGAGGATCTGCCCCACCAAACCGTGTGCGTTATCGAACAGCGAATCGCGGCCCATCAGGCGCACGAACTGGCTCGGGCGCGCGGCCACATACATGAGTACCACGTCCAGAAACGACGTGTGGTTGGAAACCACCACCGCGCCGCAGCGGTCCTTGAACGCGCGAAGGTTCTCACGCCCGTCCACGCGATAACGGAACAGCACCTTGAACACGAAGCCGATCAGCACATACGCGAAGTTCGCGAACCAATGCGGGATCTGCTTCTCGTCGGTGGTGCCGCCCAGCGCGCGGTCCCACATATCCTCGTATCTCAAAAACAGGCTCATACGTGCACGCCCTTCTCCTGGGCAAGCGCGCAGATGCGCTCGATGATCTGCTCGATGGTGCGGCCCGTGGAATCCATCTGCACGGCATCGGCCGCCGGCTTGAGCGGGCTGGTATCGCGCGAGGAATCGATGGCGTCGCGGCGCTCGATGTCGGCGAGCACCTCGGCGTAGTCGGTGCTGCCCACGCCGCGGCGCTCGTTTTGCGCCACGCGGCGATTGGCGCGCTCGGCGGCGCTGGCGGTCAGAAACACCTTCAGCTCGGCCTCGGGGAACACCGCCGTGCCGATATCGCGGCCTTCCACCACGTAGTTGCCCGCGCGGCCGATGCGCTGCTGCTGGGCAACAAGCGCCTGGCGAACAGCGGGCGCAGCGGCCACGGCGCTGACGGAGCGGTCGATCTCGGCCGTGCGGATGGCATCGGTCACGTCCACACCGGAAATGGAGACACGACGCGGCAGCGGGTCGCCCGGCTCATGGGAGAACCCGATCTCGTGCATGTCGGCGATTCGGCCGAGCGCTTCGCCGTCTTCCAGCGAGACGCCGTCTTGCAGCGCCTGCCAGGCGATGGAACGGTACATGGCGCCCGTGTCCAGGCACGAGAAGCCCAAACGGCGCGCGACCGCCTTCGAAACGGTCGATTTGCCGGCTCCGCTCGGGCCGTCGATAGCGATGATCATCGTGCAAGCCTTTCGATATCGTCCAGGAAGCCGGGGTAGCTGACGCGCACGGCCTCGAAATCATTGATGTTCACGGCAACCTTGCCGGTCAGGCCGACGAGCGACCAGGTCATGGCAAGGCGATGGTCGCCGAGCGAGTCGAACTCGAGCCCCTCGGAGACCTGCAAGCCGGGCTGGCCCTCGATGTAAAGGTCGTCGCCTTCGCACCACGTGTCCACGCCCAACTTGGCCAGACCGTCCATTATAGCGGCAAGTCGGTCGGTTTCCTTCACGCGAAGCTCCCCAACCTGACGGAACACGGTGATTCCATGCGCGTGCGCCGCCACCAACGCCAGCACGGGGATCTCGTCGATGATGCCGGCGATCTTGTCGGCCGGCACCTCGCAACCGCGCAGGTCGGGCGTGTAGCAAGCCTCGATGATGCCGTAGGGCTCCTTGCCCGCGGCGCCCGTGTGGGTGACGCTGACCTGGGCACCCATGCGCTCGAGCGTGCGCACGAAGCCGATGCGGGCCGTGTTCAGGCTGACGTCCTCGATCTGGATCGAGCTTTCGGGGCGCAAAACCGCCGCGCACGCAAGGAACGCCGCCGAAGAGGGGTCGCCCGGCACGAGCACTTCGCCGGCCTGGGGCTGCGCAGGGCCGGTCACGCTTGCCGTGCAGGAGCCGGCAGTGGTGGCCACGCCGTATTCGGGCAGCATGAGCTCGGTGTGGTTGCGGCTCGGCGCCGGCTCGTTGACCGTGGTGGTTCCCGAGGCGTACATGCCGGCGAGCAGCACAGCGGTCTTGAGCTGGGCCGATGCCATGGGGGCATCGTAGGTGAGGGGGCGCAGGCCGCCACCGTGGACGATGATGGGCAGCGTCTCGCGGCCTTCGGGAAGGAAGCGCGCGCCCATCTTCATGAGCGGCGCGGTGATACGGCGCATCGGGCGCTTGCACAGCGACGAATCGCCCGTGAGCGTGACCTGGATATCCCACGGCGCCAGGATGCCCATGAGCAGGCGCACCGTAGTGCCGGAGTTGCCGCAATCCACGGGCTCGTCAGGCTGGCTGGGACCGGCGGCGCCCCAACCGGTGATGCCGCCGGCAAGGCTTCCGTCGGCCTGTTTTTCCAGGCTGACCTGGGCGCCCAGGGCGCTCACGGCGCCGATGGAGCTGCGCACGTCGGCGGAATCGAGCACGCCCGACACGCGCGAGGTGCCTTCCGCCATGGCGGAGAACAGCACGGCGCGATGGCTGATGGACTTGTCGCCCGGCACGCGCGTGGAGCCGTGCATGGGGTTTTCCAACGGTTCGATGACGGTGACGTTATCCGACATGGGTGTGCTCCTTAGGCGCTAGCGGGCTGAAAGAAACGGAGAAACCGGCGTTGATAAGGTGCGCCGACAGCTTGCCGATGTCGCCTTCGTCGGTGAGCACGAGCGAGAGCACGGCCGAGTCCTCGGTGACGTGATCGATCTCGATGGATTGGATGTTGCACCCCACCTTGCTGGTGATGGTGGTGACCTCGGCGACCACGCCGGGGCGGTCCTCCATGGGGATGCGCACCTCCAGCAGGCGCTCGGTGCACGGCAGCCATGCGGCCGGCAGCGCGCGGCGCGCATCGGCGGCCTCGGCGAGTAGGCTGGTCAACGTTGCGCGATCGCCCGCCTCGAGCGCGTCGGCGAACTGCCCGATGATGCCCTGCATCTCGCGCAAACCACCCAAAAGCGCGTCTTTGTTGTCAAAGGCGATACCGCACCACAGCTCGGGAGAGCCCGCGGCGATGCGCGTGGAGTCCTTGAAGCCGCCCGCCGCCAGGCGCATGAGCGAATCCTGGCCCTTTGCGTGGCGCACGGCAAGCTGCACGAGCGAGCTGGCGGTGAAATGCGGCACGTGGCTGACCACGGCAACTGCGGCGTCATGCTGCTCGCGCGGCAGGCTGATGACGCGCGCGCCGATGCCGGTGATCAGCTCGTGCAGGCGCGTGAAGTGCTCCGCCGGCGTGTCGGCATCGGGGCACAAGATCCAGTACGCGCCCTTGAACAGGTCGGCGCGGGCGCCCACAATGCCGTTCTTCTCGGAGCCGGCCATAGGGTGGCCGGGAACGAAGTTCTGCGGATACGGAAGGGTGTGCGCGGCCATTTCGATGATGCGGCTTTTCGTGGAAGCGGTATCGGTGATGATGCCGCGATAGCCCCACTCCGCCAAATCTTTCAGATAGCCTTCCACCACGCTGACGGGCGTGGCTAAAACCACCAGGTCGCAGCTCTCTTCGATGAACGCGCGGAACTCCGCGGCATCGGGGGCGGCGGTGGCGGTGGCCCAGCCCCTGTTGACGGCCTCGACGCGGGTAGCCAGGTCGGTGTCGACGGCCATGACCTGCGCCGACGGGTTCGCTGCGCGCAATGCGGCGGCGAAACTGGCGCCGATGAGGCCGAAGCCTATGACGGCTACGTTTTCGAAGCCGCCGGTTTTCGCTTGATCGATTGTTTGTGCCATAAGGCGATGCAGACCTTCCGGATCCGATCTAGGATAGGACGTTGCGGGCAAGCCGGCATCGCATCGGCAAGCGCGAAACCGCCGCGCAGGTCAAAGAACGCCCGCGACAAGGCGAAACGCCGAGTTCGCAAACACCAGCAGTTTACCCGGGTGACCATTATAACCGTTTCCCAGCAGCACGCATCCCGCCGCGCCCGGCAAGCACGAGGGGAACATGAACAGGGGACGTGAACAGGGGACGGAGGTGTGTTCGCGGGGAAGCTCGTCGGCGATGCAGCACTGCGCACGAACAACGCGCGACGCGAGACCCGCCAACGGGCGCGAACAGGGGCGTGAACAGGGGACGGAGGTGTGTTCGCGGTTGCCCTTTCATTTCCCAAAAGAGCCCTCGTGAACACACCTCCGTCCCCTGTTCACGCCGCGCATCCCTGCACCACCGGCGACCTTCTACTTAATAGATGCGTGCAGCGCCGCTACTTCTTCGGGGGTGAGCTCGCGCCATTGGCCGCGGGGCAAGTCGCCTAGCTCGATGGGGCCGAAGCTGTCGCGATGCAGGGCCAAAACGCCGTGCTTAATGGCCGACAGCATACGCTTGACCTGGCGTTTCCTTCCTTCGCGCAACACCACGCGCACCACGGCGCGCTGCTGGGAACGCTTACGCAGGATGGCGGCGCGTTGCGGGCTGGGCACGCTGCCGTTGGGCTCATGATCGGGCACGGCGGGCGGCACCTCCAGCATGGACAGCGCGCGCTTCGCTTCCGCGCCTTCCACCAGCGCGGCCTTCGCAGGCGCGGTCATGCCGTCGTCAAGCTGGATGCCCTGCTCAAGCTGGGCCAGCTGCTCGGGCGTGGGTTTGCCGTTGACCAGCGCCAGATAGCGCTTCTCCACATGATGGCGCGGATGCAAAAGGCCGTTTCCCAGCTCGCCATCGGTACTGAACAGCAAAAGGCCCGTGGTGTCGAAGTCCAGGCGCCCGATGGGGAACAGCCCCGGGAAGCGGTCGGTGGGAACGAGCTCGGCCACCGTGGGGCGACCCTGCGGGTCGGACATGGTGGTCACGTAACCGGCGGGTTTGTGCAGCATGATGGTGACGGGGCCGCCCTCCAAGCGCACGGGCACGCCGTCGACGGCCACCTGGTCCACCAGCGGGTCAACCTTGCTTCCTAACTCGGTGACCACCTGGCCGTTCACCGTCACGCGCCCGGCGGTCATGAGGTTTTCCGACCCTCGACGGCTTGCCGCGCCGGCGCGCGCCAGGAACTTCTGCAGGCGCATGGGCACAAGGCGCTCCTCGGGCTGCGTTTGGTTGGGTTTGAGTTGCCTGGTCATGATTCTCCCATCACAGGTCGGTCGAGGTTTGCCGGGAACCGGTTACTCGTCGTCGGTTTCGAGCCTCAGGTTGTCGAAGTCGATCTTCTCCACCAGTCCGAAGCTTTGCGCCATGGCATCGGCGAGCATCTGCTGCGCAGCGCTGCTTGCCGGGCCGTCACCGGCCGGGAACGCCGCCTGCGCGCCCGATGCGTCGCGATCCAGGTCGTCGGCAGTAGACTCCCCGTCCGCCGCTTCGCGCCCTGGCGCCGCTTGCCGCGGCCCGCCAGCTTCGCCGGCCGCATTCGCGCCGCCGGCACCCTTCTCCGAGGTCAGCGCGCCGCCGGCGCCTTCGTCCTCGAAATCGAACTGCAGGCCGTCGAACGGATCGTCCGCTTCCCCATTCGACACCTGCGCCTCGGGCGCCACGTGCGCCTCCTGCCCGCCTGCGCTCAGGCGCTCGCGGATGAGCTGACGAGTCGCATCATCGGGCGCAAACTCGTCCAGATTGGGAAGGTCGCGCACCGAGCGCAGCCCGAACTTCTCCAGAAAACCGCGCGTGGTGGCGTACAGCGTGGGGTTGCCCGGCGCGTCGGCCTGCCCTGCTTCGCGGATCAACCCCTTCTCCACCAGGGAGTTTATGGAGCTGTCGGAGTTCACGCCGCGCACACTGGCAACTCCGGCGCGCGTGCAGGGCTGCAGGTACGCAACGATGGCCAGCGTTTCCATGGCCGCTTGCGAGAGCTTGCGCGTGTCCCACGACAGCACGTACTTCTCCACCAGGCTGTGGTAAGCCGGGTGCGTGTACAGCCGCCAGCCGCCGGCCACTTCGCGCAGCTGGATGCCGCGCTGCTCGCGCTCCAGCTTCTCGCGCAGGTCCACCAGCGCCTGTTCAACCAGCTTCGGGTCGGCCTCCAGCATGTCGGCCAGCTCGATGACGCCGACCGGCTCGTCGGTGACGAACAGCATGGCCTCTATGGCGCCGGGCAGTTGCGCCTGATCAAGTCCTTCGAACATCTATTCCTCCCCAACCGACGTCAGCGCGTCGTCGCCGTCCAGCAAAAGCTCGCCCGAGCCCTCGATGTACTCGATGTCGATGTCGCCGAACAGCTGGCTTTGCTCCACGCGAACCATGGAGCGCTTGTACAGCTCGAGCACCGCAAGGAACGTGACCACCACCAGCGGCGTAGGCGCATCGTCGGCGATCAGCTGCGAGAAGCGCAGCTGCTTGAGGTTGCGGATGCGCTGATGGATGGCACGCACGTGCACCTCCACCGGGATGGGCTTCGCAGCGATGTGCTCGCTTTCCAGCAGGAACACCTCGCGCCGCGCCAGCGCGCGGGCGGCAAGCAGCGCGAGCGAGTCAAGCGACACGTCGCGCAGGAAGTCGGGCATGAGGTTCAGGAAGCACGCCTCGGGGCCGAACGGGCGCGGGTGCATACGGCCCTCGGTGACGAAGCGGGCGTGCAGCGCCGCGGCGGCGTTCTTATACTGCTTATACTCCAGCAGGCGCTCCACCAGCATGTCGCGCGCCTCGGAGGGCGCCAGCTCGGCGATGTCGTCCTCAACCTCGATATGCTCGCGCGGCAACAGGCTTTGCGCCTTGATCTCCAGCAGCGTGCTGGCCACCAGCAGAAAATCGCTGGCGACGTCCAGGTCAAGGTTCTGCATGCGGCCCACTTCGGCCAGATATTGGTCGGCGATCTGCGTGATATTGATGGCGCCGATGTCAACCTTCTGACGGCTGACCAGGTACAACAGCAGATCGAACGGCCCCTCGAAGCTGTCGGTGCGAACGCGATACGACACGATGCCCCGCCGCCCCTACGAAATGGCGAAGGGGAACAGCAGGTTGCCCAGATTGCCGGCGGTGACGTCCAGGTAGATGCCGAACACGTTCACGTGGATGATATACGGCAGCAAAATGGCCACGATCATGAAAATGGGGAACGCATACTGCTGCACCTTGTAGTACTTCGGCAGCCACTTCACGGGCATGAAGAACGCGAAGATGGAGCTACCGTCGAGCGGCGGGATGGGCAGCAGGTTGAAGAACATCAGGTACAGGTTGATCAGCGCGAACATGGGCAGGAACATCAGGTAGAAGTAAAAGAACGCCTGGCTTTGCACCACCCACTGCGCAACGGGGGCGAACCCGTAGAGCACCCACGCGACCACGGCCGCCAGCACGGCGAGCAACAGGTTCGCGGCAGGACCGGCCAAACCCACGATCAGGTCGCCCTTGCGCGGGTCCTTGAAGTACGCGGGGTTGTACGGCACCGGCTTGGCGTAGCCGAACACGGGCATGTTCATGGCCATGAGCAAAAACGGCATGATAACGGTGCCGAACGGGTCGACGTGCGCAAGCGGATTGAACGACAGGCGCCCCGCGCGCTTGGCGGTGGGGTCGCCTAATTTCCAGGCAGCAAAGCCGTGCGCCATCTCGTGCAACACGATGGCGGGAACGAAGCTCAAGATCGAGCAGATGAGATAAGGAAGCTGTGTAGTCATAATCGCTCCATTATAACGCCACAAGCGCCAACGCGAAACCGGCAACCAACCTGAAACCTATTCGTAATGCCAATAGGCACAAGCAAGCCCAATAGACGCCGTACCGCAAAACGACAACCCGGCAGCGGGCGCCCAGCCCTCCGCCGGCCGTATTAACAACAGATGCGCCCATGAAGCGAGGCACGCAAACCGAAAAGCAACTTCTGGGCGGTATCGTAGCT
>NZ_CAKTYH010000044.1 GCF_934632265.1 uncultured Senegalimassilia sp.
GGGCAAGCTACTCAGGGAAGGCCGACTATTGTCTCTTGACATCTCGATGGGCATATGAGGGGACGGAGGTGTGTTCAGGAAATAGCTTAGAGAAATGTAGGCCTCCGTCTGAACACACCTCCGTCCCCTGTTCACGCAAGTGGCAGCGCCCGCCGAACACACCTCCGTCCCCTGTTCAGGAAACAACGCCGCGACAAGCTGCGGTAGAGAGCGCTTCCGTGCGCGTTTCGTGCGCGGGCGGTTGCGGGTGCGCTGCAACTGCTACCATCGCGGTATGGATACGAACGAAACCAACTCCGAAGACGCGGCAAGCGCGTCTTGCCCGAAAACAACCGAGCCGGCAACCGCGGCCGACCCCGAACCCGAGCGCGACGGCTTGCCCCTGCGGCAGCGCCGCTTGGTGCTGGGCATCATGGTGTCGGGCACCACGGCGGCGTGCATCTCCCAAAGCATGATGATCGCCGCGCTGCCGGCGGTCATGCACGAATACGGCATCAGCGCAAGCTCCGGCCAGCTGCTCACCACGGCCTACATTTTCGTGTTGGGCCTGATCAGCGCTATGACGGGCTATCTGATGAACAGGTTCGATTCCAAGAAGCTGTTCTTCGCGTCCATGGCGTCGTTCGCCGTCGGGTGCGCTGCGGCCATCTTCGCGCCGAACTATCCGTGCCTGCTGGCGGCGCGTCTGCTGCAGGCCGGTGGCGCCGGCATCTGCCTGCCGCTCGTGCAGCTGGTGGCGCTGAACATCTATCCGAAAAGCCAGTACGGCCAGGCCACGGCCATCGTGGGCATGATCATCGGGTTCGCGCCCGCCATCGGCCCGACCATCAGCGGTTTTCTTATCGATGCGTGGGGTTGGCGCTCCATGTTCTGGATGCTCGGCGCCATCGTGCTTGCGGTGATGGCTCTGACGGTTCTGCTGCTCAAGGACGTGGTGCGCCGCCCCGATCATCCGGGGCATTTCGACCTGATATCGGCGCTTCTGTATTCCGGCGGCTTCGTGCTGGTGATGATCGCGGCCACCATGCTGGAATCGGGTGGGTCCGTGGGCGCGGGCTTCGTTGCCCCGCTGCTGATAGGCGCGGCGGCGCTGGTCGTGTTCGCGCGCCGTCAGCTGCGCGTCCCCGAGCCGTTCTTGAGGTTGCAGTGCTTTCGCGACAAGACGTTCGCCGTCTCCACGCTCATCGTCATCTGCGCGCACATGATGTTCATGGCGCCGTCGATCATGGTGCCGTTGTTCGTGCAGGATATCCAGGGGCTTTCCGCCATTGTGTCGGGCCTGACGCTTCTGCCCGGCGCCATCATGATGGGAGTGATGAACCCCATTACCGGACGCCTCCTCGATCGACGCGGCCCGCGTCCGCTCATCGCGGTGGGCTGCGTCACGGTGCTTGCGGGCACGGTGGCGTTCGCCCTGATTCCCGCAAGCGTCCCCGAATGGGTCGTCACGGTGCTCTACGGTGTCCGCGCAACGGGCATCGCGTGCCTGATGATGCCGCTGACAGCGTGGGCGTGCACCACGCTCGATCCCGACGAGCTGGCGCAGGCGTCGGCCATCATCACCTCCGCGCGACAGCTCATCGGCAGCCTTTCGGCGTCGGTGTTCATTGCCGTTATGGCGTTGACCTCGCAAAACGCGCTGGGCGTCGACCTCGGTGGTTTCGACTTCAGCTTCTGGCTGCAATGCGGCGTCCCCGTGCTGGCGTTCGTGTTGGGTATGTTCGTCCTGCCGGCGAAGGGGAAGCGATAGGGCGATCGTGCCGGCTTGCCGTTGCTTGGCGGCGAATCAGCGGGAAGGGTAAGCCTGTACCCTTGTGGCGGCAAGCGGCGTGGCGAATGCCGGCGCGTCCGGCGGCGGAGCGTCCCGTGCGCCACGGCGAAGGACCCAGCGCCCGATAAGGAAAAACCAGCGCGCACAGCGAAGGCCGCATGCGCCCTGCAACAAGAAACCCGGCGCGTGGCCGGGTTTCCTTTTAGATCATATTCATCTGCGCAAGCGTTGCGTTGTACCAATGCTCCCAGTTCGGCGGGCAGTACTTCTTGGCCGCCTCCACCGAGATGGTGTAGCCGTAGCCGCGGGCAAGGCCGGCCACGTGGTCGCGGATAGCCTCCTCCCAGCTTCCCCAGCTGCAGCTGCCCCAGCCCCAAGCGTTGCAGCTGCCGGAGCAGTACAGGCCCTTCGAGCTTTCGGTGCTGGAGATGGCGGGCGACCAGCGCGGGTCCACGCCGTAATCCCATGCGGCTTCGGCGAACACCTTGCCCGTGCCGGCCATGGGCGATCCGGCCAGGTACGCATCGATGCGGCCGGCCCACTGCGCCACGAACACGTCGCGCTCGCTTGCCCAGTCGGCGCCGTCGTCGCTAGGCGCCTCCACGGTGCCTGCGGAAGAGCCGCCCGCTGCCTCGGCGGCAGCCGGAGCGCTGGCGGAATCGGCCTGCTCCTGCTTGTCGGCCTCCTTAGAGGTTTTGGCCTTCGCAGCCTCGGCTTCTGCCGCCTTCGCGGCCTCCTCGGCTTGGCGGGCCGCTTCCTCCAGAGCCTTACGCTGGGCTTCCTGGCGCGCCTGCTGGGCGGCGGAAAGCGCCTGCTCGGCGTTGGTTGCCTCGGCATCAGCGTCCTTCTTGGCTTGCGAAAGGTCGCGCTGCGTCTGGTCGAGCTCGTCTTTCAGCTCGCTCAGGCGCTTGATCTCGGCCTGGTTGCTGCTGTAGATATGCGACACGTACTCAAGCGACGTGAAGAAGTCCACGATGTTCTCGGAGCTGAGGACCATTTCCAGCAAACCGGGCGTGGCTGCCTGCGTCTTGTACAGCTTCACCGCTGCGGCGGAGCTGCGCTCTTGCTGGGTGGGAAGGGTCTCCTCGATCTCGGCGATGCGCGCCTCGTTGTCGGCGATCTGCTGGTTCAGGTCGTCGATGCGACTTATGGCCTGGTCGTATTCGGCGGCAGTGCGCTCGACCTCCTGCTGTGCGGCGTCGGCCTGCACGTTCGTGTCGATGTCCTCTGCCCATGCGGTTCGCTGAGCCATGCCCGTGACCGGCACGCTTGCGAAGGCCAGCGTCGCGCTTAAGGCGACGGTCAGCGGCAAGCGGTGGCGAGGGCGGCTGCTCGGGTTCGTTTGAAGTTTGTTAGAAAACATCCGCCATCCTTCGATTTATAACAATTGTCGTTAATTATACCGGCCAGATATGTTCAAACCGTGCCGCTCATTAAACGTGCACAAGCGCTCGAGTCCGCCGGATCGCCCGATGATTGCATGTTGCCGGGCCGCGGGGCGTGCGATGGGCGTTTTCAGCGTGGTACAATTAGGGGCACTGCGAAAACCCAGGTTGGCGGGGCATCATTCGCCCGACTGCGGCCGCGAGCAAAAGGAAGCACCATGTCAAAGGGAACCTACTCGTTCACCACGCCCATCTATTATGTGAACGCCGAGCCCCACCTGGGCACGGCATACACCACCGTCGCCGCCGACACCGTCGCGCGCTACCAGCGCATGAACGGCTACGACGTGGCGTTCGTCACGGGCATGGACGAGCATGGCCAGAAAGTGGCCGATACCGCCGAGTCGAAGGGCATGACCCCGCAGGCCTGGTGCGATTCCATGGAGCCGGCGTTCCGCAACGTGTGGGACCTGCTCGACATCACCTACACCGATTTCGTGCGCACCACCCAGCCGCGTCACGCCCGCACCGTGCAGAAGTTCTGGCAGGACCTGTTCGACAAGGGTTGGTGCTACAAGGGCAGCTACGAGGGCTGGTACTGCGTGCACGAGGAAACCTATTACGCCGAGTCCGACCTTGAGAAGAACGAGGACGGCGAGTTGGTCTGCCCCGACTGCCATCGCCCGGTGCAGAAGGCCGGCGGCGAGGAGAACTGGTTCTTCAAGCTCTCCGAGTTCCAGGAGCCGCTGCTGAAGTTCTACGAGGAGAACCCCGATTTCATCCGTCCCGAAACGCGCAAGAACGAGGTGGTCACCTTCGTGAAGAGCGGCCTGAAGGACCTGTCCATCAGCCGTTCCACCTTCGACTGGGGCGTTCCGCTGCCCTTCGACGAGGGCCACGTGGCCTACGTGTGGGCCGACGCCCTGCTGGCCTACCTCACGGGCATCGGCTACGGCGACGAGCAGCGTGCCGGCGAGTTCGAGCAGCGCTGGCCCATGCAGTACCACTTCGTGGGCAAGGACATCACGCGCTTCCACTGCGTCATCTGGCCGGCCATGCTCATGGCCGCCGGCCTGCCCATCACGCACACGGTGTTCGGCCACGGCTTCCTGCTCACCAAGGGCGAGAAGATGTCGAAGTCCAAGGGCAACGGCATGAAGCCCGTCGACCTGGTGAAGATCTTCGGCGTGGACGCCTACCGCTACTACTTCATGTCCGACGTGCAGTTCGGCCATGACGGCAACATCTCCATGGAGCGCATGGTGCAGGTGTACAACGCCGACCTGGCCAACACCTGGGGCAACCTGTGCAGCCGCGTGTTCAACATGACGAACAAGTACTTCGATGGCAAGGTGCCCGCCGTGCCGGCCGACGCCGCCGAGCGCGTGGCCAACCCCATGCTGCCCATCGTCGAGCAGCTGTACGCGAAGTACGACGCCTGCATGTCCCAGGTCGACTTCACCGGCGCCGCCGCCGTCGTCCAGGAGCTTGCCGGCCGCGTGAACCTCTACGTCGAGGAAAGCGCCCCGTGGAACCTGGCGAAGAAGGAGGAGACGCAGGGCGACCTGGCCGCCGTCATCTACAACGCGCTCGAGGCTATCCGCATCATCGCGCTGTACATGGCCCCGTTCATGCCGAACACCTCCAACGAGGTGTTCGATCGCCTGAGCCTGGGCAAAGTCACCGACGTGGTGGATGTCGAGGGCGCCACGAAGTGGGGCCAGCTGCCCGCCGGCAACACGGTCACCGTGGGCGATCCGCTGTTCCCGCGCCTGAACATGGACAAGATTCAGATCGAGGAATAAAGGGGTTCCGCCTGTCAAACGGCAGGCGGAACGCTTGATGTTGCGGCAGCTCGGGGCGAAGGAGACACCTTCGCCCCGCCGCATATCGCGACGCTTCAAGCCCCGCGCCCCCAGGTCTCGACGATTCGGGCCCGACATGTCGGGGACGTAGCGCTAAGCGTCCGGGCGAAGGGGGAAGGCCCTTCGCCTTGCTGTATATATATGTATAGGGAAGGGATGCATGACCGAGGAAGAGCAACAGCCGGTGTTCGGCGACGCGCTGTTTCGACAGAAGCGCAAGCACGGGAAGTTTCGCCTGGTGGAGCCGCCGCGGCTTGGCGGCCCAGTGGTGGATACGCATGCGCATGTGCACCTGCTGGCGGATCCGGCGCTGGAGTTCGCGCGCTGCGCGGCGTGGGGCGTGGACTTCGTCTGCGACATCATCGATGTGCAGGAAGATGCCCCGGACGTGTTCGAGCGCATCGATGAATGGTATGCCCAGGCGCAGTCGTGCCTACCGGAAGCGGTTGAGCGCACGCGCGAGGTGCTGGCGGCCGGCGGCGATGAGCTGACGCATCTGCCCGACGGCGCCGATGCGGTGCGCTTCGCCTTGCCCGAAGATGCGGCGTCGCGTCCGCTGCCGCGGTTGCGCCTGGCGGCCGGCGTGCATCCGCATAATGCGCGCTTCTATGATGACGCCATGGAATCGCGCCTGGTCAAGCGCTTGGCCGACCCGCGTATATGCGCTGTGGGCGAGATAGGGCTGGACTACCATTACGACCTGTCGCCGCGCGAGGACCAGCGGCGGGCGTTTCGCCGTCAAATCCGCTTGGCGCACACCACGGGCCTTCCCGCGGCGCTGCATGTGCGCGAGGCGCATGACGAGGCGTTCGCCATCCTGTGCGATGAGAGCTTCCCCGAGGCGGGCACGTTGCTGCATTGTTTCGACCTGGACTGGGAAACGCTCGAGCCGTGGGTCGACCGCGGTTGCTTCGTGGCGTTGGGCGGCGCGCTCACGTTCAAGCGCTGCCAGGACACGCGCGATGCGGTCGCGCGCACGCCGCGCAACCTGTTGCTCACCGAAACCGATTCGCCGTACATGACGCCCGAGCCCATGCGCGGCATGCCGTGCGGCCCGGCGCACACCGTGTTCACCGCGGCGTGCATGGCCGAGGTGCTCGGGTGCGAAACCGAGCAGGCCAGGAACGAGATGCTGGCCCAGATCGCGCAAAACGCGCGCGCATTGCTGGACCGCCAGCCCACCGCCTGGCAGATCGAACACGCGCAAACCGCCGCAACTGAAAGGAATTGCGAATGAAACGCCTGATCATCGTCGGATCGCCTCGCGTCGAGGGGCGAAGCGGCGCGCTTGCGGACCTTTTGTTCGAAAGCTGCATCGAGGAGTGCCCGGAAGACGAGGTGTACCTGGCGCCCGTGTCCACGCTTGACGTGGCCGGCTGCAACGCCTGCGATTTCTGCAAACGCAAGGCGCAGGGTGCGATGACCGAGCAGGATGCCGCCGAAGACGAGGCCTTCGAGGAGCAGCGCGCCTGGGACGAGGCGCCGCGCCGTTGCGCCATCCGCGACGATATGGACGACGTGTACCCGCTGCTTGAGGATGCCGACGAGCTGATCGTCGTGGCGCCGGTGTATTTCGCCGGGCCGTCTTCGCAGCTCAAGTGCATGCTCGATCGTTTTCAGCCGTACTTCTGGACGCGCACCCGCGCGCGCAAGCGCCCCTGTACGCTGCATGTGGTGGGCGAGGGCGGCGACCCACACGGCTTCGACCCGCTCGTAGGGTGCGTCCGCTCTGCCGCCGCGGTGGCGGGTTTCCGCCTGGAGCGCGTGCTGGATTGGGTCGGCAAGATCGATGAATCCGGCGAGATCGTCGACGAGGCCGACGAGTATCCCGTCGAGGGGCCCGTGGTGCGCGCCTTCGCCGGGGGCAAGATGGCCGGTCAGGGCGCCGGTGATCAGGAGCTGCCGGCCGAAGACGAGCCGGCGGAGCAGGCCGACGAGTTCGAGCCCGAGACGTTCGCTGAGGATGATTTCGCCGCCCAGCTGGCATCCCAGGCGCAGCGCCGCCAGGGCCGTGCGCGCCTGAACCTGGGTGAGAACGGCGCTGAGCGCCAGGTCATCCAGCTTGACGAGGACGGCCGCCGCGTCGATGCGGCGCAGCACGGCCGCAAGCGTTCGGCCCAGAAAAAGCACGCCAACGCAAAACGCGGCACGAACGGCACGGTGCAGGCCAAGCATGAAAACCCGCATGCCCCTAAGGGCAAAGGCGGGCAGGGCAAGTCCGGCAAGGGCGGCTCGAAGCAGGGCGGCGGCCGCGGCAAGCAGGGGAAGCGCCGTGGGTAGCGTATCGTCTTTGGCCAACCTGTCGATCACCCGGCAGGTCCTGGCGGACCACGGGCTATCGGCAAAGTACTCGCTCGGGCAGAACTTCCTGGTCAACGAGGCCATCGTGGCGAAGATCGTGGCGCTGGCGGAGCTCGAGGGCGCGGACAACGTGCTCGAGATCGGCCCCGGCATCGGCACGCTCACCATGGCCCTGCTGCAAAACGCGAAGCACGTCACGTCCATCGAGCGCGATACCGACCTGCCTGCGGTGCTGGCCGAAACGCTGGAGCCGTGGTGGGATTCGTTCACGCTCATCCAGAAGGACGCGCTTGACCTGCAGCATTCGGACTTGGAAGGGCAAGATGCCCCCAACAAGCTGGTGGCGAACCTGCCGTATGCCGTTGCGGCAACGGTAGTGCTCGACTATTTCCAGCGCATCGAATCGCTTGAGTCGGCAACGGTGATGGTGCAGAAGGAGGTGGCCGACCGCATGGCCGCCGAGCCGGGCACGAAGAACTACGGCGCCTACACGGTGAAGCTGCGGCTGTACGCGCAGCCGGCAGGGCGCTTCCCGGTCAGCCCGAACAGCTTCTTCCCGCCGCCGCGCGTGGACAGCGCGGTCATCCGCCTGAACCGCACGCCCGTGCTCGATGAGCAGGGAAAGCCGCTTGACGGGGAAGTGGTGCGCGCCGCTTGCACCATGGCCGACGCCGCGTTCGCCAGCCGTCGCAAAACGCTGTCGAACTCGTGCAAAACCTACTTCGCCGGCCGCGGGGCCGGTGGTGCGGCGGTGGCACCGCATCTGCCGGAGTTGTTCGAGCGTGCGGGCATCGATCCCAAGCGCCGCGGCGAAACGCTTTCCCTGGCAGAATTCGTGAACATGGGCAAGGCGCTGTTGGCGGTGCAGCAGGGTTTGTAGGCAGATTATGGCCATTGTGTGCGAAATGCTATGGAATTAGGTGCAAAACATGGAGAAGTAAGCGAGCATTGACCTGCATGATACAATTTTGAGCTGTTATCTGTGTGTTATGTAGGAAAGAGCAACTATGGACTTAGCGAAACAAGCGCAAATCGTCGACTCCATTCATGATACGTTACACGATTTCGTCGGTCAACGCCTGAAAGTGCGCGCCAACATGGGCCGCTCCAAGATCGTCGAGAGCGAGGGCACGCTCATGCAGGTGCACCCGCAGCTGTTCATCATGGAAGTCGATCGCAAGCGCGGCCGCACCGCTCGTCAGTCTTACCAGTACGTCGACGTGCTCACCGGCATGGTCGAGCTGTCGCAGAACGGCGAGCCGCTGTTCGAGCCCTTCGTTCCCGAGGGTGACGAGCCGGGCGTGGAGTCTCCCCTTATGGAGGAGCGCGTTCTGTCGTAAGCGGTTTCAACCGTGAACTTTTTGCGGATGCCCGCGAAGAAGTGTTTGACAAATAGCGTTTGAACGAGGAAAATACTTTCTCGCGCAAAGCGCAACACTCATGGGGATGTAGCTCAGCTGGGAGAGCATTACGTTCGCAACGTAGGGGTCGTGGGTTCGAATCCCATCATCTCCACCATGGAATGTCAAGGGCTGCTGGAAATCCAGCAGCCCTTTTGTTTTCTCAAAAGCACGCTGTAAAGGAGCATCATGGCTGGTCTGAAAGCAGTTCTGTTTGACAACGATGGCACGCTGGTGGATTCGCGCGAGCTGCTTTTGGCGAGCTTTCATTATGCGGGTCCTGCGGTGCTTGGTCGCCAGCTTAGCGATGAGGAGTACCTGCAGAAAGTGGGGCAGCCGCTGGCCGTGCAGGTTAAGGACTACACGGATGACCCGGTGCTGCAGGAGCGCTTCTGCGAAGCGTATCGAGCGCACAACAAAACGGTGCACGATAAGATGATCAAGGCGTTTCCCGGCACGGTGGAGGCGTTGGCGGAGCTTGCGGGCGCGGGCCTGAAGTTGGGCGTGGTCACCTCGAAGCGTCATGCGGTTGCTTGGCGCGGGCTTGAGGTGGTGGGCGCCGCATCGTATCTTGATTGCTGTGTGGGCTGGGACGATATCGAGCGGCCGAAGCCCGATCCCCAGCCGGTGGTCCGCGGTTGCGAGCTGCTGGGATTCAGCCCCAGCGAGTGCCTGTACGTCGGCGATGCCCCGTTCGACCTGCAATCTGGCAACGCGGCGGGCGCAAACACCGCGGCAGTGACCTGGGGCATGTTCAACGAGCCCACTCTTGCGGCCGAGCGCCCCACGTTCGTCTCGCACACCTGGGACGAGCTGATTGCCAGCACGCTGGCGCTGCTCTAGCTTCGGGCGTCGGTGGGGAACGGGATGCTTCTGGAGTGTTTGCAATTCCATGGTTCTCGACTAGGCCCTTGTTGCCTTGGGGAGCCGGAGGTCAAGCGGATGACGCTACGTCCCCGAAGTGTCCGAGGGTGCGGTTATCGTGCGAAAGTGCGGGTGCGGCGTTGTTTGCTTCTTTGGGGCGGTATACTTGCCGCGTGATTGATGGACAGTTCGAAAACCTCCTGTCGGTAAACAAAACTAGGTACCTTGCCCGCTGATCGCGGCGGGCGTTTTGCGTGATGATGCGACGTGATCGGCGGGGACGAACGGCCCCCGCTGCGTCGTCGCTGGTTGTCGCGCATTTCGACAAGGGGCCTTTCCGACGGCGGTTTTCGCTTGATGGAAGGGCTTTTGCTATGTATGGGTTGAAAACGGAGAGCAGCTTCGACGCTGCGCATTTCCTGACCGATTATCACGGCAAGTGCGAGAACCTGCACGGTCATCGCTGGCGCGTGGTGGCGTATCTCGAGCAGGCCGAGCTGCAGACCGAGGGCACGCACAAGGACATGGTCATCGACTTCGCCGACTTCAAGCACGCGCTGCGCGACCTTACCGAGGAGCTGGACCACTCGTTCGTGGTGGAGGAGGGCTCGCTTATGCCCAAAACCCTGGATTGCCTGCGCGAGGAAGGGTTCACGCTGTCGATGATGCCCTTCCGCACCACCGCGGAGAACCTGGCGCGCTACTTCTTCGGCAAGCTTGCCGAGCAGGGCTTCCCCGTGTCGCAGGTGGACGTGTACGAAACGCCGAACAACTGCGCGATTTACCGCGCGTAACGAAGCTATGACCTGCGAAAACGAAAACGCGAAAGCAACTTTCGGCAGCCTGCACGACGCGGTCAAGGCGTCGCAGCGCCGAAGCGCCGATCAGCCCGGCTCCCAGGCGACCATGCCGGTTGCGGAGCGGTTCGTCAGCATCAACGGCGAGGGGGCGTGCGCGGGCAAGCTGGCGGCGTTCATCCGGTTCACCTGCTGCAATCTGCGTTGCGGCTATTGCGACACCATGTGGGCGAACGCCCCGGGCGTCACGGCGCAGGACGAAACCCCCGAGCAGCTGGCGGCGTGGGTGCGGCAGACCGGCGTGGAATGCGTGACGCTCACCGGCGGCGAACCGGTGCTGCAGCCGCTGCTGCCGCAGCTGGTGGAGCTGCTGTTGGGCGAACCGGGTCCAAGCGGGCGCGGCCTGCGCGTGGAGATCGAGACGAACGGCGCCGCCGACCTGGGTGAACTTGCCGCGCTGCGTCAGCGTATCGGCAACGCCGCGCCCGGCGTGCTCGCCTTCACCGTGGACTGGAAGCTGCCGTCGAGCGGCATGGAGCAGCGGATGCTGCCCGCGAACTTCCGTCTGCTCGATGCGCGCGACACGGTGAAGTTCGTGTGCGGGCAGGGCGATCTGCCGCGCGTTTTGGAAGTTGCCCGGCAGCTCGATCTGCCGGGGCGCGTGCCGGTGTATCTGAGCCCGTGTTTCGGGGACATTGAGCCGGCGCGCATCGTTGAATTCATGCAAGAGAACCGGATGACCTGGGCAACCGCTCAGGTGCAGCTGCACAAGGTCATCTGGCCCGATGTTGAGAGGGGCGTGTAAGGATGGGCATATTCGAGGGACAGGCGTTCTCTTCGTTCGCGGCTGCTGCCGCCAACGCGCGCGAGAACCTGCGCGTGCACGGGACGCTGGGCGAGGACCCGGCGCCTCGCGACGAGAATGGCCGTGTGTGCGGCGAGAACCCGCAAAAGGCGCTGGTGCTCAGCAGCGGCGGCGTGGATTCCACCACGCTTCTGGCCTTGGCGGTCAAGCGCTTCGGCGCGGAGAACGTGTTCGCGCTGAGCATCTCCTACGGCCAGCGCCACGAGAAGGAGATCGAGAGCGCGAAGGCGGTTGCCGCGCATTACGGCGTTGAGCAGCGCTTCCTCGACCTTTCCGCCATCTTCGCGGACAGCGACTGCAGCCTGCTCGAGCACTCTACGCAAGATGTTCCCGAGGAAAGCTACGCCGAGCAGATCGACGAGACCGACGGCTCCCCGGTGAGCACGTATGTGCCGTTCCGCAACGGGCTGTTCCTGTCGAGCGCCGCGTCCATGGCGCTGTCGCTGGGCGCGAGCGTGCTGTTCTACGGCGCTCATCATGACGATTGGGCCGGCGATGCCTACCCCGATTGCTCCATCGAGTTCGTGAACGCCATGAACCTTGCCATCACGCAAGGCACGGCGGGCCAGCTGCACCTGGAGGCCCCGTTCGTGTCCTGGTCGAAGGCGGATATCGTGAAATGCGGCCTTGACCTGGATGTTCCCTATGAGCTTACGTGGAGCTGCTACGAGGGCGGCGCCCGTCCGTGCGGCAAATGCGGCACGTGCATCGACCGCGACCGCGCTTTCGAGGCCAACGGCATGCGCGACCCGCTGCTCGATAAGCTGGACGCTCAGGGGTAGGACGAGAACCTGGCCGCGCGCGGAATCGCTTTCCGCCGCGCGGCAGTCGTTCGCCCAGCAATCCCGGGCCCTTACGATCCGCGCGGCCCTTTCGGCCGCGCTTCCCAAGGAGATTCTATGACCAACGAGAAACCCACGCGCGTCGGTACCGACGACCTGTCGCTTCTGGGCAACCAGGGCGTGCAGTATCCGCAAACCTACGATCCCGGTGTGCTTGAGACGTTCGATAACAAGCATCCCGGCAACGACTACTTCGTGAAGTTCAACTGCCCGGAGTTCACGGCGTTGTGCCCGATCACCGGCCAGCCCGACTTCGCCACCATCTACATCTCCTACGTGCCCGATGTGCGCATGGTGGAGAGCAAAAGTCTGAAGCTGTACCTGTTCAGCTTCCGCAACCACGGCGACTTCCACGAGGATTGCGTCAACGTGATCATGAAGGACCTGATCGCGCTGATGGACCCGAAGTACATCGAGGTGTGGGGCAAGTTCCTGCCGCGTGGCGGCATCTCTATCGATCCGTATTGCAACTACGGCAAACCCGGCACGCGCTGGGAGCAGGTTGCCTGGGATCGCCTGGCAAACCACGACCTGCATCCCGAGGCCGTGAACAACCGCTAGCAGCGCTTGACGCCCGCAAACATCGCCGTTTGCGGGCGTTTTTGCGCGAGCGCGTTTTCATCCGCAATCGGATACAATGCTGTGCATGCAAAAATCAACTTACATACGTATGACCGATGCCTTGCGCGCGCGTCCGCGTTTGGCGCGTTGCGTTTCCCTGGCGAACAAGATCATCACCAACGCGGTGTACGTGGCGTATCCCTGTCTGCTTGCATGGCTGGCATACGCGGCGGCAACTGGCGCAAACGATGCGACGGGTACGCTGCTGCGGGCCGTGTTGGTGCCGGGTATCTCGTTTGCGCTGGTCACCGCGCTGCGTAAGGCTATCAACGCGCCGCGCCCGTACGAGGTCTTCGAAACCGCCCCCGTCATCCCGAAGGACACGCGCGGCAATTCGTTCCCTAGCCGCCATGCGTTCAGCATCTTCGTCATAGCCATGACGTTTTGCTCTTGCTGCCCGCTTGCGTGGGCGGGGCCGGTCATGCTGGCTGCCGGGGTGTTGCTGGCGGTCATCCGCGTGGTGTCGGGCGTGCATTTCCCTCGCGATGTCGTGGTGGGGGCTTTGTTGGGCATGCTTGCAGGTTTTGTGGGTCTCTGGATTATTTAGCGGCGCCTTGATACAGTTATTGATATCAAATATCGATATCGGTTAGCCGATACCGTCCGTTTCGTTTCAGAGGGGGCAGATATGCTGAAAGTTTCGAAGCGTACGTTGCTTTTAGTCGCCGGCATCGTTTGGCTTATCGCCGGCGGGAACATCGCTTGGCTGGGCATCCAGTCGTTCGCTCAGATGGATCAGGGAATCTGGTGGCTGCTCGTCATCGGCGCCGCCGTGGTGTTCACGTTGTTCCATATCAAGGTTTTCTCGAAGATGGTGGGCAAGCATGCCGTCCGCATCGCCGGTTATGAGGCCGAGCGCATCGGTATCTGGCATTTCTTCGACGTGCCGGGTTATGCCATGATGGCCATCATGATGACCGGCGGCATCTCCCTTCGTGCGTTCGGCCTGGTCCCCGTGTGGTTCATCGCGTTCTTCTACACGGGTCTGGGCGTTGCGCTGGCGCTTTCCGGCGCAAGCTTCCTTATCCGTTTCGCGCGTCGCGGCAACCGTCCCGCCCCGTGCCCGTTGGTTCCTCGCGCAGCTTCCCGCGGATAACCGTTGCTAATCGCATTTATCATGAAGGCCCGCTCAACCGAGCGGGCCTTCGCTTTGCTGTCGGGGGTTCCTGGCGAAGGGAGACCCCGACAAGGGGTAGTTCGGATCGGGAAGCGTCTTGCGAAGCTTTCCCAACCGCGGCTATGGCGCGTGCCGCTGGGGAAAAC
Source organism: uncultured Senegalimassilia sp. (assembly GCF_934632265.1). Taxonomy (GTDB): domain Bacteria; phylum Actinomycetota; class Coriobacteriia; order Coriobacteriales; family Eggerthellaceae; genus Senegalimassilia. The sequence continues at coordinate 13,975 of NZ_CAKTYH010000044.1, forward strand.
GGAACGGCCATAGCCTTTGGGGAATCGCCACCTGGCGGTGCTCCTGCTTTCAGCCGGGGAAAAGGGGGCCGGTAGCGCGCATCGCCATGGGTGATTGCAGTTGGCAGGTTACTTGATGGCCTCGAAGCCTGCGGCAAGGTCGGCGATGATGTCGTCGATGTGCTCGGTGCCGATGGACAGGCGCACGGTGGTGGGC
>NZ_CAKTYH010000045.1 GCF_934632265.1 uncultured Senegalimassilia sp.
AGGGCTTCGATTCCAAGGAGATGATCCAGGCCAATGTGGCCGTCGTCGGCTCCGATGGGCGCGTGCGCGACCGGTTCTTCAATCGCGTGATGTTTCCCATCAACGACGAGCAGGGGCAATGCATCGCCTTCGGCGGGCGCGTGATCGGCAAGGGCGAGCCGAAGTACCTCAACAGCCAGGAAACGCCCCTGTTCCACAAGGGTCGCATGCTCTATGCGCTTGACAAGGCGAAGGCGGCCATGGCCTCTACGGGCGTGGCCGTGGTGTCGGAGGGCTATACCGACGTCATAGCCATGCACGACGCCGGCATCCGCAATGCGGTCGCCACCCTGGGAACGGCGCTCACCCGCACGCACATCCGCGTGCTCTCGCGTCATGCCCGCAACCGGATCGTGTACCTGTTCGACGGCGATGCCGCAGGTCAGCGCGCCGCCGATCGCGCTTTGCAGTTCATCGACTCCTCTATGACGCCCGAGGCGGGCGCCGCGCGCATCGACCTGTTCGCCGTGACGCTGCCCGACAACCTTGACCCCGCGGAGTTCATCGACGCACATGGCGGCCAGGAGCTGCAGGCGCTCATCGACCAGGCGAAGCCCTTGCTGGAATACGGCATCGACCGAAGGCTGGGCAACTGGGACCTGTCGCGCGCCGAAGGCCGCTCGGGTGCTGTTGCCGATGCACTCAGCGTGCTGGCGCCCATCAAGGATTCTCTGCTCGCCAAGGATTATGCGCGTCAGATCGCCAGCCGCGCCCGTGCGGACGAGAAGGACGTGCTGGAGCAGCTGGCGGCGCTTAAACCGCCGCGCGTTTTCGATGCGGAAGCGCCTGCCGGCGGCGGCGCCAACGATCGCGGCACCCCTGTGGCCCCGATGCGTCGCAAGCTGCCGCAATCCGAGACGAACCGGCGCAGGTTCGAGCGCCAGCTTCTGGCGTTGTGCGCCGCGCGTACCGATCTTGCCTTGACCCATGCCGATGCGCTCGCGTCGGTGCAGTGGCACGACCCCGCCTGCGCGGCGGTCTCCGCCAGCATGCTCGATACCTTGGCGGAAGACCCCTGCGCCTCCCCGGCCGCCATCGTGAGCGCGGCCGCCGTGGCCGATCCGCGCGCATCCGGTTTTCTGACCAGGGGCGTTCCTGAATCAGCGGTGCCTGAGGATTTGGCGTCCTTTTTGGTCGAGGAGCTTTCCATCGGAGATGCCGAGGAAGCCGTTGCAGCCATGCGCGCGCAGATGTCGGCCCCTGCCTCCATGTCGGCTGAGGATTCCGAGCTTCTGTTCGAGACCGTGGCGGCCATGCAACGCGAGCTCACCGCCCGCAAAAGGGCGCATGCCGAAAGCGCCACCTCAAGCAGATAGGCCTTTGCGCTTCGCATTCATGCCGAGCAGGGGTTTTGTGGAACTTTGCGCCCGTAGGGGCCTTAGGTGCGCGCGCATGTCACAATAGTCAGATTAGAAAGGCGGGCGCGCTTGCAGCGCACCCGCCGCCAACCATACCAACCCGCTAAAGGAAATGCATATGCTTTCAATCGTGCAATCGCCCGACCCGCTGCTCAATACGGTGTGCGAGCCCTGCGATTTCAATGACAAGAGCCTGAAGCGCCTGGCAAAGCAGATGGCCCACGTCATGTATAAGAACGCCGGTTGCGGCCTTGCCGCGCCCCAGGTGGGCGTGCTCAAGCGCCTTGTGGTCATCGACTGCGACCAGGAGGACGGCGCCCGCGAGCCCATCGTCATGCTCAACCCCGTCATCGTCGCCCGCGAAGGCGAGCCGGTCGCGGAGGACGAGGGATGCCTTTCCATCCCCGGCATCTCCGTGCCCATCGCGCGCCCGCCCTTCGCCCGCTGCCGCTACTACGACCTTGAAGGCCAGCTTTGGGAGATCGAGGGCGACGGGCTGCTCGGCCGTTGCCTGCAGCATGAGACCGACCACCTGGACGGCGTCACCATGTTCGAGCGCGCCGAGCCCATGGCCCGTCTGAAGGCGCTTGAGGATTACGAGCGCGCCCTGGCTGCAGGTGCGCGCCCCGGCGAGACTTCCGTGGAGGCGTAGGGGACATGCGCATCGTATTCATGGGCACGCCGGATTTCGCCGCATCGGTGCTCTCCGAGCTTGCCACGCAGCATGACGTCGTGGCCGTCTACACGCGCCCCGACGCCGTGCGCGGCCGCGGCAAGCAGCTGGTGCCCAGCCCGGTGAAGGCAGAGGCGTGCGAGCGCGGCATCCCCGTGTTCACACCCAGGACGCTGCGCGACGCCGACGAGCAGCAAGCGCTCGCGGCGCTCGAGCCCGATGTCATCTGCGTGGCAGCTTATGGCATGCTGCTGCCTGCCGAGGTGCTGTCCATCCCAGAGCATGGCTGTCTGAACGTGCATGCCTCGCTGCTGCCGCGCTGGCGCGGCGCCGCGCCTATCGAGCGCGCTATCCTGTCCGGTGACGAAGAGGCCGGCGTGTGCATCATGCGCATGGAGGAAGGGCTCGACACGGGCGACTACTGCGTGTGCCGCTCGCTCGAAGTGGGCGACAAGAACGTCGCGCTGCTCACCGACCTGCTCGCCGACCTGGGCGCTCATGCGCTGCTCACGGCGCTGTCGCAGCTGGAGGCGGGATGCATCCGCTGGACGCGGCAGGATGAGGAGCACGTCACGTACGCCGAGAAGATCGGCAAGGACGAGCTTTCGCTCAGCCCGGCCGATTCGGTGGAGCAGGCGTGCCGCAAAGTTCGCGCATCAAGCGCAGCGCATCCGGCGCATGCCACCATCGCCGGCAAGGACGTGACCGTGCTTGCTGCGCAACCTGCACCCGTCGATCAGGCGGATGCGGCATGCGCGGGCATCAAGCCCGGCGGCGTGCGCTTCGCCGCCAAGCGCCTGTATCTGGGCGCTGCGGACGGCGTGATCGAGCTTACGGAAGTGAAGCCCGCAGGCAAGGCGGCCATGGCGGCCAAGGCGTTTGCCGCGGGCATTCAGGGAATCAAGGAAGACACCAAGACTTGGGAGGGCCCGCGTGGCTGAACAGCATAACAACGAAGGCGCGCCGCGTCAGCGCCTCGAAGGCGGCAACGGCGGCTATCGAAAGGGCGGCCAGCACGGCGGCTACGGCAATCGTCAGGGCGGCCCGCGCCGAGACGGCGGCAAGGGCGGCTTCGGCGGCCGCGACGACCGTCGAGGCGGGAATCGCGGTCAGGGCGGACGCGACGGCCAGCGTCGCGATGGCGGCAAAGGCGGCTATCGTGGTCGTGACGGCGAGAAGCGCGATTTCCGCGGCAACGGCGGTCGTGACGGCGAAAAGCGCGAGTATCGCGGCAACGGCGGGCGCGATGAGCGTCGCGGCGGCTACAACGGCAGCCGAGACGACCGCCGCGGCGGCTTCAAGGGCGACCGTGGCCCGAAGCGCGACTTCAAGCGCGACGGCAAGCCCGACTTCAAGCGCGAAGGCGCCGAGGGCGGCCAGCGTCCCGAGGGCGCGCAGCATGCCGGCGGCGATCGCCCCGCGCGCGAGCCGAAGCCCGATTTCCGCGGCCGCAACACCGCTCGCGACCCGCGTCGCAAGCCCGAGCAGGGTGCTCAGGGCGCGCCGCGCGGCGGCGAGAAGGGCGGCTTCCGCGGTTCGGCCAAGCCGGCACGCCCGCGTCGCAAGTCCAACGCCACGCCCGCTCGTTTGGCGGCGCTCGACGTGGTGCGCACCGTTCGCGAGCGCAACGCGTTCGCGCAGGACGTCATCGCCCAGGTGATCGACAAGTCCACCATGTCCGTTGAAGACCGTGCGTTCGCCACGCTCCTCGCCCTTGGAACGGTAAGCGCCCGCGGTACGCTCGACGAGATCATCGACCGCGCGCTCGACACGCCCGAGGATATCTTCCGCGAGACGCGCGATGCGCTGCAGATCTCCACGTACGAGCTCATCTTCCTGGGCAAGGAAGCCCATGCGGCCGTCGACCAGGGCGTCGAGATGGTGAAGTCGTTCAGCCCGGGCCCTGCGGCCCGCGTGGCTAACGCCGTGCTGCACAAGATCGTGCGCCTGCGCATCGACTTCCCGTTCGGCAACCCGGCCACCGACCTTGATGCGCTTGCCCGCACCCAGGCGTTCCCCACGTGGATGGCCAAGAAGCTCATGGAGGAGATGTGCCCGCAGGCCGCCATCGATTTCATGCGCGCATCCAACGAGCAGGCGCCGCTGTACGTGGCCGTCAACGCCTGCAAGGTGGATGACGAGCACGTGCTCAAGGCCTTCGAGCGCGCTGAAGAGGAAGTGCAGCCCGTGGCGCTCGGCGACATGAACGTGCAAGGCTGCCTGCGCGTGCCCGAAAGCCGCGCGCTGCTGGTGCCCGCGCTTGCGCGCCAGCTGGACCAGGGCAAGATCTTGGTCTCCGACGCCGCCGCGCAGATGGTTGCCGCCAACGTGCTGCCCGACGAGAAGCCCGAAAGCGTGCTCGAGATCGGTGCCGGCCGCGCCACGAAGACCATCCTGCTGCAGTCCAACGCCTGCCGCAAGTACGGGTCGCAGATCGAGGAGTACGTCACCATCGACAACCACGCCTACAAGACGCGCCTGCTTGAGAAGCGCGCCGAGCAGTACGGCGTCGTGGTGACCGAGGCCTTCACCGGCAATGCGCTGGAGCTGGACAACATCATGCCGGACCGCATGTTCTCGTTCATCTTCGTGGACGCCCCCTGCTCGGGCATGGGCACGCTTCGCCGCCACCCCGAGATCCGTTGGCGCACGAGCGAAGAGGACCTGGCCGGTTTCGTGGAAACCCAGCTCGGCATGCTCAAGGCCGCGGCGGGTCATGTTGCCCCGGGCGGTGCGCTGGCGTATTCCACCTGCACGGTCACGCGTGAGGAGAACGCCGGCGTGGTGAAGGCGTTCTTGGACAGCGAGGAGGGCGCAGGCTTCGCGCTCGATCAGCTGTGCGGCCGCAACTGCCTTGCAACCCGCCTTGCCCCCGGCTCGTCCGATGCGCACTTCGCCGTGCGCTTCGTCCGCAAGCCGCAGGAATAATATATGAACCCGCTTCATGCCGGCGAGGGCTTCTTCGCCGGCATGAAACATATTGGAAACAATTTCAAGCGTACTATCTTTATCACTGTGTGGAATAACGCGATTGCACGTGAGGAGGTCAGGTTTACATGGAGCCGAATTATCAAGAGGTGGCGAATAGGATTCGCGCGTTGCGCGAGGATATGGGCCTGACCATGCAGGAGATGGCCGATGCCACCGGCCGTAGCCTGGCGGAGTATCAGGCGCAGGAGTCGGGGGCGGAGGAGCTTTCGTTCACCTTCCTGTACAAATGCGCGGCGAATCTGGGCGTCGATCCCATCGAGCTGCTTACCGGCGAAACCCCGCATCTGACGGGCTACACCCTTACGCGTGCCGATGAGGGCCTGGCCGTCAAGCGTCGCAGCGGCCTTGAGTACCTGCACAAGGCCCCGCATTATCGCAACAAGCTGTGCGAGCCGTTCTTCGTGACGGCCGATTACCGCCCCGAGCTGCAGGACAAGCCCATCCATCTGTCCTATCACAGCGGGCAGGAGCTTGATTACATCCTGGAAGGCCGCATGCGCTTCCAGTACGAGGAGCACACCGAGGAGCTCGGCCCGGGGGATATGCTGCTCTATGATTCCGGACGTGGGCACGGCATGATCGCCATCGATGGCGCACCGTGCAAATTCCTGGCTGTCGTTCTGAAGGCGAAGGAAGACATTATCTAGGCAAGCGCTCGCCTAGGGTTGCTTGCCAAAAACCAACCTTCTTATCGACCGCATCGTGCGCGGCCTGGCTTCGCGCACCATATTTCAAGGAAGTTCGGCAACATCATGAGAAACATCAATTTACGTTACTGCGAGGAAACCTACGACGAGCAGGGCGTGCTCACCGATTTCAAGGTGAAGTGCCCCGATACCTTCAACTTCGGCTACGACGTGGTGGACGACATCGCGGATAACGACCCCGAGCGCCGCGCCATGATGTGGTGCAACCCCGAGGGCGAGGAGCATCTGTTCACCTTCGCCGACATGAAGCGTTGGTCGGATAAGACGGCGAACTACCTTGCCGCGCACGGCATCGGCAAGGGCGACATGGTCATGGTGATCTTGCGCCGTCATTATCAGTTCTGGTTCGTGGCCACCGCGCTCGACAAGCTCGGCGCCGTGATGGTGCCGGCCACGTTCATGCTCAAGGAGCATGACTTGGAGTATCGTTTGAACGGCGCCTCCATCAAGGCCGTCATCTGCACCTCCATCGGCACCATCGCGCAAGTGGTGGACAACGTGGTGGATCGTTGCCCCTCGGTCGAGAACCTGTTTTTGGTCAACGGCGCCGGTGGCGGTCTGACCGAGCAGGACGCGGATGGCAACTGGCTTGCCGTCGACGGCCCGGTGGGCGCGGTGCTTTCCGGCCCCGAGGGCGTGTGCGCCGTGCCCGCGCAGCGTGAGGGCTGGCATGATTTCAACACCGGCGTGCGCGATGCCGATGAAGGTTTCTCGCGTGTGGAAACCCACGTCGGCGACCCCATGCTCATGTACTTCTCCTCCGGCACCTCCGGCAATCCCAAGATGGTGTTGCACGATTCCTACTACGCGCTGGCTCATCTGGTCACGGCCAAGCATTGGCACAACGTCAAGCCCGACGGGCTGCATCTGACCATCGCCGACACCGGCTGGGGCAAGGCGGTGTGGGGCAAGTACTACGGCCAGTGGCTCATGGAGGCTTGCGTTCTCACGTACGACTTCGACCGCTTCCACGCCGATGAGATTCTGGACCTGATCCCGCGCTACGGGGTCACCACGTTGTGCTGCCCGCCCACCATGTATCGCATGATGATGCAAGCTGACGTCGATGCCCACGATCTGAGCACGCTCACGTATTGCACCACCGCCGGGGAGGCGCTCAACCCCGATCTGTTCGACTTCTGGAAGGAGCACACGGGGCTGACCATCTTCGAGGGCTTCGGGCAAACCGAGACGCCCCTGACGGTGGCCAACCTCACGCATGCGGTTCCCAAGCCCGGGTCCATGGGCCATCCTTCGCCGGCGTTCACCATCGAGGTGCAGCGCGGCGACGGCAGCCGTTGCGATGTCGGCGAGACGGGCGAGATCTGCATCGACGTGCACGAGAAGGCTCCGGGCATCATGCTGGAGTACTACCGAAATCCCGAGAAGACCGAAGCCGCCGTGTACGACGGTTGGTACCACACCGGCGACACCGCTTGGGTCGACGAGGACGGGTACCTGTGGTATGTCGGCCGCAACGACGACGTCATCAAGTCGTCCGGGTATCGTATCGGGCCCTTCGAGATCGAAAGCGTGCTGCTCGAGCACGATGCCGTGCGCGAATGCGCCGTCACCGGCGTGCCCGATCCCGTGCGCGGCAAGGCGGTCAAGGCCACTGTGGTGCTTGCCGAGGGCTTTGCAGGCTCCGAAGTGCTTGTTCGCGAGCTGCAGCAGTGGGTCAAGCAGCGCACGGCGCCGTACAAGTACCCCCGCATCGTCGAGTTCGTCGATGCGCTCCCCAAGACCGTCAACGGCAAGATCCGCCGAGCCGCCATCCGTGAGGCGGACGAAAGCCAAGAGGGCAAGCCGAAGACCAAGGTGCCCGAGGGTTTGGTGTAGGGCCTTTTGAGCATGTTCGATATCAAACGGTTGAAACCGGTAACCGTTATCACGGGGCATTATGGGGTCGGAAAGACCAATCTGGCCATCAACCTGGCCCTTGATGCCCGGTATGCTGGGCTGGAGGTGCGCGTTGCCGACCTGGACGTGGTCAACCCGTACTTCCGCAGCAGCGACTACCGGCATCTTCTCGAGAACGCCGGCGTGCAGGTGATCGCCCCGCGGTATGCGGGCACCACGCTCGACGCGCCGGCCATCTCCGGGCAGGTTTCGGCCGCCCTCGACTGGGCGCGCGGGGAAACGGGAAGGCTGCTGCTCATCGATGCGGGCGGCGACGATGTCGGGGCCACGGCGCTCGGCAGGTTCGCTCGCGGCATCGCCGAGGGGGATTACGACCTGCTGTACGTGGTGAACCGCAGCCGCAACCTCGTGCACGATCCCGAAGAGGCGCTTTGCGTGCTTCGCGAGATCGAGGCAGCCAGCCACCTGCATGCCACGGCGGTTGCTAACAACACGCACCTGGCCGGCTTCACCGACGGGGAAGTGCTCGCACGCGGCGCTGCGTTCGCGCAGGAGGTTGCCGCGTCCGCCGGCTTGCCCTTGGTGTTCTCCGCGGTGCCTCGAGACATGCTGGAAGATGCCGATATCCCGGGCGTGCGCTATCCTGTTTCGGTGCACGTGAGAAAACCCTGGGAGTGAGATAAGGTTCATCCCTGCGAACCCGAACGGGGCGACGCCGCGGTTCGGGGCAGGGTTTCGGGGGAGTGTTCGATAACCATATGCCGGCCTTTTGCGCCGGCTCAGACGAGAAAGGAAGGCTCATGGCAGCGATAACGGTCGATGACGGTTTCTGCAAAGGCTGCGGGTTGTGCGTTGATGCATGCCCGGCGCACATCATAGAGCTTGACCGTTCCCGCATCACGGCGAAGGGCTATCATCCGGCCCGGCTGATCGATGCGTCCAAGTGCACGGGCTGCTGCTCGTGCGCGCTTATGTGCCCTGACGTTGCGATCGAGGTGATGCGCTGATGTCTCAGGAAAAGGTGCTCATGAAGGGCAACGAGGCCATGGCCGAGGCGGCCATCCGCGCTGGATGCCGCTTCTTCTTTGGCTATCCCATCACGCCGCAGACCGAGGTTGCCGCCTACATGGCCAAGCGCATGCCCAAGGAGGGCGGCACGTATCTGCAGGCGGAAAGCGAGATCGCGGCCATCAACATGGTCTACGGTGCATCGTCTGCGGGCGCGCGCGTCATGACGTCGTCGTCTTCGCCGGGCGTGTCTCTCAAGGGCGAGGGCGTGTCGTACATGGCGGGCGCCGACCTTCCCGGCGTCATCGTCAACGTCCAGCGCGGCGGCCCGGGTCTTGGCGGCATCCAGCCTTCCCAGTCCGATTATTGGCAGGCCACGCGTGCCATGGGCCATGGCGACTTCCAGGTGCTCGTGTTCGCGCCTTCCACCGTCCAGGAGATGGCCGATCTGGCGTACCTGGCTTTCGAGAAGGCCGACGAGTACCGCATGCCTGCCATGATTTTATCCGACGGCATGCTCGGCCAGATGATGGAACCTGTCGTGCTTCCCGAGCGCGTGGAGCAGCTGCCGGAAAAGCCCTGGGCCACCACCGGCCATAACGGTAAGCGCAAGCACAACATCGTGGACTCGCTCTACCTGACGGCCGATGAGCTTGAGCGCCTCAACGTCGAGCGTTTCGAGCGTTACGAGACGGTGAAGGCTCGCGAGCAGCGTGCCGAAGCGTTCATGTGCGAGGACGCCGAGATCGTGCTCGTTTCCTTCGGCGCCACCGCCCGCATCGCGCATTCGGCGGTCGTTCGCGCCCGTGCCGAGGGCATCAAGGCGGGCCTGTTGCGCCCCATCACGCTGTGGCCGTTCCCCGTGGACGCTATCGAGGGTTGCATGGGCACCGCGAAGGCGTTCTTGTCGGTGGAGATGAACATGGGCCAGATGGTCGACGACGTGCGCTTGGCGGTCGACGGCCGCGTCCCCGTGGAGTTCTTCGGACGCACGGGCGGCATCATCCCCACGCCCGACGAGGTGCTGGGAGCTATCCGCAAGCTTGCGGGGAAGGGTGGTGAATAGCATGGCTGAGCAGAAACAGGGCGAAGGCCGCGTGGTGTTCTCGCGTCCGAAGTCGTTGCTGCCCGTGGTCACGAACTACTGCCCGGGTTGCCCGCACGGCATCGTGCACCGTTTGGTAGCCGAGGTCATCGACGAGCTTGATATCGAGGGCCGCACCGTCGGCGTGGCGCCGGTCGGCTGCGCCGTCACCGCGCCGGACTTCTTCGGCTGCGACATGATCGAGGCCGCGCACGGCCGCGCCCCGGCGGTTGCCACGGGCGTCAAGCGCGTCCTGCCCGACAACGTGGTATTCGCCTATCAAGGCGATGGCGACCTTGCCTCCATCGGCATGGCCGAGACCGTGCACGCGGCAACGCGCGGCGAGCATATCACCGTCATCTTCATCAACAACGCCATCTACGGCATGACCGGCGGGCAGATGGCGCCCACCAGCTTGCCTAACCAGGTGACGCAGACCAGCCCGTACGGCCGCGACGTCTCCACCGCCGGCTACCCGGTGCGCGTGTGCGAGCTGCTGAGCAGCCTTGACGGTCCGGCGTATCTGGAACGCGTGACCGTGGATACGCCCAAGCACGTGCGCCAGGCCAAACGCGCCATCAAGAAGGCGTTCCAGAACCAGATCGACGGCATCGGCTACTCGCTGGTGGAAGTGGTGTCCACGTGCCCCACGAACTGGGGTCTCACGCCGCAGGACAGCTTCGCGTGGATGCGCGAGAACATGCAGCCGTATTATCCGCTGGGCGTGTATCGCGATGTGGTGGCTGATGGATTTGAGAATGCGGCGCAGGCAGCCGCGGCGCGAAACGCCGATTGCCCGGTTGCCCATCCCGAGAAGTTTGCGGAAGCGAAGGAGGGTGCGCGATGAGCGAACAGAAACGTTGCATGCAGGCCGTCCTCGCCGGATTCGGCGGCCAGGGCATCCTGTTCGCCGGCAAGATCATCGCCAACGCCGGCCTGCTGGAGGACCGAGAGCTTTCCTGGCTTCCCAGCTATGGTCCCGAGATGCGCGGCGGCACCGCCAACTGCAGCGTGTGCGTCTCCGATGACCCCATCGGCAGCCCGCTCGTGCTCAATCCCGACGTGCTCGTGGTGATGAACCAGCCGTCGCTCGACAAATTCGAGCACAGCGTGCAGCCCGGCGGCCTGGTCATCGTGGACAGCACGTTGGTGCCGAACATCCCGGATATGCCCGGCGTCACGGTCTGTGCCGTGCCTGCCACGGCCATCGCCGAGGAGGCGGGCCTGAAGGGCCTGGCCAACGTCATCTTGGTGGGCAAGCTGTTCGCCGAAACGCATTTCTGCAGTGAGGAGACCATCCGCGCGGCCGTTGCCGCCGTGGTGCCCGCGCGCAAGAAGGACAAGCTTGCCGGCAACCTGCGCGCCCTGGAGCTGGGCATGCAGGCCTAGTCTGCGACTGGCATCGCAGACTGATCGCATGGGCGGGACGGCTGCTTGGCGGGTCGGGCCGGGCATGCAGGCTTGATCCGAGCTTGATGCTGCCTAGCTGCGCGATAGCCTGGGTCTTGTAAACTGATTCGAAGCCCAACCGGTAACCGATGGTGACCGGTTGGGCTTCGTTGTGCTCACATGCGGCAACTGCTCTTATTCGCTGAGATGGTTCTATCTCATTCGTATGTGGCCGCCCTCCCTTTTCGCCGAAAAGGTTTCGGAATCGTAGCTGCCAGCTAATGAAATCATACGGCCCTTTCCCTAGCATTGACATCGTTTCAGCACGTCAGTGCTTCGTTTAGGGAAAGGGAATGCTCATGGAGACCAACACCGTGCAAGCCGCGCCGGCTGCGCATCCGTCGAAATCGGGGCTGGGGATCGCCGGCTTCGTTTTAGGGATCATCGCCTTGGCGACGTCGTTTCTGCCCATCATCAACAACTTCTCTGCCTTGCTCGCCGTGATCGGCTTTGTGCTCGCGCTTATCGGCACGATCGCGTGCGTGAAGGGGAGGAAGTCGGGCAAGGGACTGTCCATCGCCGGCGTGGTGATGAACGTCATCGCTTTCGTCGTGGTGCTGGCCACGCAAAGCATGTACAGCTCGGCTATCGATGATGCCTTCTCGGGCACCTCCGTGGCTCCGCAGCCCGCTGCCGATCAGCCTGCGTCCAAAGCTCCTGCTTCCGATGAGGCCGCCGATGATGCCCAGGCCGCTGCGGCAGGCAACTCCATCACGCTGAAAAACGGCTTGGTGCTCACGATCAGCGGCGTGGTGACCGGGCTGCAGAACTACGATGGTTCGCCTATTACGCAGGTGAGTGTGACCTACCAGAACAACGGCAACAGCCAGGCGTCCTTCAATCCTTACGATTGGAAGGCCGAGGATGCCCAGGGTGCTCAGCGCTCGCAAACGTATTACTCTAACGGCGAGAACGAGCTCAATTCCGGCACCCTTGCCGCCGGCGGCACGGTTTCCGGCAACCTGTACTTCGAAGGCGACGTGGTGAAGGTGCTGTACGAAAACGCCTTCATCGGCCGCGGTTCGGATGTTTCCTGGGATATCGTCTAGGTTTCGCGAAAGATCGTGCCCATCGGGTCAGGCGGTCGCGCCCGTATCCGATGGGCATTTCTTTGCTACTATGGAATCAAGGAAACGAAAACCGGCGAAGCGCAGAAGGAAGCGGCGAGTGAAAGAACCCATGACCGAGGATTTGCTCAACGAGCTGCTCGATTCGCCCGACCCTGCCGTATTCGCCAGCAAGCACGAGCTCGCGTGCCGCAGCCTGCCCGATTACCTTCAGCAGCTGCTTGACGAGCGAGGCCTGAGGCGCCCTGAGGTTGTTCGTCAGGCGGGTATCAACCCTACGTTCGGGTATCAAATCTTCGTCGGCCAGCGCAACCCTTCGCGCAACAAACTGTTGCAGCTGGCATTCGCCATGAAGCTGTCGCTGCGCGAGACGAACCGCCTGCTGCAGGCGGGCGGCTGCAACGAGCTGTATTGCAAGAACCGCCGCGACGCCATCATCATCTTCTGCATCACCCATGGCGAAACGCTGCAAACCGTCGATGAGCAGCTGTACGCCTTTCGCGAGGACACCATCACCGAGTAGCTCGCGATGCCGGGAGGCGTCGCCTTTCCGGTCCCGTTTGCGGTATGCGGGCATTGGCGGTCTGAGGTATCTGCTACCATCATCATCGTTATGAACGAATCCCTTCAACAACATCTTGACAGCCTTGCGCGCGATGAGTGCTATCGCGTCGATGCCGTATTGAAGGAAGGCCGGTACGAGCGAACGGAGCGCGTCTTTTTCGTCGGGGCCAACGGCGCCGAGCAAGGTCCCTACGTGCGCAAGGTGTTCGATGCCGAATCGGGGCTGGGCGGCGCGTATGGTCGCGTGCTGGCCGCGCAACGTCAGGGCAAACGGTTTCTGCACCTGCCGCGCATCATCGATTGCTATTCGCTCGGTGAGCAGGATGCGGTTGTCATGGAATTCGTGCGCGGCCGCACGCTTGCCGATGAGGTTTACGAAACCGGTCCGTCGCTTGACGTGGCCAAACGGTTGTTTCCCGGCATATGCGACGCCATCGCCGAGCTGCATAATCGTTTCGATCCACCGCTCATCCATCGCGATATTAAGCCGTCGAACTTCATGGTCGATGGGGATACGGTATTGGTGATCGACCTGGGCATCGCCCGTACCTTCGATAAGGATGCTGCGTGCGATACCAGCCATTTCGGCACGCGCGCCTATGCGCCGCCCGAGCAGTTCGGCTACGGGCAAACCGATGTGCGCAGCGATGTGTACGCCTTGGGCATGCTGCTGTTCTACCTGCTGTGCGAGGAGACGCCCGTTCCATCGATGGTTCAACGGCGCTTGCGCGCCCATGGGGTTCCCGAATCAGTGCGCGACGTGGTGGCCCAGGCGACGGCGTTCGACCCTGCCGATCGGTTCGGGTCGGTGGCGGCGATGCGCGCGGCGTTCATGTACGCGGTGGGGTGCTCCGTTGATTTTCGCCGGGGAGCTCTCGCTGCTGATGGGGTTTGCGTGCAGGATTCTGGGTCCCAGCCTGATCCCGGAACGGATAATGCTTTGCTTCCTGGCAACGTTGGACACGTCGCTGATCCAGATGGCGCTGACTTCGCACCTGCTCCGATCGGGTCGGCTGTGCCGTTTGCGACACCTGGTGCATCCGAATCGCGCGGTATCAAGGCGCGGGGGAGATTCGGGGCTTTTGCGCATGGCGCAATGGTCGCCTTGCGGTGGCTGTGGGAGTTTTCGTCCGGCATTGCGCGTCGCCTGCCTTTGGGCGTGGGGGTGGCGTGGGATGCCTTGCTGGCGGCCTGGGGCGCGGTCATGGTCTTCGCGTGCGTAGCCTCCTGTATGAATCCGCAGGGAGATATGGCTCGTTTGCCCGCCTTCGCTTGCGCGGTCGGTTATGTCTGCATCTGGCTGGTCA
>NZ_CAKTYH010000046.1 GCF_934632265.1 uncultured Senegalimassilia sp.
GGCACGAAGGCCGTGGCCGAGGCCGTGGCGGACAATCAGCAGGGCGATACCATCATCGGCGGCGGCGATTCCGTGGCCGCGGTCAACAAGTTCGACCTTGCCGATCGCATGACGTTCATCTCCACGGGCGGCGGTGCTAGCATGGAGCTGGTGCAGGGCGAGGCCCTTCCCGGCGTGGAAGCTCTGAAGCGCTAAGGTAATACCAGGGGGGGGCGCATGCGTCCCCCTTATCGTTTTGAAAGGAGCGTGCCATATGGCCCGCAAACCGCTAATGGCCGGAAACTGGAAGATGAACAACACCTATGCCGAGGCCGTGGTGTTGGCGCAAACCATCTCCAACAACTTCGACAAGCATTGGACCGACTCTGTGGACGTGCTCGTGTGCCCGCCGTCCATCGACCTCAAGCCGGTCAACACCGTGTTCGAGTTCGATCATCAGCCCATTCAGATCGGCGCGCAGAACGTGTATTGGGAGCCGAAGGGCGCCTTCACGGGCGAGGTGTCGGTGCCCATGCTCAAGGACGTTCATTGCACCTGCTCCATCGTGGGCCACTCCGAGCGCCGCGGCTACTTCGGCGAAACCAACGAGGATGTCAACCGCAAGGTGCGCGCGCTGCTCGACGGCGGTCTGTACGCCGTGGCGTGCGTCGGCGAGTCGCTGTCCGTGCGCGATGAAGGTGGCGCCGAGGAATTCGTTTGCGCCCAGGTGCGCGCCGCGTTCGCGGGCTTGGAGCCCGAGGAGGCCGGCAAGTGCGTGGTCGCGTATGAGCCCATCTGGGCCATCGGCACCGGCCGCACGGCAACGCCCGAGCAGGCGCAGGACATGTGCGCCGCCATCCGCTCCACGCTTGCCGACATGTTCGGCGCCGAGACCGCCGATCAGATGCGCATCCTGTACGGCGGCTCCATGAACGTCGGCAACGTCGAACAGCTCCTTGCCCAGCCCGATATCGACGGCGGCCTTGTCGGCGGCGCCAGCCTGAAGGCCGATCAGTTCGTTCAGCTGGTGAAAGCGTGCCTGTGATGAGCGCGTCGGAAAACAGCCGCGAGGGGCTTTCGCTTCCGGCATGCCTTATCATCATGGACGGCCTGGGCTTGGCCCCCGCAGGTCCCGGAAATGCCGTTTCGCTGGCGTCCACGCCGGTTCTCGACCAGCTGTTTGAAACCTGCTCGCACACCAAGCTCGAAGCGTCGGGGGAGGCCGTGGGCTTGCCTGAGGGGCAGATGGGCAACTCCGAGGTCGGGCATCTCAACATCGGCGCCGGCCGCGTGGTGCATCAGGAGCTCTCGCGCATCAACATGGCATGCCGCACCGGCTCCATCTGCGATAACGCCGTGATCAACGGCGCGATAGAGGCGGCTAAGGCACCGGGTGCCGCGCTGCATCTCATGGGGCTGCTCTCCGATGGCGGCGTGCATTCCAGCAACGAGCATTTGTATGCGCTCATCAAGCATGCCGTGCAAAGCGGCGTCGGCGACGTGCGCGTTCACGCGTTTATGGATGGCCGCGACGTCCCGCCGGCAAGCGGCAAGGGCTACATGCAGCAGTTGCAGGACTTCATCGCCGAGAACGGATATCAGGACGCCGTGCGCGTGGCAAGCGTGTCGGGCCGTTATTATGCCATGGATCGCGATAAGCGCTGGGACCGTGTCGCCAAGGCGTATGATGCCGTGGTGTGCGCAACGCCGCTGGCCGCTTCGGGCGATCCCGTTGCCGCTATGCAGGCGTCCTATGATGCCGAGGTCACCGATGAGTTCGTCGAACCCGTGGCGCTCGATGGCCGCGGCGTCGTCGACGGGGATGCTGTCGTGTTCTTCAATTTCCGGCCCGATCGCGCTCGTGAGATCACGCGCGCGATCGTCGATGATGCCTTCGACGGGTTCGATCGCGCTCGCCGGCCTCAGGTTTCGTTCGTGTGCCTGACCGAGTACGATCCGGAGATCCCCGCGCCCATCGCGTTCCCCAAGACGTTCCCTGAAAACGTGCTTGCCGACGTGCTCTCCGCTGCTGGCCTGCGCCAATACCACATCGCCGAAACCGAGAAGTACGCGCACGTCACGTTCTTCCTCAACGGCGGTCGCGAGGAGCCCAAGGCGGGGGAGCAGCGAAGCCTTATCCCCAGCCCGAAGGTCGCCACGTACGACCTGCAGCCTCAGATGAGCGAGCCCGAGGTCGCTGATACCCTGGCTGCGGCCATCGATGCCGATGAGGCCGATGTCTATATCGTCAACTTCGCGAATCCCGATATGGTCGGCCATACGGGCGTCATCCCTGCTGCGGTCGCGGCCGTCGAGGCGGTTGATTCCGGTGTCGGGAAGGTCGTCGATGCCATCCGCCGTAAAGGAGGGTTCGCCTTCATCACGGCCGATCACGGCAATTGCGACAAGATGTTCGCCGACGATGGGACGCCTCATACGGCGCATACCACCGCAAAGGTGCCGTTCATCTTCGTGGACGGTGCCGACACTGGGCGCGCGCTCGACGATGGGGAAGGTGCGCTTTGCGATATCGCCCCCACGCTGCTCGATGCCATGGGGCTTTCCGCTCCCGCTGAGATGACGGGACGCAGCTTGTTCGCGTAATGCGTGATTTTCATGACCCTGTTCGCGCCCGTTGCCGGCTTCTTGCCTGCACGGGCGCGTTTCGTTATACTTGGTTACTTGCGTACGTAGTTATTTCGAGTGAAAGAGCATCACGTGAATCCGCTTTTGATCATCCTTATCGCCCTGCTGGTCATCTCCGGCTTGGGTCTCATCATCTTCATTCTGCTGCATTCCGGCAAGGGCACGGGCATTTCCGATATGATCGCCAGCTCCGTGTACTCTTCGCAAACCGGTACCAGCATCGTCGAGAAGAATCTTGACCGCATCACCATCATCTTCGCGGTCGTCTTCTTGCTGTCTCTTATCGCGCTTATGATCGTGTATCCGTCCGGCACTATTGCGACCCGATAAAATTTTTTGAAATTGGGTCTTGGCAAGTAGGTAAGGTTCGGGTATATTAATCATCGTTGCTTTTACGGCAACAGCTCGTCGGAGTGGTGGAACGGCAGACACGCAAGCTTGAGGTGCTTGTGCCCGTAACGGGTGTGCGGGTTCAAATCCCGCCTCCGACACCAGAATTCAAAAAGCGGCCTTCGGGCCGCTTTTTTGTTGCCCTTATCGATATAAAAGCTTATCGATCGACCAGTTCAACCGGTGTTCCGCTATGCAGGACGGCCTGAGCGCTAGGACGGAATCGTTGATGCCATGCCTGTCGGATTCTCGTTATAGGGTATGCGGCGGCTATCGGTCGTTGTCTTGATTCTTGTCCATGGTTTTGTTTCGAGAGCAAATCCGAGTTCCAGATGATGGAGGCATGCTGTGTGTCGCATCGTCGCGACGCTCCGTATGACCTTATCAGGTTGATTAGCAGCTACGGGTTTAACCGCTCGGCTGTGCGTGGCAGGTGATCTGATCCTTCGGACGGCCCCATTGCTTCGTGCAGTCTCGTGCTGATGATTGTATCGAAAAAAGATGCTGGGGGAATTCTCTCAAAAGGAGGTGTCTCATCTGGGAAAATAGCGGTTGCGATCTTTGGTTGGCAAAAAAGTTCGAACTTTTTCAAAAAAGGGGGTTGTCAAGATTTCTGGTTCAGGTATTATATCTCCTTGCCGACGCGCCGAAAGCGCTGAAGCAGAACACTCAAGTGGGCGTTTAGCTCAGGGGGAGAGCGCTTCCCTGACACGGAAGAGGTCACAAGTTCAAATCTTGTAACGCCCACCATTTTCAGTTTGGTTTGATAATTCGAATCAATGTGATGTTACATTCATAATTTTGAATCGTAGCTTGCAAGTATTCGAATTGTTGTTTAAACTGATTTTAGATATGCGGACATGGCTCAGCTGGTAGAGCATCACCTTGCCAAGGTGAGGGTCGCGGGTTCGAATCCCGTTGTCCGCTCCATGAACTTTCGGCGGTCGAGATCTCGACCGCCTTTTTATTTCCTGAGATTTTGCACATCGCAAAAATATGATTCCATGACCGATTGTTCAGCCTAAGCTCTGGGTCTCGTGATACAACGATGCTTTGGAATAACAGTCGAGTATCCATGATCGAACAGGAAGATGGTGTTCGTACCTCTATTCTCGGCTGGCCTCTGCATTCGCCTCCGGAAGAGGGCTTTCAGAACTGAGTTCCAGCTTGGCGATGGTGCGCATACCCTTTGCATTCGCCTCCGGAAGAGGGCTTTCGGAACCGGTCGTGTATGTCCGCCTGGATTCGATTAATGCCGTCAGCTAGTGAGATGAACGTTTGAATCGTGTCCAAGTTCATTTCAGCGATACGGTCAAAAAATTGCAAAATTGGGTCTTGCAAAGTTCTCGCAATCCGGTAATATATGTACCTGTGTCTTGGCCCCCCAAGATGCAAGCAAAGAATCGGGCGTTTAGCTCAGGGGGAGAGCGCTTCCCTGACACGGAAGAGGTCACAAGTTCAAATCTTGTAACGCCCACCATTTTCAGTTTGGTTTGATAATTCGAATCAATGTGATGTTACATTCATAATTTTGAATCGTAGCTTGCAAGTATTCGAATTGTTGTTTAAACTGATTTTAGATATGCGGACATGGCTCAGCTGGTAGAGCATCACCTTGCCAAGGTGAGGGTCGCGGGTTCGAATCCCGTTGTCCGCTCCATGAACTCATAGCGGTCGAGAAATCGGCCGCTTTTTTGTTGCTTCGACATTTTGTATGCACAAACACCTGTTCGTATGATAGGATACCCGGGAAACTAAGGCGATTCTCAAAGGCTGGAAAGTATGGGTCAGGACTCCATTGTTATCAAGGGTGCGCGCGAGCATAATCTGAAAAACGTCGATGTAACCATCCCTCGTGACAAGCTGGTTGTAATCACCGGTTTATCGGGCAGCGGCAAATCAAGCCTTGCGTTCGATACCATGTATGCCGAAGGGCAGCGTCGCTACGTTGAAAGCCTGTCGAGCTATGCGCGCATGTTCTTAGGGCAGATGAGCAAACCCGATCTTGATAGCATCGATGGTCTTTCCCCGGCGGTTTCGATCGATCAGAAAACAACGTCGCGAAACCCTCGTTCGACTGTGGGCACCACCACTGAGATCTATGATTATCTTCGCTTGCTGTATGCGCGTGTCGGCGTACCCCATTGCCCGGAATGCGGTCGTGTCATCAAGAAGCAGACTACCGATCAAGTGACCGATGATATCTTGGCCCTGGATCCCGGCGCGAAGGCCATTATCATGGCGCCGGTTGTTGCGGGGCGCAAAGGGGAGTTCACCAAGCTATTCGCCGACTTGACGCATGAAGGATTCAGCCGCGTTCGCATCGACGGTGAAATCGTGAAGCTTGATGGTCAGCCGCGTACGCTCAACAAGAAGATCAAGCACTTTATCGAAGTGGTCGTCGATCGCGTGCAGCTTAAGGAGGCCGCAACCGGGCGTATCGCCGAAGCGGTGGAACTTGCGACGAAGCTGGCGGAAGGCCGCGTGCTCGTGCAGGTGCTCGGTCCCGACGGCAAGCCCCAGGGCGAAGCAGGCGGTTCCTCCAGCGGTGCAAAGGGTGGTTTGGGCGCTGGCGAGCATCTGTTTTCCCTGGCACTGGCTTGCCCCGAGCACGGTCACTCCATGGATGAGCTGCAGCCGCGCGATTTCAGTTTCAACGCGCCGTATGGCGCATGTCCTGACTGTTCCGGTATCGGCAGCAGGGAAGAGGTCGACGCCAGCTTGGTGATCCCCGACCCGTCGTTGACGCTATCGGAAGGGGCTATCGCACCGTTTAAAAGCGGGAACTATTACCCTCAGGTCTTGAGGGCCGTTGCGTTGCATATGGGCTGCGACGAGAACACCCCGTGGGAGGATATGCCCAAGAAAGTGCAGAAGGCCTTGCTCGAAGGGTTGGGCGAGGAGAAGGTCAGGGTCGACTACACCACGGTCGATGGTCGCAACACCTACTGGTTCATCGAGTGGGAAGGCGCGCTTGCCGCCGTTATGCGCAAATACCAAGAGGCGCAAAGCGATACGCAACGCGATAAGCTGCAAAGCTACTTCGCCGTCGTGCCGTGCCCAACGTGCGGAGGAAAGCGACTGAAGCCCGAGATCCTCGCGGTTACCGTGGGAGGCAAATCCATCCATGAGGTATGCGAGATGAGTGCTCTTGATTGCTACCGATTCTTCAGCGATCTGCATTTCGAGGGGCAGCAGGGTGCGATTGCGAACCCTATCGCAAAGGAAATCGTGGCGCGCTTGAAGTTCCTGGTCGATGTCGGCTTGGATTACCTCACCCTAGAACGTGCCACTGCCACCCTTTCGGGTGGAGAAGCGCAGCGTATCCGCTTGGCCACGCAGATCGGCGCAGGTCTGATGGGCGTGCTCTATATCCTCGACGAGCCCTCTATCGGCTTGCATCAACGCGATAACGAGCGCCTTATCGGCACGCTTGAGCATTTGCGCGATCTTGGCAACACCGTCATCGTCGTCGAGCACGATGAGGATACCATCCGCGCTGCCGATTACGTGGTCGACATGGGTCCGGGCGCGGGCGAGCGCGGCGGCATTGTGGTCGCCGCTGGAACGCCTGAGGAGGTGGCGGCTACGGAGGGCTCGCTTACGGCCGATTATCTTTCCGGCAGCCGCGTGATCGCCGTGCCACAACAGCGCCGTAAACCCAAACGCGGTTGCCTCAAGCTCACCGGTGCATCTGAGAACAACTTGAACAACGTCACGCTATCGGTTCCCTTCGGCACGCTCACCGTTGTCACGGGTGTTTCCGGAAGCGGCAAAAGCTCGCTGATCACCGATACGCTGGCACCTGCGCTGGCGAATCGCGTCAACCATGCGCATCGTCGAACGGGTTCGTATCGCAAGATCACCGGCGTTGAGAACATCGACAAGGTGATCAACATCGACCAAAGCCCTATCGGCAGAACCCCTCGCAGCAATCCTGCAACCTATATCGGGCTGTGGGACGATATCCGAGCATTGTTCGCCAGCACGCAGGAAAGCAAGGCGCATGGATATGGCCCTGGTCGGTTCAGCTTCAACGTCAGCGGAGGTCGTTGCGAGGCGTGCAAGGGCGATGGCCAGATTAAAATCGAGATGCACTTCCTGCCTGATATCTACGTGCCATGCGAGGTGTGCGAGGGCAAACGGTACAATCGCGAAACCTTGCAAGTCACGTATCGTGGCAAAAACATCTCCGAGGTGCTCGACATGACGGTCGAGGATGCCTTGCTGTTCTTCGAGAACATCCCCGGAATCAAGCGTAAGCTGCAGACGCTGTACGATGTGGGGCTCGGGTATATCCGATTGGGGCAACCGGCAACCACGCTGTCGGGCGGCGAAGCGCAACGCGTGAAGCTGGCAAGCGAGCTGCATCGCCGACAGACGGGCAAAACGTTCTACATATTGGACGAACCTACCACTGGGTTGCATTTCGAGGACGTGCGCCAGTTATTGGTGGTTTTGCAGCGTCTGGTGGATGCGGGCAACACGGTGCTCGTCATCGAGCATAACCTCGATGTCATCAAAAGCGCCGACCACATCGTCGATCTGGGGCCGGAGGGCGGCGCGCGCGGCGGCACCGTGGTGGCCGAGGGAACCCCTGAGCACGTAGCTACTGTGAAGGAGAGCTACACGGGTCGATTCCTTGCTCGCATGTTGTAAAATAACAGCTCGTTACATTGCGACGCCTGCCGTTTTCGGTGGGCGTCTTTGACGCTTGCAAGCAAAACCCGTCTCCGCGCAAGAGGCGGGTTTCTTATTCGGAAGGGAGCGGTAAAGGTGCATCAGGGAACGGCTTTGCAAGGCGGGCACATGATGCGCGGTATCGTCTGCGCATTGGCTGGTTCCGTTTGCTGGGGCTTTTCGGGCACGTGCGCACAGCTGCTCATGGGCGATTACGGCGCGTCGGCCTATTGGATCACCTGTGCGCGCATGCTGATCTCCGCGGTGTTCTTCCTCGGCGTCGTGTTCGTGAAGGACTGGCGCTCCGTCGGCGCGCTTCTGCGCGATTGGCGCTCCATGGTCAGCATCGCGGCGTTCTCGATATTCGGTATCGCGTTATGCCAGGTGAGCTATTTCAGCGTCATCCATCACACAAGCGCTGGTGTGGGAACCACTCTCGAACAGCTGGGCCTGGTGCTCATCATGTTGTGGACGTGCCTGCGTAAGCGTCGTCTTCCCAATGTTCGCGAGGTGCTGGGGCTCGTCTTTGCTATGGCAGGGCTCATCCTGATCGCCACGCAAGGAGACATTTCCCGACTTGCGTTGTCTCAGCAGGGTTGCTTTTGGGGCATGGTTTCGGCTGTGGCGTTGGCTTTGTACACGCTCATGCCCGTCAAGGTGCTTGCCAAGTGGGGCTCGATGATGGTCACGGGATTCGCCATGCTGTTCGGAGGCACGGTGCTCACGCCCGTGGTACAGCCTTGGGCTGTGCCCGTTGAACTCACGCCAGAATTCCTCATCATCTTCGCCGCCGTTATCGTGGTAGGCACCTGCGCTGCATACATGCTATATCTACAGGGAATCAACGATTGCGGTCCCGTTAAAGCCGGCCTTCTGTGCGCTGCCGAGCCGGTCTCGGCCATGGTGCTATCCGTGGCATGGCTGCATAGCTCGGTCAGCAGCTGGGATATCGCCGGGTGCGCATGCATCCTTGTCATGATCGTCATGGTCACCGAGTTCGAGCCGAAACGGGAAGGTGCAGGTGCGCAGCTTGAAGTCGCGGGCGTGGAGGCGTCGCCGCTTCCTCAAGATCCGCCGGTCTTCGCCGGGCGTGCTTCGGTGCTGGGATATTACAGCAGCCGACCTGCGACCATGGCCGACGTCGATCGCGTGGAGGCTCTGCTCGATGAAGGACACCGGGCTTTTGCCGAATTGGGCATCGATGAGGGCAAATACAAGAAATACCCGTCATCGCGCCGTTTGGCGCGCAGCATCAAAAACGGCTCCACCTACGTGGTGGAGAACGCTGATGGTCAGATGATCGCCGTATTCGCCGTATCATTCGCTGCTGATAAGAATTATCAGCGCGGCATCAAGGGCGAATGGATCACCGATACCGCCGCTTCGCCGCAGCAATATGCCGAGTTGCATTGGGTCGTCGTCGATAAACCGGTGCGAAGGCGCGGTGTGGGATCGTTCATCATCGATACCGCATGCCGCATCGCTCGAGAAGGCGGACGTGTCAGCGTGCGCGCCGATATCTATCCGGAGAACGAGCCGATGCGCTGGCTGCTGGAAACACGCGGTTTCACGTATTGCGGGACCATCCAGGTGCGTGATACGTTCGGGCGGGAAAAGACGCGCTCCGCCTACGAGCTGCGTCTTAAGTAGGGCAAAAGATGGCAGTCAAGCGCTTTGGGCTGGCGCTGTTTTGCCGGCAACCTTGATTACCTTGCGGATTTCGGGTTGCCAACCGTTTGCAGACGTTTACCATTGCTGAGGGTGTTCGCGCCATCTATGTGAGAAGGGGTAGAGCCGCGTCGACGGCTGGAAGTGAGGATATCCATGACATTGCAGTTTCGCATTGCCGACCATGGCGACTTCGATGGCATTTGGGCCGTGCTCATGGACGGCAAGGCCGCTCTAGGCAGTCTTGGCATCGACCAATGGCAAGGCGCGTATCCTACGCAGCAGATTGTGCGCGATGATATCGACGCCGGCCACTCCTACGTGCTTGAAGAGGATGGGGCGGTGGTGGCTACCACGGTCATCGGCTTTACCGGCGAACCGGTTTACGATTCCATCGAGGGGTCGTGGCTCACTTCGTCAGACTCGCGCGATCCGCGCTATGCCGTGCTGCATCGCGTTGCCGTCGCCCAGGGTCATGGCGGTAAGGGCCTTGGTCGCAGCTTGCTGCAATCTGCCGAGCCGGTTGCCCGCGAGCGCGGCTGCGAGAGCCTGCGCATCGAAACCCATCCTGGTAACATCCCCATGCTCAAGCTGATCGAGCGATGCGGCTTCAGCCGTTGCGGGATCGTGCATATCAGCCATGCAGAAGGCGCTTCCACCGACCGCGTCGCGTTCGAGAAGTTACTTTAACGCAGGCTTTTCTGTAAACTCTGCGCGTGTGCCCGCGGGGTACGGGCGGTTTGCGGGCCATTCACTATACTTGAACCTATGTCTAACGGAACTCGTGAAAAACAAGCGCTCGGCGTATTCCTCATCCTGATCGTGCTCAGCACGTTCGGGATTGCCTGGTATATGGTCGCCGGTCATTCGTGGAACGTTGCCGCATCCTCCATCGATGAGAAGGTGGGCCAGATGGAAGGGTACACCTCCATCGTGTATGCGGGTACGCTTCCCGTGCAGGCTGATGCGAAGACGCTTGATTCCCAAAACGGATCCGATACGCAGCTCGACGATGGGCAGGATGCCGCAGACATCGCCGAGCAGGGCGACGAGAGCGCCTCGGGTTCCGGGAGCGCCTCGGATTCGTCTGGTTCCTCGGATACGGCTGCATCCAGTGCATCGTCTTCCGGCGCTGGTAGCGCTTCGTCGTCTGCAGATGAGAGCGCATCGGAAGGCGGCGCTTCCTCAAGCACCGGCTCTAACTCCACTTCCAGCAAATTCAGCTCTTCGAAGTCTTCGTCGGGCTCTTCCAAGTCCGCCGATGGCGTAGCTGGCCAAACGCATAACGACGAGGCATCGGGGTTGACGTCCGATGTCGGCAGCGTTGCAGCTCCTGTTCCCGATGATTCCCAAAGCGATGATGCCTCGTCTGACCGTGCTTCGGAAAGCACCACCGTGCTGAAGGCCGCTACCGTGCGCGGCGGCATGGATGTCGCCAAGGCACAGCCGGACACGCCCGAGGAAGTTCAGACCAACTATGAGGAGAAGGGTGCCACGGTCTTGGTGCTCGATACCGCGGACCCGTCGCAATACGGCGAGGGCGTTATCCTCAAGCGCGGAACGAAGCGTATCGGCGTGTTTTCCGTCGATGTGCCGTTGTCTGAAAAAGCGGCTGAAGCCCGCATCAAATACTTCCGCGAATGCAAGGTCGATCTTATCGTGTGCATCTCCTCCGTTCGCACCTATGTGCGCAACCTTCAAGGCGCCGATATCGTGATCACGCTCCAGGATGAAGAGGTCTCCACGATGGGCGGCAATTCCAACGGGTCGTTCTTCGTGAACGCGCCTCATGTGGACAGCGTTGGGGCTATTTTGGTGTCTCCGAGCAACGTGGTGTCCGCCAAGGTCATTGAAAGCCTGTAACCGACGGTTTCTTGTTGCTGCGCCTGCTTTTCGTTGGGCGTCGTTTCGCTGTCCCTCAACATCATTCGAGCGTTTCTCCTTGTTGCATGCTGCCTGGTGGTGATGCGTGCCGGGGCGGTCCTAGACTCTTCCTTGTATGCCATCGAGTGTATTCTCGACTCGGAATATGCAGTTTCAACATGCCACGAAGCAGGATTTCCGTCCGCTAAGGATTCGTTGTCGACGCAAAGTTTCTGCAAGGCTGCGAGTGGTTGATTTGAATCGATTTCCAAATAAGTAAACACATAATAAGAACTGTCCGAAAACCTATCTATAGTCCGACATTGCATATAGGATTAGAAATACGCTAGAAACATAACAATGGGTCGAAACTAGACAAACATACTGAATAGTCCAGTAATTTGTAACCCTTTAGGGGTTATTCGTTCCAAATGCGTGTAAATGTGCACCATTTGTCTGAATGGTGTCAGTTTCGTATCAAATTATGCATTAGCATGGGTGAGTATTCGCATGCGCACGATGCGGATATGCGATGCGCCGCCCCGGCGCCTTCTCCCCGCAGCCTCCAATCGGCAAGAGGGCACGGTGGGCGGTTTCGCATCGGTTTTCAGACGAGTGCAAGACGAGTAGGAAAGGAGTGAGGGGCATGAACCTGTCACGCAGGGGCTTTTTCAAAGCAACCGGCGCTGCGCTGGCAACCACGATGGCGTTCGAGCTTTCCTCGCAGACCCAGGCGTTCGCGTCTGAGTCCAAGCAAGACTGGAAGCTGGTGAACACCGAAGAGTACACCAACATCTGCTGCTATTGCGCAGGTGGTTGCGGTTCTCTGCTGTCGGTGCGCGACGGCGAGCTGGTCAACCTGGAAGGCGACCCGGACCATCCCATCAACGAGGGCGGCCTGTGCCCGAAGGGCGCTACCATGTTCCAGCTGCGCAACGTGGTGGACCCCGAAACGCGCGAAGTCATCAAGAACCCGAAGCGTTCGACGCGCCCGTTGGTGCGCCGTCCCGGCGCAAGCGACTGGGAGGACATCTCCTGGGATGACGCCATCGCCGAGATCGCTCGCAAGGTCAAGGACACGCGCGACGCAACGTTCATCGAGAAGAACGACAACGGCCTGACGGTGAACTACACCCCGGCCATCGCAAGCCTGGGCGGTTCCCAGGAAAACTCCGAGGAGGAATACCTGATCCTCAAGATGATGCGCTCCCTGGGCATCATCGCCATCGACAATCAGGCTCGTGTTTGACACGGCCCCACTGTTGCCGGTCTGGCAGCTTCATTCGGTCGTGGCTCCATGACGAGCCATTGGTGCGACTTCCAAAACACCGACGTCATCTTGAATTGCGGTTCCAACTCCGTTGAGAACCACCCCGTAAGCGCGCTGTGGCTTGAGAAGGCCCATGAGCAGGGCGCTAAGTGGATCGTCGTCGATCCGCGCTACACCCGTACGGCCGAGCAGGCCGATATCTGGTGCCCCATCCGTTCCGGCACCGATATCGCGTTCTACGGCGGCATGTACAACTACATCATCGAGCACCTCATCGAGCCGAACCTGGCCAAGTACCAGGAAACCGGCGACATGAGCGAGTACAACTTCGAGTACCTGCTCAACTACACCAACGCTTCCTACATCCTTGATCCCGACTACAAGTTCGATCCCGAAACGGGTTTGTTCAGCGGTTGGAACGAGAAGACCAAGACGTACAACGCCCATAGCTGGCACTATGAGACCGAGTCTACGCAGGACTGGGACACCAGCGAGAACGGCGCATACGCCTGGGTTAACAAGCCCGGCACCCCTGAGTTCACCACGCCGACGCTCACCAACCCCAAGAAGGACATGACGCTGCAAGACCCCATGTGCGTCTATCAGCAGTTCAAGAAGCACTATTCCCGTTACACGCTCGACACCGTTTGCGGTATCTGCGGTATGGACAAGGATGTCCTCGAACTCGTCTACAAAACCTATACCTCTACCGCCAAGCCCGGCAAGGCCGGTACCGTGCTCTACGCACTCGGCCAGACCCAGCACACCTATGGCGCCCAGAACACGCGCGCCATGTCCGTGATGCAGCTGCTGCTTGGCAACATCGGCATCCCCGGCGGCGGCGTGAACGCGCTGCGCGGCGAGCCCAACGTCCAGGGTGCAACTGACATGGGCATGATGGTCAACGAGCATCCCGCTTACCTGAAGTGGGCGAACACCACCGATCGCGCGAGCCTGCGCAAGTGGCTGGAGTCTCAGACCTACTCCGACGGCTATTACACCAACAAGCCGAAGTTCATCGTCTCCTCCCTGAAGGAGTGGTTCGGCGAGAACGCCACCGTGGACAACGACTACGGTTACGACTGGTGGCCGAAGGTCCCGTCCGAGACGGGTGCCGTGGACTACACGCATATCTCCACGTTCGAGCTCATGAAGCAGGGTGTCATCAAGGGCTACTTCAACTGGGGCATGAAC
>NZ_CAKTYH010000047.1 GCF_934632265.1 uncultured Senegalimassilia sp.
CCTTCGCCGAGAGTACTGCAGCGCAAGGCTGCGGGAGGGCAGGGCGTCGCGCTCGCGGAGGGCGCTTTTCTATGCGCGAGGCCGCGCACACTGCGCGCGCCGAGAGAGGCCCGCAGGGGGATAGCCCCTGCGGGCCTCTCGGTATTTTGGCGTCCCGTAGATTAATGGGGTCGCGGTTAGGCTTGAGGTGGTGGCAAAGCTTGACTCATCGATGGTTTTGGGTTTCTCTGGCCGTTCGGCAGGGGGCTTTCTTCAGGTGCTAAAATTTCTTGCAGGCATGTATTTAGGTTTGTTCAGGTGCTTTACCGTCAATGGAGGAATGCGCATGACTGTTGCGTCAGATACCTTTGGGGATGCTGCTTCGGCGTTGATGGAGGGTCGTGCTTGCATTTTTCCGACCGACACGGTGTATGGGTTGGGTGTTTCGGTTCTGGCGGCATCCGGGCCGGATGTTTTGTTTGACATCAAGCAGAGGGATGCGGGGAAACCTATCGCCTGGCTAGTTGGATCAGTTGATGATTTGCGGCGCTATGGCAAGAATCTTCCGCCAGCAGCTTGCGAGCTTGCTCAGCGGTTTTGGCCGGGGGCGCTTACTATCATTGTGGAGGCGTCGGATGCGGTGCCCAGGTCTTTTCGGTCGAAGTCGGGGACTATTGGGCTGCGAATGCCTGCTAATGATACGGCACTTGCTTTGATTCGCCACGTAGGAAGTCCGCTTGTAACGACTTCGGCAAACATCAGCGGAAACGCGGCGGTCTCTCGATTTGAAGCGCTCGATTCGCAGTTGTTTTCTCGGGTCGGGTGCGCATTGCGAGATCCTGTGGAATCGATGCATAGCGGTTTGGCTTCTACGGTTATCGACTGCACTGGCGGTGCGTTGAAGCTGCTGCGAGAAGGCGGCATATCGTTTGAAGAGATTCGAAGCCATTCATAAGGATTGCGTGGGTAATGTCTTTCGTCGGGTACGCCTTGGTTTGCGGGTGTACCATCAGCTACGCAGGCATCTATCAGTGGAAGGCATAGATTTATGAACATCAGCATTGCAAGCGACCATGCAGGATTTGATCAGAAGCAGTTGCTGGCTGCGTTTTTGAAGGAGCTTGGGCATAACGTCATCGATCGCGGGCCGGATTGCGATGACCGCGTTGATTACCCGGATTTTGCCGAGGCTGTTGCGCATGACGTTGTTAACGGCGAGGCTGAACGTGGCGTCTTGGTGTGCGGTACCGGCATCGGTATGGCTATCGCTGCAAACAAGGTCGATGGCATCCGAGCGGCGAATATCGTTTCTCCCGCTTTCGCTGCGCTGTGCCGCGAGCATAATGATGCGAATGTCATCACCCTTTCCGGTCGCTTCGTCGACCTGTCTGCTAATAAGGAGATCCTGAAGGCGTTCCTTTCCACCGAGTTCGGCGGAGGCCGTCATGCTGGCCGTGTCGAGAAGATCATGGCCCTCGAGGGAAAATAGGTCCACATAGCAGTTTCGCTCAGTCCAAATGGCCGACATAGCGTCGGCCGTTTTCCGTTTAAGGCGGTATCGTTACCGAATGATTGCGAGGATGTGCATACGCTGTGGGTTCGTGCGGTATGTGCTAGAGTACGCTTGTAACGATTACTCGAAAGGAAGGGCATCCTCATGGCTATCGATCATGTGAAGCAAACCGATCCGGAAGTGGCAAGCGCGCTCGGGGAAGAGCTGTCTCGTCAGCGTTCCTCCGTCGAGCTGATCGCATCCGAGAACTTCACGTCTCAAGCCGTGATGGAGGCCATGGGCAGCGTTCTCACGAACAAATACGCTGAAGGCTTGCCGGGCAAGCGTTATTACGGCGGTTGCGAGAAAGTCGATATCGTCGAGAACCTTGCACGCAATCGCGCTTGCAAGCTGTACGGCGCAAAGTTCGCGAACGTCCAGCCGCATTCCGGTGCTAATGCCAACCTTGCCGCATATTTCGCCACGGTGAAGCCAGGCGATACCGTCATGGGCATGAGCCTCGACAACGGCGGTCATCTGACCCATGGCAGCCCGGCGAACTTCTCCGGCAAGCTGTACAACGTAGTTTCCTACGGCGTTGATCCGGAAACCGAAACCATCGATTACGACGAGATGGAGAAGCTGGCCAAGGAGCACCAGCCCAAGCTTATCGTCGGCGGCGCCTCTGCCTATCCGCGCATCATCGATTTCAAGCGCATGGCCGAGATCGCTCATGAGGTCGGCGCGTACCTTATGATCGATATGGCCCATATCGCCGGTCTGGTTGCTACGGGCGCTCATCCTTCTCCGGTGCCTTATGCCGATATCGTCACCTCTACCAGCCACAAAACCCTTCGCGGCCCTCGTGGCGGCTTTATCCTCACGAACAACGAGGACCTGTTCAAGAAGATCAACTCCGCTGTGTTCCCTGGCAGCCAGGGTGGCCCGCTAATGCACGTTATCGCCGGCAAGGCGGTTGCCTTCGGCGAGGCGCTGCAGCCGTCTTTCAAGGAGTACATCGACCATGTGGTGGAGAATGCCGCCGCAATGGGTCAGGGCATGACCGATGGCGGCTTGCGTCTGGTGTCCGGCGGTACGGATAGCCATCTGTGCTTGGTCGACCTGACGCCCGCCGATGTCACCGGCAAGGATGCCGAGAAGCTTCTGGAGAGCGTCGGCCTGACGGTGAACAAGAACACCATCCCCAACGAGCAGCGCAGCCCGTTCGTGGCCAGCGGCATCCGTGTGGGCAGCGCCGCCGCTACCAGCCGCGGATTCACCAAGGAAGATTTCTATGAGGTTGGCCAGTGCATCGCCACGACCGTGTTCAATGCCGGTGACGAGGCGAAGCTGGCGGACGTCAAGGCGAAGATCGACGCCATGCTGGAGAAGCATCCGCTGTATCCGGGCTTGGAGTACTAACAGTAAGCAAATGGTATAAATCGACGGCCGGGCAAGGGGTCCTTGCTCGGCCGTTCGTGCATGGGAGGGGAAACCGATGTCGGGGAACACCGATCGCCGTCCGAGCTGGGACGAATACTTTATGACGCTTGCCAACGAGGTGGCCACGCGCACCACGTGCCTTCGTCGCGCCGTGGGTGCGATCATCGTCAAAGACCGCAGGATCCTTGCCACTGGCTATAACGGCGTGCCCACAGGATTGGCCCATTGTGCGGAAACGGGTTGCTTGCGGCAGCAGTTGGGCGTGCCGAGCGGTCAACGCCACGAGATCTGCCGAGGGCTGCATGCCGAGCAGAATGCCATCATCCAGGCTGCCCGCTATGGCATAAACATCACGGGGGCTTCGATTTACATAACTACCCAACCGTGCGTGGTGTGTGCCAAGATGCTCATCAACGCCGATATCAAGGAGATCATCTATTCAAACCCCTACCCGGATGAATTGGCCATGTCCATGTTGCGCGAGGCAGGCATAAAGCTGCGCGTTTACGATGACGCTATGCAAAATAATGCAAATGCATAAAAACTGAACACTATCACGGTTTTGTTAATAAGAGAAAAAGTAGAGCAGGGTAAATAGCGGGCAAAATCGAATAAAACTGCGCCGTTTGCCAACGTTTTGTGGCGATTGCGGAGTTTAGAGGGGGCCTGAGTGGTTCTACGCTATCATTAGCTCTGGTTTTTTATGCGGGAATCTTGATCAACGAAAGGTTTGGGTGAAACGCAGGTAATGGTTGCTGCCATCCTTATCGGTGCCATAACCGGCTTTGTCGGCTTTCTGCCGTTGTTCGCGGCTCTGCGTTTGGCTCGGAAGCATCCCTCGGTATCGATCGCCAATGCGGCGCTTTACGGCCTGGGCGGCACGTTCGTGTCCCTTGTGGTCGTTGCGGTCGCGTTGATCGTGTGCGCGCTCGTCGCGCGTCCGTCCGTGTTTCCCTTCGGCATGGCCGAAATCGTTTCGCTTATCGTTTGTACCGCAGCGTACGTGTGGCGTAAAAACGTTGCACGGTAATGTTGGTTTCGTTTATTGGAAAGGCTGGGATGATCTGAGATGGGCGAGGCGCTCAACAAGTTCGTCGAAGAGGCACGGCACCTCTCCGAAACTTTCGATTCCCACACCGTATTCTCTCTCGGCGGTTGGGACATCAGCCAGTACACGCTGTACATGTTCTTCATTTTGGCGTTGGTGCTGATGGTTGTTCTGGTCGGAGGCCGCAAGCTTCAGCTGGTCCCGAAGAATAAGTTCCTTAACACCGTCGAGTATGGCTACGACTTCGTGAACACGAGCATCGGCCAGGACGTTATCGGTGAGGGTTTCAAGAAGCACATCCCGTTTTTGTGCACGCTGTTCTTCTTCATCCTCATCGCTAACGTCGTGGGTCTGATCCCGGGTGCGAAGGCGACCACGGGCACCATCTCCATCACGTGGGCGCTCGCAGCCATCTCGTTCGTGTACTTCAACTTCTACGGTCTGAAGACGCTGGGCGTGTTCGGCTACATCAAGAGCCTCGTGCCCTCCGGTGTTCCCGCTCTCATGGTCCCGATCATCTGGTTCCTGGAGTTCTTCTCCATGGTCATCCGCGTTCTGACGCTGGCCGTTCGTCTTTACGGCAACATGCTGGCAGGCCATATGGTCCTCGCCGTGTTCTCTTTGGCAACCACCGTGTTCCTGCAGCAGGCTGTTTTCAGCATGGACTTCGTTACCGCGCTGCCTGCTGTCGCATGGTTCGTTTTGCTGGTCCTCATGTATGCCATGGAGTGCCTGGTGGCGTTCCTTCAGGCGTACGTGTTCACCATTCTGTCCGCATCCTACATCGGCATGGCGGTTCATCCCCACTGATGCGCGGACCGGCGGTCGATCCGCCACCCGTTCTGTTTGGCACCACAGCTGGCATAAGTAGATCAGCTTGGGCATATTGGCATGAGCACGGAGAAGGCTCCGGGTTCAACGAAGGAGGTAATTATGGAAATCACGCTCGCTGCGCTGAAGGTCGTCGGCTATGGCCTCGCCGCCATCGGCCCCGGCATCGGCATCGGCGTTGCAACGTATGGCCTGTGCGTGTCCGCTGCACGCCAGCCTGAGATGAAGGGCACCCTGATGGGCTACTTCTTCATCGGCGCTGCTATGTCCGAGGCTCTGGCACTGCTGGGCCTGGTCCTCTTCTTCATTGGCTAACAGGTTTTCGACTCAAGCAAGACCTATAAGCTAAGGAAAGGAGGCAAGCGAGTTGAACGTTAAGAACAAAGTGCTCCGTGGTTGCGGCAGCGCAGCCGTCGCATTCGGCGCGGCAAGCGCTATGCTTCCTGCTCAGGCATTTGCCGATGAAGGCAGCGGCGTTGCGGCTATCCTGCCGCAGATGGATGAGTTCATCCCCATGCTCGTTGCGTTCATCATCTTGTGGATCATCCTGGCGAAATTCGGTTGGCCGCTGTTCGAGGGCATGCTTGTCAAGCGCGAGACCACCATCAAGGACGCTCTTGAGCAGTCCGAGAATGCTCGTGTTGAAAGCGAGCGTGTGCTCGCCGAGTACAAGCGTCAGCTGGAGGAAACCAAGGCGCAGTCCGCTCAGATCATCGCCGACGCCAAGAAGACGGGCGAGGCCGTGAAGGCCGACATCACCGCCAAGGCTCAGGCTGAGGCCACCGCTATGATCGAGAAGGCCCATGCTGCCATCGAGGCCGACAAGAAGGCCGCTATCGCCGAGCTCCAGGGTTCGGTGGCCGACATGTCCGTCGCCGTGGCTTCCCGCCTGATCGGCGAGGACCTCAACGATGACGAGCACCGCAAGATCATCGAGCGCTACGTGAACGAGGCGGGCAGTTTCAATGCCAACTAACCGCCATGTTCAAAAGGAAAAGGTTGCAACCTATGCATCCGTTCTGCTGGACGCCGCTTTTGCAGCCGGCGGTCAGGATGCGGTGCTGGAGGTTCGCGACCAAGCCGAGCGCATTATCCGCATTATGCGTTCGAACATGGATCTCTCTAGCTCTTTGCAAGACAGCTCTTATACGCCCGAGCAGAGGAACAGCCTTGCGCGCAACGTCTTCGCGCAGGCACATCCGGTCCTGGTCGATGTCTTGGCCGTCATGGCCGAGCGCGGGGACTTCGCGTTGCTCTCGCGCGTATGGGAGAGCTACGGAGAGCAGGTCGAACGCAAGCTGAACGTCACCGTGGTCGACGTAACCACCGTCGTGCCGCTGGACGATCACCTGCGCGAGGTTATCACGAAGAAAGCCGAAGCCGACTTGGGCACCAAAGTCGTTTTGCGTGAAAGCATCGACAAGTCCCTGATCGGCGGTATTTTGATGAGCGCCAACGGCAAGCGTATCGACGCCAGCATGACGTCGCAGCTCGAGGCCGCTCGCAATGTGCTGAAACAATCCACAGATGGAGGTGAATGCTAGTGACTGAAATCACCGCACAGTCTATCGACGCGGCGCTGCGCAAGCAGCTCGATGCGCTGAACACCAGTGTGGAATCCCGCGAGACGGGTTCCGTCATCCAGGTGGGCGACGGTATCGCTCGCGTCGATGGCCTGAAAAATGCGATGGCAGGCGAACTCTTGGAGTTCACCAGCTCTACCGGCCAGGTTGTCTACGGTATGGCACAGAACCTCGAAGAGGATGAAGTGGGCGCCGTTTTGCTGGGCGATGTCGCAGCAATCAAGGAAAACGACGCGGTCAAGACCACCGGTCGTCTGGTTGAGGTTCCGTCCGGCAAGGCCCTGCTCGGCCGCGTCGTGAACCCGCTGGGCATGCCGCTTGACGGCAAGGGCGAGATCAAGGCCGAGGGCACCCGCCCGGTCGAGTTCAAGGCTCCGGGCGTTATTCATCGTAAGCCCGTTCACGAGCCTATGCAGACCGGCATCCTGGCCGTCGACTCCATGATCCCGATCGGCCGTGGTCAGCGCGAGCTGATCATCGGCGACCGTCAGACCGGTAAGACCGCCATCGCCGTCGATGCCATTCTGAACCAGAAGGGCAAGGACATGGTCTGCATCTACGTCGCCGTGGGCCAGAAGGCCTCCACGGTGGCCAACGTGCAGGAGACCCTCGAGAAGCACGGCGCGATGGACTACACCATCATCGTCAACGCTTCCGCTTCCGATTCCGCTCCGCTGCAGTACATCGCCCCGATGGCCGGTGCTGCAATGGGCGAGTACTTCGTCTACAACGGCGAGGACGGCAAGCCTGCCGGTCCGGAGAACCCGGGTCGTCACGTGCTCATCGTCTACGATGACCTGACCAAACAGGCTGTGGCCTACCGTCAGATGTCTCTGACCCTGCGTCGCCCGCCGGGACGTGAGGCTTACCCGGGCGACATCTTCTACCTGCATTCGCGCCTGCTGGAGCGTGCTGTGAAGATGAACGAGCAGAACGGTCTCGGCTCCATGACGGCTCTGCCGATCATCGAGACCCAGGCCGGCGACGTCTCCGCCTACATCCCGACGAACGTCATCTCCATTACCGATGGTCAGATCTACCTGCAGACCGACCTGTTCTTCCAGGGTCAGCGCCCTGCAGTCGACGTGGGCATCTCCGTGTCCCGAGTCGGCGGCTCCGCGCAGATCAAGCAGATGAAGCAGGTTGCCGGTACGCTGAAGCTCGACCTGGCCGCGTTCCGCGAGCTGAAGGCCTTCACCCAGTTCGGTTCCGACCTGGACAAGGCCACGCAAGATCAGCTGACCCGCGGCGCTGCCATGACCGAGCTGCTGAAGCAGGGCCGTTTCTGCATGATGGACGTCTACGACCAGGCCGTTGCCATCTACGCTGGCGGCAAGGGTTACCTGGACGATGTTCCGACCGAGGACATCGTGCGCTTCCGCACCGAGCTGCTGGAGTTCCTGCATGCTTCCAAGCCGGAGGTGTTCGACGAGCTGGCCAAGGCCGGTAAGTGGACTGGTGACGTCGAGAACCTGACCAACGCTGCGATCGAGGCCTTCAAGCTTCAGTTCGCTCCCACGGCGTAAGGTAGGTTGAGATGCCCAACCTTCACGACATTGAAAGGCGTATCGGCTCCGTCTCTTCGACGAAGCAGATCACGCGTACCATGGAAATGGTTGCTGCTGCGAAGATCCGCCTTGCCGGCGAGCGCGTGGCAGCGGCTACGCCGTACGCCGAGTCCATGGTCGAAATGTTGGCCAACGTTGCCAAGCGTGTAGGTGGCTCCGAGAATGCGCTGTTGCGCAAGCATGACGAGGTCAAGAACGTGCTGATCGTCGTCGTCGTGTCGGACCGCGGTCTGGCAGGCGGCTTCAACAGCAACGTGCTGCGCCAAGTCGATCGTTTGATGAAGAGCAAGCAGGCGGCCGGCGCTGAGGTCAGCGTGGTTGCCTGCGGCAAGAAGGCCATCGGCTATTACACGTATCGTCGTGTCGAGCCGGTACTCGCCTTCGCTGGCCAGTCCGCCGACCCCACGGTCGAAGCCGCGGACGAGATCGCCGCTTATGCGGTGGATGCCTACGCCAACGGATCGATCGACGAGGTCATCGTGGTGTACAACCACGCTAAGAATTCGGCAGAGCAGCAGCTTCGCGAGGAGTTGCTGCTCCCCGTCGACACGTCGGCCTTCGAAGCCGCAAAGGCCGAAAACGCCGATGAGTCTGCGGGCGAGAAGCTTGAGGGCGATGTGATCTTCGAGCCGAGCCCTGAAGCTGTTCTTGACCAGCTGCTGCCGGCGTATGTTCGCACTACGCTGTATCATGCGCTGATCGACTCGGCAGCTGCTGAGCAGGGCGCACGCCGCAACGCCATGATGTCGGCAACGGACAATGCCACCGAGATGGTTAACACGTTGACCAGATTGTATAACCGCGTACGCCAGGGCGCTATCACGACCGAGATTTCGGAAATCGTCGGTGGCGCTGCTGCTTTGGAGGATTAAATGGCTGAACATTTGTTTACTAAGGAGGAGGTCGAGGCCAGCAAAGGCGCCACGGGTCGCATCGTGCGTATCGTCGGTCCTGTTGTTGACGTTGAGTTCCCCCCTGATCAGCTGCCGGCGATTTACAACGCGCTGACGGTTGACGCTAAGACCGAGGCGGGCGACCTGCACGTCGTCCTCGAGGTCGAAACCCACCTGCCGGGCAACATCGTCCGCTCCGTCGCCATGAGCTCGACCGACGGTCTGATCCGTGGCCTGGACGTCCTGGACACGGGCCATCCGATCATGATGCCCGTCGGCCAGGAGACCCTGGGCCGCATCTGGAACGTCATGGGCGAGCCCGTCGACGAGAAGCCCATGCCCGAGGTCACCGGTTACATGCCCATCCATCGTCCTGCTCCCGAGTATGACGAGCTGGTCACGAAGACCGAGATCTTCGAGACGGGCATCAAGGCCATCGACCTGATCGAGCCGTTCGTCAAGGGCGGTAAGACCGGCCTGTTCGGCGGCGCCGGCGTTGGCAAGACCGTTATCATCCAGGAGCTCATCAACAACCTGGCTCAGGAGCACGGCGGCACTTCCGTGTTCACCGGCGTTGGCGAGCGTACCCGTGAGGGTACCGACCTGTACCTGGAGATGAGCGATTCCGGCGTTATCAACAAGACCTGCTTGGTCTACGGCCAGATGAACGAGCCTCCGGGAGCTCGTCTGCGCGTCGGCCTGGCTGGTCTGACCGAGGCCGAGTACTTCCGTGATCAGGGCCAGGACGTTCTGCTGTTCGTGGACAACATCTTCCGCTTCACGCAGGCCGGTTCCGAGGTGTCCGCACTGCTCGGCCGTATGCCGTCCGCCGTTGGTTACCAGCCCACGCTGGCAACCGAGATGGGCGACCTGCAGGAGCGCATCACGTCCACGTCCACGGGTTCCATCACGTCCGTGCAGGCAGTTTACGTGCCCGCTGACGACTTGACCGACCCCGCTCCGGCTACGACGTTCACGCACCTGGATGCGAAGACGGTTCTGTCCCGCTCCATCGCCGAGCTGGGTATTTACCCGGCTGTCGACCCGCTGGAGTCCACCTCCCGCGCTCTGGATCCCGCTATCGTGGGCGAGGAGCACTACCGTGTGGCCACCGGCATTCAGGAGCTGCTGCAGAACTACAAGGACCTGCAGGACATCATCGCCATCCTTGGTATGGACGAGCTGTCCGAGGAACAGAAGCTCACGGTTTCCCGTGCGCGTAAGGCTCAGCAGTTCTTCGGCCAGTGCTTCCACGTGGCAACGCAGTTCACCGGCCTGCCCGGCAAGTACGTCAAGATGGAGGACACCGTCCGTTCCTTCGCCGCCATCCTCGACGGCGAGTGCGACGAGATTCCCGAGCAGTGCTTCCGCCTGAAGGGCGGCATCGACGACGTCTACGCTGCTTACGAGGAAATGAAGAAGGAAGAAGCGTAGTATGGCTAGCTTCAAGTGCGACATCGTCACGCCTGCCGAGAAGCTTGCAGCTTGCGAGGTTGAAATGGTCGTCGTCCCGGGCGTCGAGGGCGAGATGGGCTTTCTGGCCGGTCACGCTCCGCTGGTGTCCGTGCTGGCCGATGGCGAGATCCGCCTGACGCCCGCAGAGGGCGGTCCCGTGCAGCGCTACGAAGTCAAGGGCGGCTACGTGCAGGTTACCGACGACAAGGTGATCATCCTTGCCGATAGCGCAACGCCTGTTGCTGCATAGCCTGGGTGTTGGCTTGAACATCTGAACCCGCGGCCGCTGGTGCGACTGCTGGCAACGCGACGGTCGTATCCATCGGCTGTTCACCTGAAACGGCCCCTGCCGAAAGGCGGGGGCCGTTTTGCATATGGCGGCTGAAACCCCGCGCGAAATCCATCGTTTGTTCGAACACGCGTGCGCTAAAGGCTGCTATGATGGGGAACCGGAAAACCCTGCTTCGGTCAATCGGCTCCAAGCCTGACCGAAGCGCAGCACATCACTTGCGAGAAGATTCGAGGCGCATCCATGGCGTTCGTTCATTTGCACAACCATACCGAATACTCGTTGCTCGACGGCCTGACGCACATCAAGGATATGGTGCGTCGCGCAGCTGAGCTTGACATGCCTGCTGTCGCCATCAGCGATCATGGCGTTATGTCGGGCGTTCCCGAGCTGTGCGATGCTTGTGCCGCCGTTGAGAAGGAAACCGGCAAGAAGGTCAAGCCGATTTATGGCTGTGAAGTGTATTTCACCACCGACGAGGAGCTTCGCAAGGACGTGAAGCCCAGGCTGTACCATTTGCTGCTGCTGGCAAAAACCAATGAGGGCTATCACAACCTTTTGAACCTGGTCAGCGAATCTCATGTCGACAACTTCTACTACAAGCCTCGCACCACGTTCAGCATGTTGCAAAAGTACGGCAAGGGCATTATCGGCTCGTCTGCCTGTATCGCTGGCATCATCCCGAAACTGTTGGACAACCGCCAGTTCGACGAGGCGGTGGAGTGGGCGAACAAGTTTGCCAGCTGTTTCGAGCCGGGCGACTTCTATATCGAGCTGCAAAACCAGGGCATCCGCACTGACGGCGGGCTTACGCAAACCGAGCTGAATCACCAGCTGACCGAGGTTGCGCATCGTGCGGGCTTGAAAACCATCGCAACGAACGACTTCCATTACCTGCTGCAGGAAGATGCAAAGGCGCAGGATATCATGCTGTGCATCGGCACGGGTTCTGCCGTCAACGACACGAACCGCATGAAGTTCGAGAACGACCAGTTCTATATGAAAACGGAAGAGGAGATGCGCGAGGCGCTCCGCGACTTCCCCGAGGCGTGCGATACCACGGTGGAGGTTGCCGAGAAGTGCAATGTCATCCTTGAGCGTGACTCCATTCTGCCGAAGTTCCCGCTTCCCGAAGGCGAGACGGACGAGAGCTGGTTCCGCCATCAGGTGCTTGAAGGTATGAAGAAGCGCTACGGCGACCCTATTCCCAAAGAGCCGCTTGATC
This sequence comes from uncultured Senegalimassilia sp., assembly GCF_934632265.1. Taxonomy (GTDB): domain Bacteria; phylum Actinomycetota; class Coriobacteriia; order Coriobacteriales; family Eggerthellaceae; genus Senegalimassilia. The sequence continues at coordinate 11,807 of NZ_CAKTYH010000047.1, forward strand.
GCGCCGAATATGAGATGAGCGTCATCATCCAGCAGGGTTTCCCTGCGTACTTCCTTATCGTGCAGGAATACTTGGACTGGGCGCGTAGTCAAGGCATCGGCGTCGGGCCGGGTCGTGGTTCCGCTGCTGGTTCCATCGTTGCATATGCTATGGGCATCACCGATTTGGAGCCGCTTTCCAACGGTCTGCTGTTCGAGCGATTCCTTTCCCCGGAACGCGTGGAGATGCCCGATATCGACTGCGACTTCGAGGATGAACGCCGCCAGGAGGTTATCGAGCATATCCGCGAGGTGTACGGCGCCGATCACGTTACGGGCGTTATCACGTTCGGCAAGCTGCAGGCGAAAAACGCCGTGCGCGACGCAGCGCGCGTGCTCGACTATCCCTACAGCGTGGGCGACAAGATCTGCAAGATGATCGGCGATGAGCTGGGCATCACCATTCAGAAGGCGCTCGACACGAACCCTGATCTGAAGAAGGCCTATGACACCGAAGAGGATGTCAAGGCGGTCGTCGATGCCGCGCAGTCCATCGAGGGCCACGTGCGCGGCGAGGGCGTGCATGCGTGCGCGACCATCATCTGCCGAGATCCTATGGCCGACCACGTGCCGGTCAAGCGCGATACCAAGGGCGGCGGCATCATCACGCAATATGACGGCCATTACACGCCTGACCTGGGCTTGCTGAAGATGGACTTCCTTGGCTTGCGCACGTTGGGCGTGCTTTCGCGCGCGTGCCGTAACGTTGAGATGACCACGGGCCGCAAGATCATCCCCGAGGAGATCCCCACCGACGATGAGCAGGCGTTTGCGCTCATGCGCTCGGGCAACATGGACGGCCTGTTCCAGGTTGAGGGCGGCTTGTATGTGAGCCTGTTCGCGCGTTTGCCACCGAAGAGGTTCAGCGACATCGTCGCTTCGATCGCTTTGAACCGTCCGGGCCCGTTGGAGTCCGGCATGGTCGACGACTACGTCAAGGTTGCAAGCGGCAAGACCCCCGTTCACTACTACGACGAGCGCTTGCGCCCGGTGCTTGAGGAAACCTACGGCACCATGGTGTACCAAGAGCAGATCATGCAGGTGTCCATGGTCATGAGCGGCTTTTCCGCCGGCAAGGCAGACAAGCTTCGCAAGGCAATGGGCAAGAAGAAGCTCGACATCATGCGCATGCTGCAGGAGGACTGGAACAACGGCGCGGTCGAGAACGGGTACTCGCTTGAGATCGCGAAGAAGATCTGGGACGACGCGGAGAAGTTCGCAAAGTACGCGTTCAACAAGTCGCATTCGGCTGCGTACTCGATCCTGGTTATGCGCACGGCTTACTTGAAGGCGCATTACCCGAACGAGTACATGGCGGCAGTGCTGTCCAGCTATATGGGCAACACCGATCGCTTGATCCGCTATATCTCCAGCTGCAACCACAACGGCACGCCCGTGTTGCCGCCCGATATCAACTCTTCGAACGCCGAGTTCACGCCGGTTGAGAACGGCATCCGCTTCGGCCTGGTCGGCGTGCGCGGTGTTGGTCGCAACGTCGCTGACGAGATCATCGAGGAGCGCGAGAAGAATGGCCCGTTCACCAGCTTGCACGACTTCGTGAACCGCGTCGACGCGAAGTGCTATAACCGAAAAACGCTCGAAGCCCTTATCAAGGGCGGTGCGTTCGAGTCGACGGGGT
>NZ_CAKTYH010000048.1 GCF_934632265.1 uncultured Senegalimassilia sp.
GACGCGGTAAGCGCCGGCCCCGCGCCTTCGGTGCGCTCTCAGGCGTTTCGTCTGGGGACGATGGGCGCATTGGCCCGTTGTTGGATTGCCTTGGACCGGGTCGTCAAGTTCCGTATGAACTCCCATGCCGCAGGCAGCGTTCTTTCGGATCCCATTGCGGGGTTGTTCAGCCTGCATCTAGTACATAACACCGGTGGAGCCTGGAGCATGTTCTCGGGCGCTACGGCCGCCCTCGGCGTCTTCTCCGTCGTCATGTGCGCGGCGCTTGCCGTTTTTGCGATCCACGAGCGCGCCCGCATCAGCTGGGCCGAGATCATCGGGTTGGGCCTTGTGATAGGCGGTGGCATAGGCAACGCCATCGATCGGTTCGCCTTGGGTTACGTGGTGGACTTCATCGACCTATCGTTTATCGATTTCCCCGTGTTCAATATCGCCGATATCGGCGTGACCTGCGGGTTGGCCTTGTTTTTAATCGCATGGATTGTTCGCGAACGCCAGCATGAGGAGGTGCGCTAGATGGGCGCGTTGAAAAGCTATACCGCCTGCGCCGATGATGCCGGTACGCGCATCGACGCCGTGTTGGCGGCGCGCGGGCTGTATCCAAGCCGCAGCGCTGCGGCCCGAGCCGTGGAAGAGGGCGCGGTCTACGTCAACGGCGCCACCGTCGCCAAGAAGCATACGCTGTGCGCGGGCGATACGGTGGTCTACGAGCTGCCCGATGCCCCAGAGCAGGGCCCGGTGCAAGGACAGGCCATCCCGCTCGATATCCGCTACGAGGATGACGACGTGCTTGTCATCTCCAAGCAGGCCGGCCTTGTGTGCCATCCGTCGGTCGACCATGCCGATGGGACGTTGGTCAATGCCCTGGTATATCATTGCGGCGTCGAGCACCTGTGCAACGTCCAGGGCGAAAGCGATCGCCCCGGCATCGTGCACCGCCTTGACCGCGACACCACCGGCCTTATGCTGGCCGCCAAAAACGATGCCGCCGGTTTGGCTCTCATCGCCGATATCCGCGATCGTGCGGTTGATCGTCGCTACCTTGCCTTGGTGCACGGCGTCATCCCGCACGACACCGGGATGATCGATGCACCCATCGCCCGTTCGCTCAACGAGCGCACGCGCATGGCGGTGCGCGAGTGCCCTTCGGCTCGCGATGCCCTCACCACGTTCCGCGTGCTCGAGCGCTTCGATCACGGTCCGCGCGACAACGGCTATACGCTCATCGATTGCAAGCTGTACACGGGCAGGACCCATCAGATCCGCGTGCACATGCAGTACGCGAAGCACCCGTTGGTGGGCGATCCGGTGTACAACTCCGGCGCTCCTAAGGATGCCGACGCGAACTTCGGGTTGGACCGTCAGTTCCTGCATTCCTTCCAAGTGGGCTTCACGCAGCCCATGACGGGAGAGGACCTGTTCTTCGCCGACAACCTGACCGACGACCTTGCTGCCGTGCTTGACAAGCTTTCGTCTCGCAGCCGTGGTCGTACCGAGGCGGGTAGGGAAGTGTTCGAGCTGCTGGCTGATGCGCCGCACCCCACGGCGCCGGTACATCATCTGGAGGATTTCGGAGCTATATAGTATTTGGTAACGTGTTTGCGTGCAGACACGTTGCATCAGGCGGCTGTTGAAGCCGCCTTCTTGTTTTCGCAGGTGAAGTTTGGAGACGGTTGCTATGACGGCATATGAGACACCGCGTATCGGCATATTGCTCGCGAACACGGGCACGCCGAAAAGCCCAGAGCCGCGTGACGTGCGCAGGTATCTGGGCAGGTTTTTGATGGACGAGCGCATACGGCCCATGGCCAAGGCCCCATGGTCGCTGATCCTGCATCTGTTCATTCTTCCCACGCGTTCGGTGAGGTCGGGGAAGAAGTACGAGAAGATTTGGACTGAATCCGGATCGCCGTTCGATGTGGAGCATGCCAAGCTTCGCACCCTGCTGGAGCAGCGTCTACAAGGCGACGGCGTTGATGTGCGGGTCCAGGTCGGGCAAAGCTATGGCGAGGACTCCATCGAGCAGGCGCTTGCCTCCCTCCGCGAGCAAGGTTGCACGCAGGTGGTGGCGCTTCCCCTGTATCCGCAAAGCGCCCATTCGACCACGCTAAGCGTCAAGGATGGTGTTGCTGCGGCTATGACCGAACTGTCATGGCAGGTGCCGGTGGCGTTCGTGGATTCGTACGGAATGGATAGCGCCTATGTCGAAGCGGTCGCTCAAACCGTTTCGGCTGCGGGCTTTAACGCTCAGGCAGGCGATAGGCTGCTGTTCAACTACCACTCCATCCCGATTAAAGATATCGAGCAAGGCGACACCTACGAACCTCAGACCGGGGCGACCGCATTGGCGGTGGCGGGCCATCTGCGCCTTGAGCGTGAGCAATGGACCATCGGCTATAACTGCCGATTCGACAAAAGCCGTGAATGGCTTCAACCTTTCACTAAAGGCGTTCTCACGCGTTGGGCACAGGCGCGAGAAGGCCGCGTCTTCATGGTTTGCCCGAATTTCGCGGTAGATTGCCTTGAAACCCTTTATGATATCGATTACGAGTTGGTGCCCTGGTACCGTCAGGCTGTTGAACAGGCAGGGCGTTCGTACGAGGGCAGTGAGCTCGTGTATGTTCCGTGCCTCAACGGCACGCCGATGCATGCTTCGGTGCTGGCGCATGTGCTTGCACCGTATTTGACCGGGAAGGACCATCATGAGTAGCGAGGCTGCAAAACCTCAGAAAACCGTGCTGCTGGGCGTTACCGGCGGCATTGCCGCATATAAATCCTGCGAGATCGTCCGCGGCCTTCAAAAGGCCGGGGTTCGCGTGAAGGTGTGCATGACCGAGCATGCCACGCGCTTCGTCGACCCCGTCACCTTCCGTTCGCTTACCCACGAGAAGGTGGCGGTCGACCTGTTCGACGACCCCAGCGATCCCATTCACCATATCTCGCTTGCCGAGGAGGCCGACGCCTTCGTTATCGCCCCTTGCACGGCCAACGTCCTGGCCAAGCTTGCAAACGGCATCGCGGACGACCTCCTTACCACCACTGCCTTGGCATGCACGGCTCCGCTCGTGTTGGCTCCTGCCATGAACGTGCATATGTACGAGGCAGCCGCCACGCGCTACAACATCGGCAAGCTTCGCATCCGCGGCGCCGTGTTCGTCGAGGCCGATGAGGGCTATTTGGCATGCGGCGATGTGGGACGCGGGCGTTTGGCCGATCCGGCCGCCATCGTTGCGCGCACGCTCGAGGTTCTTGGCGTGAAGCAGGACCTTGAGGGGAAGCACATCATGATCACCGCCGGGCCCACCGTCGAGCCCATCGACCCGGTGCGCTATATCTCCAACCGTTCCAGCGGCAAGACGGGGTATGCCATCGCGCGTGCCGCTCGCCGGCGCGGCGCCCGTGTGACGCTGATCTCCGGCCCGGTCTCCATCCCCGCCCCCTCGGACGTCCATGTGGTGCATGTGAGCACCGCGCTTGAGATGATGCAGGCCTGCGAAGAGGCGTTTCCCTCAGCGGATATCGCGCTGTTCTCTGCGGCCGTAGCCGATATGCGCCCAGCCCATGCTGCAGACCACAAGCTGAAGAAGGGCGCGGCGGATGCGGACTTGGGAACCATCCAGCTTGTTGAGAACCCGGACATCCTGGCAACGCTCGGGGCGAAGAAGGGCCCGCATCAGGTTGTGGTGGGCTTCGCCGCCGAAACCGACAACGTCATCGCCAATGCCCAGGCGAAGCTGGTGAAGAAGAACGCCGACGTTATCGTGGCCAACCGCGTGGGCGAGGGCCTGGCGTTCGGCACCGACGACAACGCCGTATGCTTCGTAGACGCCGAAGAGGTTGACGAGACGCCCAGCATGCCCAAGGACAAGCTGGCGGATGTCATCCTCGACCATGCCTTGGACTACCTCCGCTAGGCTTTCAGCCGTAGTTGCTCTGCGCCTACGGCTGAACTTTCTCGCAAATCGCGAAAAAGTTTGAAATTACCTCTTGCGCGCTTTCGTGGTTTTGGTATTATAAACGAGCTGCTTCGGACAGCGGCAATTTGAAAGTTCGGGTTGTGGCGCAGTTTGGTAGCGCACTTGACTGGGGGTCAAGGGGCCGCAGGTTCAAATCCTGTCAACCCGACCAGCTTACACAAGCGGGTCTCAAGATTTCTTGAGACCCGCTTTTCTTTTACTACGACAGACTCGATATTGCATCCCGATAGGCCCCATCCGCATGTTGCGGCTGTAACGTTTGCTTTTTGCACGCCTCGCATGTCGCAGCCTCGGCTTTAGTTTTGCGAGCGCTTCGCATGTGATTGCCTCGGCTGTTGTGTTTCGAGCGCTCCGCATGGCGCATGCTATCTACCGATGACGCTACATCTTCGTCTCTGGGAGCGGCCCTACATTTCGATATTGCGACGAGTCATGTGATTCGCCGTTTTTCCGAGGTAACACCTATGATTCGGTTATACTGCGTAGGGGGTGTCAGCGAGGTAAGGATGCACATGGGTAGCAAGAAGCTGTTCGCGCTTATTGCGCTAATCGCCGTTTTGGCGTTGTTGGCGTGCGCGCTTGCTGCCTGTGTTTTCCCAAATCCAAACGAAACTTCGGATTCAAACGAGTTGAAAACCCTCGTGATCGGCACCGATCCCTACCCGCCGTTCGTCTCCGACGATGCTGAAGGCAATCCCAGCGGCATCGATGTCGATATCCTCACCGAGGCGCTTGGCCGTATCGGCTATAAACCTGAGTTCAAATATATCGCTTGGGAGAAGAAAAACGAGATGCTTGCCAGCGGCGAGCTTGACTGCATCGCCGGCTGCTTCTCGATGACGGGGCGCGAAGAGGACTATCGTTGGGCTGGACCCTATATGAAAAGCCGCCAAGTCGTCGCCGTTGAGCCTTCGAGTTCCATTACCACGTTCGCCGATCTTGAGGGTAAGATCATTGCCGTGCAATCCACCACCAAGCCTGAAGGCATCCTGCTGAATCGCACGAACCCCGACGTGCCGGAGGTGGCGGGCGTTCTGAGCTTCTCCGACCGCTCCTACCTTGTCCCTGCTCTCTTGAAGGGTTACGTGGACGCCATTGCAGCTCATGAGACCTCAATCTTGCAATACGAGCAGGATTATGGGGTCGATGTGCGCATCCTCGATGATTCCTTGCTCGATGTCGGCCTTGGGTGCGCGTTCGATCTGAACGACGATCGCGGTATCGATGTTGCGCTTGCGGGCGCGTTTCGGGACATGATAGACGATGGCACCATGCGCGCGATCCTTTCGAAGTACTTCGATGATCCCTCGCCGTATCTGTGGGTAGGAGATGCGCGTGGCTAGAAACAATCACCTTGGCAGACGCTTTTGGGCAATCGTCGTCGCCGTTGGGGTTGCGGTGGCGTGCGTGAGCGGGTTGATCGGCTTCGGCTCGATGTTCCGGCAAGCTGCCGAGCGCTCCGACAACGTGGTCGCCTTCGCGAAATCGCAGAGTCTGATATATGATTCGTTCAATGATTCCGCTGCTATGACCAGTCAGGTGCTTGCGCTTGAGAACGCGGCGCAACTGGCTCGTAATATCTCCTATGGCATCGACGGCGTCGACCAAGGCGGTCTTGAGCGTTCCGTACGGCAACTCGGCTTGTCGAACGCTTTCGTGCTGTCCGCTGATGGTCAGCTTGCGTGGTCGTACTCCAATAACGACGTCACGTTCGACATGGTGCAACGGGAAGTGACGGACGAAGTCGCCCTCAAAGTGATCGATGATCCTAGGAGAATGTACGCTATGCGTATCGTTTTAGATGACGGCTCGTATATCGATGTGGGTTGTGCGGCGCGTATCGACGAGCCGGGCGTGGTCGTTGCGGGTTACTACACAAGCGAGACGTTCTCGAATCGCTATCTGCTGTCGTTGCAGAATATGCTGGCGGGCTACGATGTGCGGGGCAGCGGCGATATCGTCGTGGAATCCGACGGCAAGGTGGTGGCTGCCAATATGCTCCCGAATCAGGTGAGCGGGGATATCCAGCTCGATCCCGTTGATGCGAAGGTCGTCGAGGACATTAAAAGCCGCTGCGCGCTCGGTGAGACCGCGCTGTTGCTTTCAGGGTCGAAGCTTTATATCGCCTCCCTTGACAAGGCACGTGATTACTACGTGTACACATTCGTGCCCGTTTCGTCTCGTTTGGGCGAAGTTGCCGGGTTCACGGCCGTCGTCCTTGCGCTGTACAGCGTCGTTGTCGCCGTGTTCGCTCTTTCCAGGCGAAAATCCGAGCACGAGCACCTTCACGAGCTCGTGGTGCAGGAGCGCGAATACGCGGAACGCCTTGCGAGGTCGGCACACCAGGCGCAAAGCGCCAACCGTGCGAAGACCGAGTTCCTGCAGCGTATGAGCCATGATATCCGTACGCCTATCAACGGTATCCGGGGTATGGTGGAAGTTGCCAACGCCTACGACAACGACCTGGCCAAACAGCGCGATTGCCGGCAGAAGATATGGGCGGCATCGGGCATCCTTTCCGACTTGGTCAATGAGGTCCTCGACATGAGCAAACTCGAAAGCGGCGAAGTGAAGCTCGATCTGCGTCCCGTGAATCTCATAGAGCTCATCAACGAGGTTTGGCAAATCATGGAACGTCAGGCGCAGCAACATGGCGTGACCATCAGCTGCGATCTAAGCGGGGTCGTCCATCCCTCTATCGTGGCAAGCCCGCTTCATTTGAAACGGCTGATCATGAACATCGCCAGCAATGCGGTGAAATACAACAAGCCGGGCGGTTCGGTACGCGTCACCTGCACGGAGCATGCGCACGAAGGCGAAGTCGCCACGTACGATATCGTCATCGCCGATACCGGCATCGGCATGAGCTCGGATTTCCAGGCGCGCATGTTCGAACCGTTTGCGCGAGAGCAGCAAAAGGACGCCGAGCATGCGACGGGCTCTGGTTTGGGAACCTCGATCGCCAAGCAGCTTGCGGAGCTTATGGGCGGCAGCGTTGCATACGAGAGCAGATTGGGAGTAGGCACAACCTGCACCATCACCTTGCCGTTGGCCGTCGACTTCGAAGCACCATCAGGGCCGGGTGATCGTCATGCGTCCGATACGGTCACCTTAGAGGGTTTGAGCGTGCTGCTGGTCGAGGATAACGATCTGAATCGTGAAATCGCGGAATTCGTGCTCTCAAATGCCGGAGCGAGGGTGACATGCGTTGATGACGGCATCGAGGCGGTACACGCGTTCGGGCAGGCGGATGCAGGTACCTACGATTTGATTCTCATGGACATCATGATGCCCAATATGGACGGATACGAGGCAACGCGCGCCATTCGTTCGCTTGCACGCGAGGATGCGCGTACCGTTGCCATCGTGGCCATGAGCGCCAACGCCTTCACCGAGGACAAGGTCCGTTGTCGTGAGGCCGGCATGGACGAACATCTTGCCAAACCAATCGATTCGCAGAAGCTCATCAACGCCCTTACGAAGATCATGGCGGGTAAGACGAGATAGGGTAGAGCGACAAGGGTCGCGCGGTTCGTTGTCTGCTGATGAGGGCGGGTGGCGTTGCTTCGCGTTTGACGGTTGTCCCGCCCATATAAGCATGTGAAGGCGTCGGGTGAAACCGAAGGGACCGGCCCTGGAGGAGTTCCGAAGCCGGTCCCTTGCGACGTCGATCTTGTCAGATGGTTCGTCCAAACGCCTGTTGCGTTGGCGGGCAGTGCGTTCTGCGTTGCGCTACTCGGCTGCTTGTGCAGCGCTTGCTGCCGTGTCGCGGATCACGTGGGGCTGCTTGCGCGCCTCCTTGGAGACGCGGATCTTCAGCACGCCGAAGACCAAAGCCACCACGCCGATAGCGGCGCATGCCATATACGCCGCGCTCGTGCCCGATACCGTCGCATCGACGGTAGCCGTGCCTTGCAAAGCCGCGTTCGACGTGACCGTGGTCATGAGCGTGACGATGATGGCGGTTACCAGGCCGCCTGCAACCTGACGGCCGGTATTGGCGATGGCGTTGCCGTGGGCGATCTGGCTGTTCTCAAGCGCATTGATGCCCCAGGTGTTCACCGGCATGTTCGCCAACGACTGACCTGCAGCCTGCGCGGCGCACATCACTGCCACCATCATGATGGAGCAGCTTGCGTCCATGCGCGACAGGGCGAACAGCGCCACGGTCATGAGCGTCAAGCCGCCCACGGAAATGGCGCGCGGGCCGAATTTGTCGAACACAACGCCCGAGATGGGGCTGATAAGGATGCCGACCGCAGCTGCGGGCAGCATCGCCATGCCCGTTTGCAGCGCCGTCGCGCCCATCGCGGTCTGCAGAAGGATGGGCAGAATAGTGTTGGTGACCAGGCATGCCGCGTTGATGAGGGTCACCACGATGGCGGCAACGGCGAAATCGCCCGATTTCAAGCACCTCAGGTCGAGCAACGGGTCCTCAAGGCGAAGCTGACGGCGCGCGAACAGCACGAGGCAGGCCACGCCTGCGATGATGCATCCGAGCACTACGGGGCTTGCCCATCCCATCGAGGAGGCGCTGGAGAAACCGTACAGCAGGCCGCCGAACGCCACCGTGGAAAGCGCGATCGATGCTACGTCAAGATGTGGGCGCTTTCCTTCGCCGACGTTGTCAAGCAAGAACACGGCGCACAAAAGGCCTGCAATGGCCAGCGGCACGATGCAGCCAAGGCATGCGCGCCATCCGTAGGCGTCGATGATGGCCCCGCCGACGACGGGCCCGATCGCCGGTCCCGCCGACATCACGATGCCCGCCATGCCCATGGCGGTCCCTCGCTTCTCCACGGGGAACACCAGCATGGGAACCACCGACACCAACGGCAGCAGCACGCCGGATGCGGCTGCTTGCAATACGCGTCCGCAGATCAGCAGGAAAAACGTCGGTGCGGCCGCGCAAAGCGCCGTACCTGCGGCAAACGCACCCGTTGCGGCGAAGAATAGCTGACGGGTGGTGAAGCGGTCGATCAAGAAGGCCGACACCGGCACCATAATGCCGCTGACCAGGGGATATATAGACATGATCCACTGCGCTGTGGAGGCATCGATGGCGAAATCGGCCATGATGACGGGCAGGGCGGGGGACATGACGGTTTGGTTGAGAAGCGCCAGGAAGGCGCCGAAGACCACAACACCCGTGATGCGAACGCGGTGTGCTGCGGCGGAGCTTGCGTTGTTCAAAAGAAGATCCTCCAAAAGCCGATATGATACGTGTGTTGAAAGCGCGTTCAACGCGCACGGATCATATGAGCATGGAGGAGAGGCTGCATGCGCCGAAGGCGCGCAGCGGGCATGGGGCGCACAGCATGGAATCCGTGCGGCGGATGCGATGGAATATGTCGGCAAGCGATTGAAACATAACGGTGGGCAATCCTAACAAAAAGGCTGCCGTGCGTACGGACGTTTCCTTTATGTCATGGAATTGTCATCTCTGAACTTCGCACGCTTTGGCTGAGCAGGCTAATGGAAACCTTCGGCTCATACGCCCTTTGTTCTGCGCGCTTGCTTATACCCCAATATCTTCGATATGGTGAATCTCGCTTCCCCTATATGCCGTCTACCGGTATTTTGTTGTCAAAACGGACCCATTTACCGAGCATACCGTCCGTCCTCAATGCTGCGAGGTGAAACGGCCGGTTGGATGGTAGAGTGCTATCCGTGCCCGCCGTCCGGGCACGTTCGGCTTTATGCGGCGCTTCAAGCTCCATGGGGTCGGATTCGGCTAGCAAGGACAATGAAAGGGGGAGGCAGCGTGGCTCTCATCGGGTTTCTGATTCTGTTCCCGTTGCTCGTGGCCGGCGTGCTGCTGCTCGTGAACAACGAGACGGCACGGCGCGTCATCGTGTGCTCTTCAGCGGTGATCATCGGATTCGGGTCGGTTTGGCTTGTTCTGGCCAACCTGGGCACGCCGTGGGTCGGAATCGAGTTCTCTTCAGGCGCGATAGATATCGTGTGCACGCTCATCGGCTTGGTCGTCGCCGCGGTCATCCTTTGCTTCGGCGTGAAGTACAAGAACGTTCTGGCGTGCGTGCTCGCCGTGGTCCAGGTCGTCGGCTCCGTGGTGTTCGACGTGTCCGTGGCTCATGGCATCGAAGTGCAGTACGGTTTGTACCTGGACAGCCTCACGCTGGTCACTACGTTCATCATCGGCGTCGTCGGCAGCGGCATCTGCATTTACGCTCTGGGTTACATGGAGGACTTCCAGGCTCACGAGCCCGCCGATGCCAAGGACCGTCGTCCGAGGTTTTTCGCCCTCATGTTCCTGTTCCTGTCCGCCATGTACGTCATCGTGTTCTCCAACAACCTGTTGTGGATGTTCACCGGCTGGGAAGTCTCCACGGTGTGCTCGTTCTTGCTCATCGGTTACACCAAAACGCCTGAGGCCATCAACAACGCGTTTCGCCAGATCATCATGAACCTGGCTGGCGGCATCGGCTTTCTGGTGGCGCTGTTCGCCATCGCGCTGACCATGGACACGCTCTCGCTCGTGGAGTTCATCGCCGCCGGCGTCATGGCTCCGGCGCTTGCCGCCCTGCCCGCGGTCGCGCTGGCGTTCGCCGGCATCACCAAGGCGGCGCAGATGCCGTTCCACACTTGGCTGCTCGGCGCCATGGTGGCACCTACGCCTACCTCCGCGCTGCTGCATTCGTCCACCATGGTCAAGGCCGGCGTGTTCCTGCTCATCAAGCTCTCGCCGATCTTCCTCGTGTGCCCTGTGGCATCGGTCATGACCATCCTGGTGGGCGGCCTGACCTTCCTGCTGTGCAGCTTCATGGCCATCTCGCAGAGCAACGCCAAGCGCGTGCTGGCGTACTCCACCATCGCCAACCTGGGCCTGATCGTGGCCTGCGCCGGCGTGGGCACCCCCGAGGCCGTGTGGGCTGCAACGTTTTTGGTGCTGTTCCACGCCGTGGCTAAGAGCCTGCTGTTCCTGTGCGTCGGCACCGCCGAGCATCATATCGGCAGCCGCGACATCGAGGACATGGACCTCATGTTCGAGCGCATGCCGCGTCTGGCCCGCTTCATGATGGCCGGCATCATGATCATGTTCGTGGCTCCCTTCGGCATGCTCATCGCGAAGTGGGGCACGCTCGTCACCTTCGCCGACACCGGCAACGTAGCGCTCATCCTCATCCTGGGCTTCGGCTCTGCGGCCACGTTCCTGTTCTGGGCGAAATGGCTCGGCAAGCTTTCGGGCATCGCCGCCCATCCTTTGAACGTCGAGACCACCGTGCATCGCAGCGAGTGGATCGCGCTCATGGTCATGGCCGTGCTCTCCATGCTGTGCTGCGTGGGCTTGCCCGTCTTGTCCACGTACCTGGTCGAGCCTTACATCGCCGATGTGTTCGGCGTGTGCGCCCAGGGCGTCAGCCAGGCGAACCTGTGGGTTGCCGCGCTGCTTTCGATCGTGGTGTTCGTGGTGCTGTTCGGCGGCTTGGGCTCCAAGCAGGTCAAGCAGGTGCCCGTCTACCTGTCAGGCGTTAGCGTGAACAACGCCAACCGCACGTTCCGCAACTCCTTGTCCGGTGAAACCATGGCAACGTCGCGCAACTGGTACATGGAAGGCGTCTTCGGCGAGCCCAAGATCACCCCGGTGGGCGTGTGGGCCACCAGCATCATCATCGTCGTCGGGTTCTGCGCAGCAATCGCTATGCTGTGCGGGCTGCTCTAGGAAGGGAAGTGTCTCATGTATTTGATTCCCATCATCGTGGGCACCATCGCCTTCGCCGTGCTCGCTCCCGTGCTCGGCTGCTTGCTCGCCGGCCTTGACCGCAAGCTGTCCGCTCGTATGCAGGGCCGCGTCGGCCCGCCCATCCTGCAGCCGTACTACGATGTGCGCAAGCTTCTGGAGAAGGACCGCGCCGCGGTGAACAACGTTGAGGGCACCTATATCACCTGCGCTCTCGTGTTCGCCATCGTGGCGGGCGGCATCTTCTTCGGCGGCGGCAACTTGCTGCTGTCCGTGTTCGTGCTCACGCTCTCCAGCCTGTTCTTCATCATGGCGGCGTACTGCACCCGCAGCCCCTATTCGGAGGTCGGCGCGGCACGCGAGGCGCTGCAGATCATGGCCGAAGAGCCTATGAGCCTGTTCATCGCCGTGGTGTTCTTCCTGGCCACGGGCTCGTTCAACAGCTGCGCCGCGCTCGGCCTCGAAGTCCCGGCCATCGCCACCACCTGGATCGCCTTCCTGGGCTTTCTGTTCATCCTCACCATCAAGATGCGCAAAAGCCCCTTCGACCTGAGCTATTCGCATCACGCGCATCAGGAGCTCGTCAAGGGCATCACCACCGAGATGAGCGGCCGCACGCTTGCGAAGGTGGAGGTCATGCACTGGTGCGAGAACGTGCTGGCTCTCGGTTGGATCGGCCTGTTCTTCGTGTGGGGAAATCCCGTCTCCATCGTTGTGGCCGTGGTAGCCGCCTTCGCCGCGTTCTTCCTGGAAATCCTCATCGACAACAACTTCGCCCGCGTGAAGTGGCAGATCATGCTCAAGAGCGCGTGGGCGGTGGCCCTGGTGGCCGGCGGCATCAACATCGCCGTCCTTATGTACCTGTAAGGAGGTCGCAATGGCTTATTTCGCGAAATCGCCGTGGGTCATCCACTACGACGCCTCAAGCTGCAACGGCTGCGACATCGAGGTTTTGGCGGCTCTGTGCCCGGGCTTCGACGCCGAGCGCTTCGGCGTGATCAACACCGGCAACCCTAAGCATGCCGATATCTTCCTGGTCACGGGCAGCGTCAACGAGCAGAACATCTCGGTGGTCAAGGAGATCTACGATCAGATGCTCGAGCCGAAGGTGGTCGTGGCGTGCGGCATCTGCGCATGCTCCGGCGGCATCTTCCACGATTGCTACAACGTTATCGGCGGCGTCGACCAGGCCATCCCCGTCGACGTGTACGCCCCGGGCTGCGCGGTGCGCCCCGAGGCCATCATCGACGCGGTCGTCGAGGCCGTCGGCATCTTGGAGGAGAAGCGTGCCGCAATGAAGAACGGGAAGGAGGCGTAAGCGCTATGGCAATACCCGCACAGTATCAGGAGATCTCGGTCGAGGGCCTGCCTGCCCTGTCTGAGCGCATGCAGACGGAAGGTCACCGTTTCGTGCAGGTGCTCGCCGTCAACACCGAGGCCGGCATCGACGTGCAGTACACGTTCATGAAAGACGGCGTGCTCGAGGTGTTCACCATCAAAGGCGTCACGCCCGAGATCCCCATCCCCAGCATCACCGACCGATTCATCGCTGCGTTCGTGTTCGAGAACGAGATCCACGACCTGTTCGGCGTGAACGTCCGCGACATTGCCATCGATTTCGGAGGCAACTTCTACGTCACGGCGCAGCCTACGCCCATGACCATCATCTCGCCGGCCCAGAAGGCCGCCCGCGAGAAGGCCAAGAA
>NZ_CAKTYH010000049.1 GCF_934632265.1 uncultured Senegalimassilia sp.
GTATCCATGATGAGCGCGGCGCAGAAGGGCGCCGAGCGCGCTGCCGCCGAGTACGGCTTCGACGTGCCCATCACCTTGGGCATCACCGTGCTCACCTCCATGAGCCAGGCCGCCTTGGCCGACACCGGAGTCACGCGTCCCATGGCAGAGCAGGTCAACGTGCTCGCCGAGCAGGCGAAGCGCTCCGGCATCTCCGGCGTCGTGGCGTCCCCGCAGGAAGCCGCCATGCTTCGCGAGGTGCTCGGTCCCGAGGGCTACATCGTCACGCCGGGCGTTCGTCCCGCGGGCAGCGCCCTGGGCGATCAGTCCCGCGTGGCCACGCCCAAGCAGGCTTTCGATAACGGCGCTTCGCATATCGTCATCGGCCGCCCCATCACGCAGGCCGCCGACCCGGCCGCGGCGTTCGACGCCATCGTGGCCGAGCTAGACTAGTGGGAATTTCGCGCGTTCGTGGCGTATCCGTCATCGTTCGTGCATAATATGTTGTCGCTGAAAAAGGGCGGTTATGCGTTAGATTCAGAAGAATCCCAGGTACAGGGCCATTTTTCTGCGGAAACTTTTTTGTGATTTGGGTAACTGGTTGTTGTCGATGACGGTTGACGTGCTAGTATCACGACAACGCTTGATTTACACGAAGGAGATTACTGATGGCTATTCCCCAACTCAGCCCTGAAGATCGTCAGGCGGCCCTTGAAAAGGCCAAGGCCGCTCGCATCAAGCGCGCGCAGGTCCGTGATGATCTCAAGGCCGGCAAGCTCACGCTTGCCCAGGTGGTCGACATGAAAGACGACCCGGTCATCGGCCGTATGAAGGTCTCCACGCTCATCGAAACTCTTCCCGGCTACGGCAAGGCCAAGGCTGAGAAGGTCATGAAGGAGCTGCAGATCGCCGAAAGCCGCCGCCTGCGCGGTCTTGGCGAGCGTCAGCAGGTCGCGCTTCTCGAGCGTCTGGGCTAGGCAGTGCGCCGCGGCAATCTGTTCGTCATCTCCGGGCCATCAGGTGCTGGCAAAGGCACGCTGGTGGCCCGACTTGTGCAGGCGGTTCCCGATGCGTGGGTCTCGGTTTCGGCTACCACGCGCAACCCCCGTGCAGGCGAGGTGGACGGCGTTCATTACCAGTTCAAAACAGAGGAGCAGTTCCAGCAGCTCATCGATTCCGATGGCCTGCTCGAATGGGCGGTGTACGGGTCGAACCATTACGGCACGCCCCGCGCCAGCGTCCAGGAGCATATGGCCGCAGGTCAGCAGGTCATCCTCGAGATCGATGTGCAGGGTGCGTTCCAAATCAGGGATAAGGTGCCCGATGCCCACCTGATCTTCATCGAGCCGCCTTCCATGGAGGTGCTCGAACAGCGCCTTCGCGGCCGCGATACCGAAACCGAGGAAGTCATCCAGCAGCGTCTTGCGGCTGCTAGGGTGGAGCTTTCCCGTAAAATGGAGTATGATATACAGCTTGTGAACGATAATCTTGACGAAGCTGTTGCGCAGCTCGTCTCATACGTGAACGAACAAGCCGAGAAAACGCGAGGTTAACTACCCTATGAGCATCATCGAACCCAGGATCACCGACCTTCTGGACGCAACCGATAACGACCGTTTCCTGCTGTGCGCCCTGGCATCTAAGCGCGCCCATGACATCAACGACATGATGCGCGGCCAGCGCGATCGCGCCATCCAGCTGCAAACCGCCGTTGAAATCGCCAAGGCAGCGGACAAGAAGCCGCTTTCCATGGCTTTCTCGGAAATCGCCCGCGGCGACGTTTCCTACGACCCGGAAACCATCGACGCCGAGAACCACTAAACCTTTCTACGCCAAGCAGTTTTCGTTTGACGTGTGAACCCTCTGACGTTCTGCGCCTGCCTACGCTGATCATGTGCCGCGCTTTCAGTGCGTTGCAAGCAGCGTTATGGCGTGCAGAATGACAGGGGGTTTGTTCCGTTTACCCGCTTACCGTACGTTTTGAAGGGCTGTTCATATGACCGAATTCCAGCGCATTTGCCTGGTCCACTACCACGAGATCGGGTTGAAGGGGCATAATCGCTCCACCTTCGAGATGCGCCTTTTGAAAAACCTTGAGGCGTTGCTCTCCGATTTCGACGTGGTCACCATCCATCGCATCTCCGGCCGCTTGTGCGTGTTCTTGCGCGAGGGTACCGATTGGGAAACGGAAAAGCGCTGCGCTGACTTCATCCGCAAGGTTCCTGGCGTGGCCCGCGTTTCCTCCGGGTACAAGTGCGAGCGCGACTTGGCGCAAATGGAGCAAGCGGCCTTGGCGGCTATGGCGGATGTCGATGACTTCACCAGCTTCAAGGTGCAGGCTCGACGCAACCATACCGATTTCGAAGTCGGTTCCATGGACATGAACCGCATCATCGGCGCTGCGTTGTGCGAGGCGCATCCTGAAAAGCAGGTCCAGATGAAGAACCCCGACGTGGTGGTGGGCGTGGAAGTGGTGCAAAACGCCGCTTATGTGTATGCTCGCAGCGTTCGCGGCGTGGGCGGTCTTCCGGTGGGAAGCTCGGGCAAGGTCGCGTGCCTGCTGTCAAGCGGCATCGACTCCCCGGTAGCCACGTGGCGCATGGCGCGTCGCGGCGCCGTGTGCATCGGCGTGCATTTCTCCGGCCGTCCGCAAACCAGCGATACCAGCGAGTATCTGGTTGACGACATCGCGCACGTGCTTGAGAAGACCGGCTGCATCGGGCGCGTGTACGTTGTCCCGTTCGGCGACTACCAGCGCGAGATCTCGCTGACGGTGCCGCCGCAGTTGCGCGTCATCATGTATCGCCGCCTTATGTTCAAGGTTGCGCAGGAAATCGCGCATCGTGAAGGAGCCAAAGCGCTCGTTACCGGCGAGTCGCTTGGTCAGGTGGCTTCGCAGACCTTGGATAACATCCGTTGTACCGATGCGGCGGTGGACATGCCGGTGTTCCGCCCGCTTATCGGCACCGATAAGCTTGAGATCATCGATATGGCCCAGCAGGTCGGCACCTTCGAGATCTCGTCTCAGGATGCCCCCGATTGCTGCACGTTGTTCATGCCGCGCAACCCCGAAACGCATGCGCAGCTTGAGGACGTGCTTGAGGCCGAGGCCGCGCTGCCTATCGAGCAGTGGGTCTCCGAGCTTGCGGATGCTGCAGAGCCGCACGATTACAAGTGCCCTGGGTACAAGAAGAAAAAGCCCCGCAAGGAATAGCGTTTCCGGCGGATACCGACTTGGGTCGGCATCCGATTCTCGGGCGCAATAGAGGATTCATGCGAGAAGGCCGTGCTTTTGCGCGGCCTTCTCGCATGTGTCGGATTGCGCAAGGTTCGCAGGACAAGGGCTCGTCTTTTCGACAAGGGTTCTGCAAGATGGCGGAGCTATGCTTTCCAAAACCAAGGAAAGGGGCTCTGTATGGATTTTGTTCGGTACGCTGATTCGGTTCGTGCCAAGCTACATATGGGTGGAGCAAAGCTGCCCGTATTGATGGGCATCACTGCCGTCGCGATCTGCGTTTTGATCGCTGGCGGCATTGGCTTGGCCTCGGTGCTGGCTCCGGATTCGGCCTTCACCGTCGAGAAGGTTGAGGGCTCGCAGGGGACGTCCGAACAGGCTGGCTCTTCGCAAGATGCGCCGGACTCGATATTTGTGCACGTGGGAGGATCGGTTGTAAATCCCGGGCTCTACGAGCTTGCCGGCGATGCGCGCGTGCAACAGGCTATAGAAGCAGCCGGTGGATTTGCCGAGGAGGCTGCCGTCGATGCGCTCAACCTTGCCCGAGAAGTCAAGGATGGCGAACAAGTCATCGTTCCCAGCATGCGGCAAATCGCCGTTTCAGAGACGTTCGATGCGCAAGGCCTCGGATTGGACTCCCCGCAGCCAAGTGGAGCTTTGGCACAGGGGAAAGTCGACATCAATTCGGCAACCGCTGAGCAGCTTCAGCAGCTTAACGGGGTAGGGCCTGCATTGGCTCAGCGGATCGTTGCGGATAGGCAAGCGAATGGTCCTTTTAAAAGCCCCGAGGACCTCAAGCGCGTGTCCGGGATCGGCGACAAGAAGTATGCTTCGTTGGCGGATTCGATTTGCGTCGCGTGAGCGCCGCCCAAAGCGAGCTACTTCGAGGGTTAGTCGTCCCTGATGGTCGCACGGATGAGGATGATGCAGCGTTTCCTTCGCGTCCGGCGATTCCCCCGGTGCTCGCATTTGCGCTTGGCGTTTGGGCGGGCTGCGTTGCCTCGTTGGCGTTCGCGCGTTCGCTATCGATCGTTTTATGTGTGGTCGCGTGCGCGGTCGGGGCGGTAGCTTGCTTGTGCTGCACATGCTTGATCTGGCGTTGTCGAAGATGCCTTCTTGCCCTGGTGCTGGTGGCAGGATTGTTCTGCGGTGCGACCTTGGGCTTCGTGCAGGGGGTTCGGCTCCATCTTGCTCAACAGGTTGCTTCAGAGTCGCAGGGTCTGCTTCATGTAGTCGTCTTATCCGATGGCTCGGAAGGCGAATTCGGCGTTTCGTGCATGGCGCGAGTGCAAGCGGAGGGGTCAGCTCGATCGTTTGCGGCGAAAGTTTCCTTTCCCAGTGGGCATGCGGTGCCGTTCTATGGTCAACGGTTTAGCGGATATGGCTCGATTTCCGAGTTGTCGGACGATCGCGCATCGTGGGGCTGGCAACGCGGCATCGCCGCAAACGTCAAATTGAGAACCTGCGAGCAAGTGCCGCTTCAAGGTCCAGGCGCCGCGCTGCTATCGTTTCGGGAGCGTGCTGTTCGCGCGCTTACGGAACCCTTGCGTGGCGATAGGGGACTTGCGGCCGCTATCTCCTGTGGATGGAGGGCTGATTTGCCGGAAGACGTGTATCGGCAATTCCAAGTGAGCGGCCTTGCGCATGTGGTTGCGGTATCGGGCGCCCATCTATCCATCGTAGCCGCGCTCGTTGCATCCTTGCTGGGCGCGCTGAGATTTCCTAAACCGGTGTCGATCGCCGCTCAGATCGCGTTACTCGTTGCGTACCTGGCGCTTACCGCCATGCCTGCTTCTGCCATACGTGCCGCGTTGATGACGGTTGCCGGCATGACATCGTGGACGGCTCGGCGCCGGGCGTCTTCGTTATCTGCGCTAGGGTGCTGCATCACCGTCATGCTCGCGCTCGATGCGCAAGCGGCGCTATCATCGTCATTTGCGCTCTCAGTGTTGGCAACGCTTGGGATCGTCCTGTTCGGCGGCATCATGAATTCATGGCTTAGGTACAGTTTGGGATGGGTGCCCGCATTCATTCGCGAGGCATTGGCGCTGACGTTTGCGTCATCGGTGATCGCAACGCCGTTCTCGGCTGCCTTGTTTAGCCAACTTCCGCTGGCGGCCCCGTTTGCCAATATCGTTACCGCGCCGCTGTTCGGGCCGGTATGCGCAGCCGGCATTGTAGGAGCCGTTGCGTGTGCTTTGCTTCCGGCTCCGAACCTCGCAAGCTCCCTTGCTTGCGGGTGCGCCTGCTTGCTTCTGAAGGCCGTCCAAGCTTGCTCATCGATTCCCTATGCGAGCATTCCGATTGTCGCCCCGGTTTCGGTTGCGTTGTTCGCGGGTTTTACGGTCGCATGCGGATTGTGGTTATGGTGGCCTAAGCCGAATCGTCGATCGATGTTCCGGTTGATATCGGTAACCGGAATCTTATCCCTATTCGTGTTCGCGCTGGTAAACGTACCATTGTTGCAGCAAGGCTGCGAGATCGTCGCGCTCGACGTTGGGCAGGGCGATGCGATTTTGATTAGAAGCGGGAAGCGGTCCGTGCTCGTCGATACGGGCAACCAGGACGCAATGCTTCGCCAAGCATTGGGGCGGCATCGCATCATACGCCTTGATGCCCTTATCATCACGCATCCCGACGACGACCATATGGCGTCGCTCGGCTCGCTTGATGGTGTGGTGCAGGTTGATCGGGTGCTCATTGCACGCGATGGCCTTACTTGCTCATGTGGATCTTGCGCAAAGCTTCGCCAGCAAGCCGAATCGCTGGTGGGGAAGGAGCGTGTTGCGGGGTTATCACAGGGCGATGCGTTTCGGGTCGGCGCATTCCGATTCACCTGTGTGTGGCCGGCCGCATTTCAAGATGAGGGAGGTAATTGCGATAGCCTATGTTTTACCGTTGACACCGACATTGATGGCGACGGCAACCGCGAATGGCGAAGCTTGCTGGTGGGGGATGCCGAGCATGAGGAGGTCTCGCAGATGCTATCCGCCGGGTTGATCGAAGGGGTTGACGTATACAAAGTCGGGCATCACGGTTCGAAAAACGCGCTAACGGAGGATCAAGCTGCCATGTTGTCTCCTCAGGTTTCCCTCTGCTCGGTTGGTGCGCGCAATCGTTACGGGCATCCTGCCGCAACTACGGTGGATGCGCTGGAGCGGGCGGGAAGCGCAGTGCTGCGCACCGACGAGCACGGGGACGTGACGTGCAGATTCGCTACAGACCGCATCAGCGTCACCACGCTGCGGTAGAATAACCCTATGACTGACTCGAAGAACAATCAATCCCTGCTCCCCGTGTACCTCATCACCGGTGAGGATGCGCTGAAACGCGATGCCGTCATGAAGCGGCTTCGCACGCGCCTGTCGAGCATGGGCGACCTATCGTTTAACTCGGACGTGTTCGAGGGTGCTGAATTCACCGGCGACGACGTGGTCAACGCGTGCAACACCATCCCGTTCGCATCCCCGGTGCGATTGGTCGAGGTCCGCGAGGCCGACAAGCTTAAAAAGGCCGACTCGGAACCTATCGTCACCTACCTTGATTCGCCTTGCGAGACCACCGTGCTCGCTCTTGTGGCCGAGAAGCTGGCGAAGAACACGCGCTTGTACAAAGCGGTTGCCAAGCATGGCAAAACCGCGGTGATCGACTGTGCGCCGCCAAAGGCCCGTGACCTGCCGAAACTCGTGCGCTCCATGGCGGTAGGCCATGGCGTCACATTCTCGGAGGGCGCCGCTATAGCGCTCGTGAACCTGGTGGGCGAGGATACGGTTCATCTTGACGCCGAGATCAAGAAGGTGGCCCTTGCCCATTCCGGCGACGCGGCGGTCGGTGAGCAGGAGGTGCGCTCGCTTGTCAGCCGCACCGCCGAGGTCAAGCCTTGGGAGTTCGTGAACGCGTTCGCGGCGCGCGATACCGCCAAGTGCCTGCTTGACCTGCAGCGTATGAAATCGGTGTCCCCTCATGCGCTGCTCCCCATGTGCGTGACGCGCATTCGAGAGCTTATGTGCGCGCAAAGCCTATCTGCCCGCGGCCAAGGTCGGGGGATTGCGGCTGCGCTCAA
The DNA here is from genome assembly GCF_934632265.1 of uncultured Senegalimassilia sp. Taxonomy (GTDB): domain Bacteria; phylum Actinomycetota; class Coriobacteriia; order Coriobacteriales; family Eggerthellaceae; genus Senegalimassilia. Next base: position 7,278 of record NZ_CAKTYH010000049.1, read on the forward strand.
GCAGCCCGATTGGCGCGTGAAAAACCATGCGGCTTGGGCGCGTAAGTTCACTCCTCAGGAGCTGCGGCGCGCGCTTATCACCGCACGCGACACCGAGCAGGCCATGAAAAGCGGCGCCGACCCCGACGCGGCGTTTCGCGAATGGGTTGTGAACGTCACCGCGAAGCGGGGGTAACGGGGCGAATCGAGCCCGATTTGCGTCATCGGTTTGTGCTCCAGTGCTCGGTTGATCGGATGGGATGTGCGCGCCCGATTCGACCCAAGCGTACGATCATCGCGTTGGACGCGGGCTAATATATAAGGCGTCAACATAGGTTGGCGTTATATACAAAAAAAGAACGGCTCCGGAAATCCGGAGCCGTTCTCGGTTCACCAGCAGGTGAGATGCTATTCAGCAGCCTCTTCGCCCTCAGCGGCCTCAGCCTCAGCGGCGGCCTCGGCGGCAGCAGCCTCAGCGGCCTCCTTGGCCTTGCGCTCGGCGGCAGCAGCCTCAGCGGCCTCCTTGGCCTTGCGCTCGGCGGCAGCGGCCTCGAGCTTCTGCTGCTCGGCAACGCGCTTGGCCTTCTCCTCGGCAGCGGCCTTGTAAGCGGCAGCCTTCTCAGCCTTGCGAGCAGCCTTCTTGGAGCCGGTGGCCTCCTGCTTCTTGGCCTCGGGCTTGACGTAAGCGGCGCGCACCTCGTCGGTGACGATGGTGTTGACCAGAGCCATCAGACCGGACTTGCGGTTAGCAGCCTGGTTCTTGTGGATGACGCCCTTGGAGACGGCCTTGTCGAGCAGACGGCAGGCGTACAGGCCCTTGGCGTAAGCAGCGGTTGCGTCGCCGGCGGCAACGGCCTCGCGTGCGGCGCGGATGGCGGTCTTCAGCTCGGACTTGATGGCACGATTGCGCTGACGGGACTTCTCGTTGGTGATGTTGCGCTTCTTCTGGCTCTTGATGTTGGCCATGGTGGAACTCCTTCGTTCTAACGTGGTTTCGCCGTTTTCGGCTTATTGCGCGCTCGGCGCAGCTGCGAAGGAGTGGGTGAGATGCACAGGTGACTGATTGGCATATGACTGCGTGCGCAATGCGCAACAGCGTTCATATGCGGGAATGGACAGGATTTCCCATTCAGCTAGCCAATCGGCCACCCGGCACCACGATGATCCTTCATGCAGCCTTGTCTGCGGATGCCCTGCGTAGATTGCGAGGGCGCGCATATGCCGGATACGCAATGAGATAGAATAGCCGATATCGCACGGTTTTGCACCTGTTGATTTGCAGTTGTGCAGAACAATGCACAACTCGATATCGGTTTTCCTCTTGAAGGGGGCTATACATGGGTGTTCGGAAGGTTGCCGTCGCAGCGAGCATGGCCTTTGCGCTTGCAACGACGTTCGGGCTTGTCGGGTGCGGCTCGGGCCAGCATGAGGTCATCGATCAGGGGCAGGATTGCTCCAGCTGCCATTCGGGCGGCAAACAGGTCTTCGATGAAGCTGCTCCCGCGTCCGCCGTCCAATCAAGCGGAACCGTGTCCGTCAAAACCTCTGCTGAGCAGGTTCTGGTCTGCAAACCCATCTTCGTTTCCGAAGACGGCTCCAAGTTCGTTCCCGAGCAGATGTCTTCGGTGAAGGCGACGGACGGTTCGGCTCAGGTGCAGCTGTCCGAGGGCACCTGGGCGCTCTGCACGCAGGGGCAGGGTTCCGTCAAAGCCCAGCTGGTCACGGTATCACCGGAGGGGTCTGGGCCCGTTGACGTGGAATTGTAGTGCTATGGCGGAATGGAACCGCTGCTAGCTGGTAAAATCCGTGCTTATGCAAACATCATGGTTGCATGGCGGAAAGCATCGTCCGCGGCGCGTCGACGCGCGCCTGGCAAGCCTGTCGCGCAACCGTCGCAATAATAAGGCGTCAAGAAAGCAAGAGGCCACATGACCGACCCATCGCATATCCGAAACTTCAGCATCATCGCCCATATCGACCATGGCAAGTCCACGCTCTCCGACCGCGTGTTGGAGATGACGGGCACTGTGGCGCATCGCGACATGCAGGCCCAGCTGCTTGACAGCATGGACATCGAGCGCGAGCGCGGCATCACCATCAAAAGCCAGGCCGTTCGCGTGAACTACACCGCCGACGATGGGGAAACCTACCAGTTCAACCTCATCGACACGCCGGGTCATGTCGACTTCACCTACGAGGTCAGCCGCAGTCTGGCAGCATGCGAAGGCGCGGTGCTCGTAGTCGACGCCACCCAGGGCGTCGAGGCGCAAACGGTGGCAAACGCCATGATGGCCATGAACGCCAACCTTGAGATTATCCCGCTCATCAACAAGATCGACCTGCCCAGCGCCGAACCCGAGCGCGTCAAGGCCGAGATCGAGGACGGCCTTGCCATCCCTGCCGACGATGCCGTGCTGGCCAGCGGTAAAACCGGCGTGGGCGTGCATGACCTGCTGGAGGCCGTGGTCTACAACATCCCCGCGCCCCAAGGCGATGCTGACGCCCCGTTGCGCGCGCTCATCTTCGACAGCTATTTCGATCCGTATCGCGGCGTCGTGGCGCTCGTGCGCGTGGTCGATGGCGCAATGCACAAGGGCCAGAAGCTCAAGCTCATGGCCAGCGGCAAGACCATCCTGGCCGAAGAGGTGGGTGCGCGTCATCCCGCAGAGGAGCCGCTGCCGCAGCTCGGCGTGGGCGAGGTAGGGTACCTGGTCACTGGCCTTAAGGACCTTTCGCAGGTTAAGGTGGGCGATACGCTCACCCTGGCTGAAGGCGGCGTCGATGAGCCGTTGCCGGGTTATCGCGAGGCCAAGCCCATGGTCTACACCGGTTTGTTCCCCATCGATTCGGACCAGTACGAGCCGCTCAAAGAGGCTCTCGAGAAGCTGTCCCTCAACGATCCGGCGCTTATCTGGGAGCCTGAGAAATCTCACGCGCTCGGCTTCGGCTTCCGCGTGGGCTTCTTGGGCCTGCTGCATATGGAAGTCGTCAAGGAGCGACTGGAGCGCGAGTTCAACCTCGATCTTCTGGCAACCGCCCCTTCGGTGGAGTACCACGTCTTCCGCCAAGGCGGTGAGATGATCAGCCTGCATTCGCCGCAGGAGATGCCCGACCCCGGCGAGATCGAGCGCATCGAGGAGCCTTATCTGAAAGCGAAGATCCTCATCCCGCCCGATTACGTCGGCGCGGTCATGGACCTGACCGTGGCGCGTCGCGGCACGTTCGTCACCATGAACTACCTGTCGCAGCATACGGTGGAAATGCTGTGGGAGATTCCGCTGTCCGAGCTGATCATGGACTACTTCGACAAGCTGAAGTCCAACACCAAAGGCTATGCCAGCCTTGATTACGACTTCGACGGGTACAAGCCGTCGAACCTGGTCAAGCTCGATATCCTGCTTTCCGGCAAGCCCATCGACGCGCTCAGCTTCATCGTGCATCGCGATAAGGCCTACGACCGCGGACGCGTGCTCACCGAAAAGCTCAAGGAGATCATCCCTCGCCAGATGTTCGAGGTTCCCATCCAGGCAGCCATCGGCGGGCGCGTGCTCGCGCGCGAGACCGTGAAGGCCAAGCGCAAGGACGTGCTTGCGAAGTGCTATGGCGGCGACATCAGCCGTAAGCGCAAGCTGCTCGAGAAGCAGAAGCAGGGCAAGAAGCGCATGAAGGCCATCGGCAACGTCGAGGTGCCGCAAGAGGCGTTCATGGCTATCCTGAAGGTCGACGATTAGGGGCTGTTGCGGAATATGAGCGCAAAACGCAACGAATACAACTGGTTGGACGACGCCTTCGACGACAAGAAGGCTCGCGAAGAGCTCGAGCGTGCGCAGCGGGGCGGCACGAAGGCCGCTGGCGTGGGCTGCATCGTGGTGGTGCTCGCGCTTATCGTGCTGCTCGGCTTCACGTTGGTTTCCGGCGTGAGCATCCTGTCTGCAATGTAAGGCGGGCGCATGTACGATTTCTTCGATCGCCATCGTCTGCTGCTGGCGCCTATGGCCGGCGTGTCGGACATGGCTTTTCGCACGCTGTGCCGCGAGCAGGGCGCCGATCTGACCTATACCGAGATGGTTTCGGCTAAGGGCCTGTCGTATGCCAACGAGAAGACGCGCCACCTGCTCGACCTTGCGCAAGGCGAGGACATGGTGGCCGTGCAGCTGTTCGGCCACGAGCCCGACACCATGGCCTCCCAAGCTGTTTGGATCGAGCAGGTCATGGGCGACAAGCTTGCCTATATCGATATCAACATGGGATGCCCCGCGCGCAAGATCGTCACGAAAGGCGACGGCAGCGCGCTCATGCGCGACCCCGACCTGGCCGCCTCCATCGTGTCGGCGGTAAGCCGGGCGGTAGAACATCCCGTCACGGTTAAGTTCCGCCGCGGTTGGGCCATGGGGTGCGAAACCGCCCCCGAATTCGCGGTGAGCATGCAGGAGGCTGGAGCCGCCGCTGTCGCGGTGCACGGACGCTATGCCGAGCAGCTGTACCGGGGAAGCGCCGACTGGGGCGTCGTCGCTCGCGTCAAGCAGGCGGTAGATGTGCCCGTGGTAGGCAACGGCGACGTGAAATGCGGAGCCGATGCCGTGGCCATCACCCGCGAGACCGGTTGCGATGCAGTTATGATCGCGCGTGCCGCCGAGGGCAATCCGTGGATATTCTCCCAGGCCGCAGCTGCGCTTGCGGGTTTGCCCGAGCCTGGTGCGCCCACTGTGGAGCAGCGCATCGCCATGGCCCGTCGCCATGCGCGGCTGCTCGCGCAGCGCGAAGGGCGCAACATCGTGCGCATGCGCAAGCACGCCATGTGGTATATGACGGGCCTTCCCGGGGCCGCCGCGGCACGTGGGAAGATCAATGCCTGCGTGGGCCTCGATGATTTCGATGCCGTGTTCGACGAGCTGCTTGAGATTGCGGGAAACCATGCATGATCCCTATCGCGCGCTGTACCTGCATCTGCCGTTTTGCGTGAAGCGGTGCAGCTACTGCGACTTCGCTACCGCTGCCGTGCCTGCCGAAAGCCCGCACATCGACGAATACGTGGAAGACCTGTGCCTGCAGATCCGACGCAAGTCGAAAGAAGGCGAGTTGGGAAGCGTCTCGACGGTGTATCTTGGCGGCGGTACCCCTTCTCATGTGGGCATGCCGCGCCTGTCCATGCTGCTTTATACCCTGGGGCTTTCCATGCGTTTGGAACCCGATGTGGAATGCACCATGGAGGCGAACCCCGAAAGCCTGACCTCGGCAATGGTCCGCGATATCTGGGCGCTGGGCGTCAACAGGCTTTCCATCGGCGTCCAAAGCTTCGATGATAAGGTCCTCGGCATTTTGGGACGCGCCCATGATGCGCAAGGGGCGAAGCAGGCTGTCGCCTGCGCACGGGAGAGGTTCGACAACGTCAGCGTCGATCTGATGTGCGGAATACCCGGTCAGAGCATCGAATCGTTCGAAGACAGCGTTCGAACGGCCATCGAATGCGGGGTCTCGCATATCAGCGTGTACCCGCTCACCATCGAACCCCATACGCCCTTCGACGCCATGGTCTTATCCGGGGAGCTTCCCGAACCTGATGACGATGTCGAGGCAGAGCATATGCAGGCGGCGGCTCGCATCTTCTCGCAGGCCGGCTTCCATCGCTATGAAGTGGCAAGCTATGCGAAACCCGGTTTCGAGTGCCGTCACAACATCGCGTATTGGACTGGCATTCCCTACCTGGGCCTTGGGCGTAGCGCGGCCAGCATGACGCAGAACGCCGAGCGCCGTATGCGCGTGCAAGATGGGCAGGTCACCGATGACCTCGACGCTGGGGAAATGGTTGCCGAGGATATGATGCTGGGCATGCGCATGTCGCGCGGTATTTCCGATGACCTGGTGCAGCGTGCATCGCAACTTCTTCCGAAAACCTCGGAGACGCTCGATGCTCTTGTCGAACAGGGGCTGTGCGAGCATGTCGACGGTCGTTGGCGCCCTACCGAACGCGGGTGGTTGTGCGGCAACCAGCTCTACGGCGCGCTGTTCGATTTGGCGTAGGGAGTGTCCGTTTCTTACGATTCGGTGCAATCTTTAGCACTCCAACCACCACGCTGCTAATATTAGCTGTTACGAAATAGCTTATAC
>NZ_CAKTYH010000050.1 GCF_934632265.1 uncultured Senegalimassilia sp.
GGCCAGGATCGCTCCGAGGTGTTCGAGATGCGCGATTTCCGCGACGGCGACTCGTTCAAGCAGGTGCACTGGAAGCTGTCGGCACGCTTCGGCGACCTGACCGTGCGCGAAGCGTCTCTGCCGACCGATTACGATATCGCGCTTTTGCGCGACGCCCATGCGAGGTCGGACGATGGCGACGGACGCGAAGATGCGGTGAACGCCGTCATGACCATGCTGTCCGCGCTGAGCCTCGCCCTGCTGCGTCAAGGCCTTGCCCACACGGTCGTCTGCAAGGACGCCGAGGGCGCGCACGTGCAGCGCATCGACTCGCTGGCCGGGTTCGAGGACATGATGGATACGATGCTGAGCATGCCGCTGGAAGCCGATCGGCCGCATGACCCGGACGCCTTCAACCAAGTCCGCATCGCGTACGGCATCACGAAGACGATGCTGGTCACCGATGCCCTGCACAAGGACGCGCTCGACGAGCTTGCCGGCATGACCGACCTTTCCGTCGTCCACATCGGCAAGACCGCGCAGGCCGGCGCCGACGATGGCGGCCGCTACCTGCTCACGCACATCCCCGCGGAAGCCGTGTGCGGCGGGCGCATCAAGACCCTGGAGCTGTGACATGGCGAAGGCGAACGAACATATATATAAGGAAAGGGCCCTCGTCGTTTCGGCGCAGGTCCCCGAACGCCATCGCTCCCAGGCGCAAGCGGCGCGAGCGGTCGCATTCGCGGTCGCGCCCGCCCTTCTGGCGGCTTCGGCGGCGTTTTTGTTTGCCGCATGCCTGAGCGTGCCTGCCCTCGCCTGCATGCTGGCTGCCGGCGTCACCGTCGCGGGAGCGCTCGGCGCTCTCGCCTCTGCCGAGCGGCATAGAGGCAAGGCCGCCATGGCGGCGGTTGCCCTGACCTGCGCCGCACTGATGGCCGCCCTGGCCCTGCCCGATGCCCGATCGGGGCTGTTCTGCCTGGTCAACGGCATCGTTTCCCATTTCAACCACGTGTTCGGCACCTGGGCGGGGCTCATCCCCGGCTATGGCGCCGTGTGCGGATCGCCAGCGTTCGGCATATGCTTCGGCGTCGTCGTCGGCGTGATCTCGTGGGCTGTCACGCGCCTGCGTATCACGTCGACATCGCTTCTGATCGTGGTCGCCTTGTGCTCCGTCACCACGTTGCTCGGGCTCGGCAACGCCCCCGTAGGCTGCGGCCTGGCCGTGGCGGGATGGCTGACGCATTGCCGCGCCGAGCAGCTCAGGCACTCCGCGCGCAGCCTGGCATCGCTTGCCATCGGCGGGGCGTCCTCAGCGTGCGCCGTCGTCGCCGTCTTCGCGTTGTGCTGCGGGCTGTACGCCCCTGCACCCGCCGTCGACGCCCTGCGCGCAGGCGTTGCGCAGGCTGCTGACCAGGCACGATACGGGTCGGATTCGCTTCCCCGGGGCAACCTGCGGCAGGCATCGGCCATGAACGCGTCGCAGGACGCCACGCTCGAGCTCTCCTTCGATGGGAGCATCTCCGACGACGTGCTGCTGCGCGGCTTCCAGGGCGCCACGCTCGAGGGCGCCGTATGGCTTCCCCTTGACCACGACGCGTTCGAGGGGCAATGGACCGGCATGCGAAGCTGGCTGGGCGCCAACGGCCTTGCGCCCGCCTACCAGCGCGCGGACTTCGACGACGAGGCTGCCGCCGCCGGGCAGGACGAAACGCCCGTCAAGTCGCTGCAGGTGAACAACGTCGGGGCCGATGCGCGCTTCGTGTACACCCCCTACACGCTGCGCAGCCTCGATGGCGCCCTTGGAGCGCACGACCTGGACGCCGGCCTGCACAGCGGCTTTGTGGGGGCGCGCTTCTATCGCTTCACCATGGACGACGTTCCCGCCGCCGACATGCTGGCCGACACCGCCTGGCTATCCGGCAGGCAGGACGGCTACGCAGGCGCCGAGGGCGTGTACGCCGCGTTCGCGGAAAGCAGCTACCTGCAGGTGAGCGAATCCGAGAAACGCGATGTCGAGCGGCTGCTGTTCGGACAGGACAGCTGGAACGCCGAGGACGTCTCCGACTACGCCGTCATCAGCCGCGTGCGCACCATGCTGGACGCCACGGCAAGCTACACCGCCTCCCCCGCCACCGTGCCCGAGGGCATCGGGGAAGAGGGCGCAACCACGTTCACCAGCTGGTTTCTGGAGCAGCAGCGCGAAGGCGGGCCGGCGTATTTCGCCACCGTGGCCACGCTGGCGTTCCGCTCGCAGGGCATCCCCGCGCGCTACGTCGAGGGCTATCGGGTGGACGCGGACAGGGCCTCGGCTGCTGCGGAAAGCGGCCAACCCGTCACGCTGACAGCGGCCGACGCGCACGCCTGGTGCGAGGTGTACCTGAACGGGCTCGGCTGGACGCCCATCGAGGTCACGCCCGGCTTCTACACGCAAACGTTGCAGGCCGACAACGTGATGGACGTGAGCGAGGCCGTCAGCTCGGGCAACGGAAGCGTCATGGACCCCGGCTCGGTCGCAGGCGAGATGGGCAGCGACGCCGAACGGGAAGCCCAAAGGAGCCGCCCTCTTTCGGTGCGGCACGTCGTCGGCATTGCGAGCATCGTGCTCGGCGCGGCCTTGGCCGGCATCGCCGCGGCGTTCGCGCAGCGCGCCCTACGGCGGCACCTGCGCGTCAGACTCTGCGGCGACGACCGCCAGCACGTCTGCGTCCCGGCGCTCTACCAGCAGCTCACGCGCCTCATGGCCGCCGGCGCCCCGACGTTCGATGCCACGCGCCCGCTCGAATGCGCCGCTGACGTGCCCGCGGCGTTTCCCGGCATCGACCAGCTGGACTACAAGCGCGCCATCCAGCTGCACCAGGCGTTCGCCTTCGGGGGACGCCCGCTGAAACCCAACGAGCTGCGCACGGTGCGCAGCTTCAACGACCGCCTTGCCGCGGCGCTGCCGAAGCCCGGCACCGCTGCCGGACGCGCCCGCCGCTTCTTCGCGGACGCCTTATAGAAAGAAGGGATGTATGGCAGACCGACGCACCCCGCATTCCAAGAAGAACCTTGCCGCCGCCGCGACGTCCATAGCCGTCGTCGCCGCGTTCGGCGCAGGCGCCGCCGCGCTCGCGCAGGGCGGCGCATCGTTCGACCCGAGCAGCTTCACCTCCGCATACGCCCCGGCGCCGGCCGATGGCGCGAAGGGGTATCAGGCAAGCGAAACCGAAACCGACGCCCAGGCCAACCGCCAGCAAGACGACGCGGAAAAGCAGGACGAGCAGCACACGGCGCGCGACGCCTTCAGCGACCTGCCCCTTGAGGGAGGCACGGGGACCACGGCCTACAACGCCACGGGCGAAGGGTCGCAGACCATCGCCGTCGCGAACGGCCAGGCCAGCGGCTCGGACGGGAGCACCGTCGTCGGCACCCCCACGGCAACGGGCCCCGTCATCGGCCAAGGAAGCGGCAACGGCAGCGCAACCGGCAACGGGAACGGGAACGGGAACGGCCAAGGCGGCCAGAACGGCCAGGGCGGGCAAACCGAGAATCCGCAGCCCACGCCGCAACCCAGCCCGCAGCCCACGCCCGACGAACCCGCGAAGGACTCCTACGACTACCTGCCCCGCGATCCCGACCCAATTAAGGAGACGCCTTTCGGCGGGACCGATAATGACCAGTGGCACAAATATACCGGCGGAAAGGACAGCTCGACCGTCAGCGACGACGACATCATCATCAACGGCGAGAAGAGCAAGGTCTACGACGGCCAGAAGCTCGATGCCTGGACGCTGTTCTGCTCCGTCAACGCATACTGGATGGATTTCGAAACCTGGTCGTTCATCTACTTCGGATGCGCCAAGGACGACTTCGACTCCTACCCGTATTTCCGCATCAACTCATGGGAGAACCAGGTCACGGGCGAGAAGAACCCCGCTATCTGCCCCAGCCCCGATTCCCCGCTCACCGTTAGCGTATCCTACCGCGTCTCGACCGACGAACCATGGCGAACCCGAGACGTCACGTTGACGCCCCAACGCTCCTGCGTCTTCGTGACGGGGCTTCCCGATGCATCCGGCGAAAGGCCGGTGCTGTTCTCGCACACCGACGACACCCTCAAGCTGTGTCTGCTCAGCGCCGCCACCCAGGAGGCGTTCATGAGGTCCGCCGGATACATCGACGCGGATAAGTACCTGGACGCCCTGCTGCTGAGCTGGAAGGAAGGCTCTTCCGACATCCCTAACCTGTATACGCTCACACCTGGACGGCACGTCATCATCCCTGGCGACATCGCCCCGCTCGACCCCGGGTTCCTGGTGCGCTTCCAAAGCTATTCGCTCGATGAGAACGGCCATGTGTCCGAATCGCCGACCGACACCTATAGCGCGCGCCTGCAAACGCTCGTCGACGTCGACGGCTCGGTGGTGGAGACCTCCGGCGAAGGCGACGGCATAACCGAATCCCTTGAGGTACCCGAAGGCGTCCAGGTCATCGACGGCAAGATGAACGACGACGGCACACGGCACGGCTTCGTCTGGAGCCTGACCGAGCTTTCCCTTCCCTCGTCGATCATGTACGTGAACGTGGATGCGGGCATCCAGGTGCGCGGCGCCTACCGCGTGGCCGACGACAACCCCGTTTACGCCGCCACCGCCGACGGTATCCTCACGTCCAAGGACGGAAGCGCGTACCTGGGCATCCCCACCGACGTCAGGGACCTGGACGTCCCCGCCGGCGTCACGCACGTGGAGGTGCCCAAGGCGAACCATCTCGACGCCGTTCACGTGCATGCGGCCGAGGATGGCAGCCTGCCCGATATCGAGGTCGGCAACCTTGACGACTGCACGCTCATCATCGACGACGGCATCTTCGACGAGTTCCTCATCGAGAACGAGGACGCCATCGAGAACGCCTGGACCCTGGAGGTGGCAAAAGCCAGCGAACCGGATAAGCACCTCACGCTTTCCGGCGGCGTGGTGTTCTCCGAAGACGAGATCGTGCGCGTGCTCGACCTGGGCAACGAGACCGTGTTCACCCAGCTATCCCATATCGTGAAGACCGGCGCGCTGGCGGGCAACGAATCCATCGAGACGCTCGTGCTCATGAACGCCTATTCCGGCGAGCCGCTCGTGCTCGAGGACGGATGCCTTGCCGACAGCAGCGTCTCCACCATCGTCTGCAACAGCAAGGAGGAAGCTGCCTACGTTGAAAGCCGCCTTGCGGCCGCCGGGGCGCCGGACGCCGAGGTCGTGGTGATGGACGTCTCGCAGGAAGGGTTCGTCTACTTCATAGACGGCGACGGCTGGACGACGCTGCTCTACGACTCCTGGTGGGCCGAGAGCTTCGACGGCACGCTGACCAGCGAGGATGGCAACAAGATCAAGGTCAACGAGATCTCGGACTACGCCTTCGCGGGCGACCTGGACCTGAAGTGGGTCACGCTCGACGAAAGCGTGACGAAGATCGGCAAGAACGCCTTCCAGAACTGCTCGAACCTCCAGGGGCTGTTCATCGGCACGCCCGGCACCGTCAACGTGGGTGCGAACGCCCTCGCAGGCTGCAGGGGCCTGGGCTTCGTGGCATCGCGCGCCAAGAACGCCTCCTTCGCCACCGACGAGAACCCGGGCGGCGCCGGCTGCACCTGGTACTGCCCCAGCGACGTCGAAAGCGGATACGACGGCCGCTTCGTCAGCATCGAGGACGTGAACGACCTGGTCGCGCTGCCGCAGGAAGACGGATCGCTCATCCTATACGGGTACAAGAAAAAAGATGCGGACGGCGCGCCGAACCTTGTCCTTGGCGCGGGAACCAGCCTGCAGGGAACCGTCATGCTTCCCGATTCCGTGACCGAGATCTTCGGAGCATCCACTGGCGGATACACCCTGCCCGGTGCTTTTGAGGGCACCGGCGGCGAATGGACCCTTGATTGGGAGAAGCTGCCGAACCTGCAGTACATAGGCCGCAACGCCTTCAAGAACTCCGGCATCCAGGGAGGCGTGTCCATCAGCCAGCCTGATGAGTACGTATGGATTCAGGCAAACGCGTTCGAAGGATGCGCCGGCCTAACCTTGGTCGACGTCACTGCAGCCAACCTGTTCGTCGATCAGGAGGCGTTCGCCAACTGCCCCGGCATCACCGAAGCGAAGCTGATCGCGCACAACGAGGAGGACCTTGCGGACCCTGGCAAGCAGAAGTACAACCGCATCGGCGCGAACGTGTTCGCCGGCAACGAGGCGATTACCGACATCACGCTCGGCGAGCGCGTGATGTCCCTTGACCTGTACGGCCCCGGTGCCGGATACACGTTCACCGGCACTGAAGGGGAGGAATACAGGATCTGCCTCCATATGCCCGACGACAGGCAGGTCCAGCGCGCATACCCGGACGCATGGGTGTACCGGTTCGCGGGATACACCGATTACAAAAGCATGCACGACCAAGTTGAAATGGACTTGTTCTGGGACGCCTTCATGTGGCCGACCGAGGAACAGGTACGCAAGGAGATGGCCGCGCGCCTACTGGAGCCCGAGAACCGCCTGCGCGCGATGATGGGGCTGCCTGCGGTCGACGAATCGACCGTGGTGATCGTCGAGACCATGGACACGAAAGACCCTGTCGCGCAGCCGGATAGCGAGTCGAATGCCACGGTTGACGTAAAATCCACCGCCGAAGCAGGGCGAATCGCTGATTCCGCGGGCGTTAACGGGTATGATGGGATTTGGCACCCCGCTGACAAATCCGACGGGGCCGACGCCGCAGGCGCCGACCTCGCCGATGATGGCGCCAACGCGCCCGACAACGGCGACGGCGACGCGAGCGGCGATGCCGCCCGCCCGGCCGCCGAGGCCGTCGGGACGCGCCCAACCGATACGGAACCTTCGACCAGCGCCCAAACCGCACCGGCCGAACGCTAGGAGGAATCCAGCATGCACAGCACCAACCGCCGCGCGGAAAGCGCTACCAAGGAAGGCGGCGTTGTCGACGACCGCCACAGCCGCCGCGCGCCGCGCGCCCGTTCCCGGAAAGCCGCGCTCGCAACGTTCGCCCTTGCCGGCGCGCTTGCCGCCGCGCTGTCCGCCGGCTGCGCCGGCGATAGCGGGAAAACCGCCGTCGAGCTGGACCCGAGCAACCCCACCACCATCACCGTCTGGGATTACTACAACGGGGCCCAGCAGGCGTCCTTCGACAGCCTGGTGTCGGAGTTCAACTCCACCGTGGGCAAGGAGAAGGGCATCTACGTGAAGAGCAAGACCCAGGGCTCGGTCGCCGAGCTGGAGAAGGCCGTTGCCGATTCGGCAGCCGGCGAGGTCGGCGCCGACGAAATGCCCGACGTGTTCTCCTCCTACGCCGACACGGCCTACAACGTGCAGCAACAGGGCAAGCTCGTCGACCTGACGGACTACTTCACGCCCGACGAGCTGTCAAACTATGTGCCCGACTACCTTGACGAAGGCCGCTTCGACGGCGACAGCTCCCTGTACCTGCTGCCGGTGGCCAAGTCCACCGAGGTGACCATGCTCGATGAAACCGACTGGGAACCGTTCGCCCAGGCCACCGGCGCCACCATAGACGACCTGGCTACGCAGGAGGGCATCGCAGTCACCGCGAAGCGCTATTACGAATACACCGACGCGCTGACGCCCGACACCCCCGGCGACGGCAAGGCGTTCTACGGCCGCGATTCCCTGTCCAACTACTTCATCATCGGCATGAAGCAGATGGGCGTCGAGCTGCTCGCGCCCGACGCCGACGGCAAAGCCCAGGTCAACGCCGACAAAGACAAGGTCCGCCGCCTGTGGGACAACTACTATGTTCCCTTCGTCAGCGGTTATTTCGACGCCAAGGGCAAGTTCCGCTCCGACGACATGAAGACGGGCGATATCATCTGTTACACGGGCTCCACCGCATCGGCGGCGTACTTCCCCGACCAGGTGGTCGACGACGACGGGACGCACCAGGTCGATTACCGCATCCTCATGCCGCCCACCTTCGAAGGCGGCAGCGCCGTGGCTCCTCAGCAAGGCGCCGGCATGGCCGTGGCGAAGTCCGACGAGCAGCACGAATACGCCTCATGCGAGTTCCTGAAGTGGTTCACCGAGAAGCAGAACAACCTGCGCTTCGCGACGGCGGCGTCGTACCTGCCCGTGCGCACCGACGCGAACAGCGTCGAGGAGCTTGATGGCGCGATCCAGAACGAGAACCTCTCCGTAAACCCCAAGACCCGCGACTGCATCGCCATGACCATGGAATCGTTCGATGGCGTGGAGCTGTACTCGACCAAGAGCTTCGACAACGCCTATGCCGCGCGCAAGGCGCTCGACCATTCGCTCGATGACAAGGCAACCGCCGACAAAGCGGCTGTTCAGGCGGCCGTAGCCGCCGGCCAGTCTCGCGATGAGGCGCTTGAGCCGTACGTGGGCGATGCCGCGTTCGAGCAGTGGTACGCCTCCTTCTGCCACCAGCTTCAAGCCGCAACCGAGGGCACGGAGTAGCAAGAGGTGCGAAACGAACGCAAGAACATAGGCACGGGCGCGAGCACGGACGTGGGCAAAAGCGCGGGCGCTGGCGCCGGCGCAGGCAAAAGCACCGCGAAGGGGAAGCGGAAGATATCCTTTGTCCGGGTGATCATGGCCTCGCTGGCCGCGATCGTCCTGCTCCAGGGAGCCTTGCCCATCGCGGTGCTCGCCTCCAGCGACCTGAAGGGCACGCTCGACGGCAACGCCATCTCCATCGACGCCCGCGCAGTGGACAACCGCAAGGTGAACCTGGAAAGCGCCATGATCAAAGGCTGGTCCGGCATTTCCCGCGACGCCGTCAACTTCAACTCCGCCCTTTCCGACCAGCTGGCGCAGTCGGGCCTCGACGTGTCGGGGTTCCTTGCCGACGATGATCAGAAGGAGGCCTTCGTAGCCGCCACCTTCCCGCGGCTGCTCTCCATCATCGGGACCAATACCACCAGCGGCGTGTACCTGATCTTGGGAAACGACGGCGACCTTTCCGCCGCGCAAGACCACATCGGGGCGTTCCTGCGCGATTCCGACCCCACCGGCAACTCGGATACCTATTCCGACCTGCTGCTCGAGCGAGGGGATAAGAGCATCGCCCGCAACGCGTCCATCGCCCTTGACAGCACCTGGGCGCCGAAGCTGCGCCTTGCCGGCAACGGCGTGCGCAGCGCCGACGACTTCTTCTATAAGCCCTACGAGGCCGCTTTGCAAAACCCCGGCGCCGAGGCGAAGGCCCTGGCGTATTGGTCGCAGCCGTTCGTGCTGGAAGACAATCCCAACGACAGCTACCGCATGATCGCCTACTCGTTGCCGCTCATGCTCGATGGGCACGTGTACGGCGTGCTGGGAATCGAGGTGTCCACCGCGTACCTGGCGGACATCTGCTTCCCCATATCCGAGCTCGACGGCAACGAAGCCGGCGGGTACGCCCTGGCGCTGAGGACCGACGATGGCTCATACCAGATCATCACGGGAAACGGCGCGCTCTACAACACGGTAAACGCCGAAGGGCCCCGCTTCTCCCTTGAGGACACGGGCACTGCGGGCCTTATGAAGGTCGAGGGCGTCAGCATGGGCGATCAGCAGGTGTGCGCGATCGCCGAGCCGTTGAAGCTGTACTCGGGCGTCGTGCCCTACGACGACACGGACTGGACGGTCGTCGGCCTGTTCTCCGAGGACTCCATCTTCGCCGTGGGCAACACGCTATACCACCGCTTGGGCATCACCATCGTCCTTGCCACCCTCGGATGCCTGGTGTTGGCGGCAGTGGCATCGCGCGCCATCAACCAGCCGCTCAGGAACTTGATCGGAAGCGTCCAGGGAGGCATCGAGGACTTGCGTACGTTCCGCACCTCCGGCGCCGAGGTCGATCAGCTCCATAGGGTCATCCTCGACCTTACCGAGGACGGCCTGGAGAAACGGCACATGCTCAACGAGGAGAAGGAACGTTACCGCCTTGCCGTCAAGGGCACGAACGACGCGTTCTTCACCTTCCATCCCGACAAGGGTACCATCGAGATCACGAACTCCCTCGACGACGGAAAATACGAGGTGGAACGCTTCTGGGACCTGTTCCGTCGCGATAGCGCGAATCCCGAGGCGGTGGACGCCATCGAGCAGGCCGTGAGCCAGATGCAGGAGACGACCATCCAGGTGGAGGCCGTGACCGAGCGCTCGCCGCAAGGACGTTGGCTCGAGGTGAGCTCGTCGCGCGTTCAGGACGCCGATAACGGGCAGGACTGCATGGTGTGCGTCATCCACGACATCGACGACAGGAAGCGCCGCGAGATCGAAGCCGCACACAAGCAGGCGCTCGACCCCGCAACGTCGACATACCGTTTCGAGCCTGGCATGGACGCCATCACGGCGGCGCGCGCGGACGCGGACGAAGGGCAGCTTGCCGTCATCGACATCGACGGCTTCGCGAACATCGTGCGCGACTACGGCATCCCCTTCGGCGACGTGCTGCTCAACGAGCTGGCCAAGGTCATGCGCGCCTTCAACCTGGACCGGGGGAACCACGACGCCATCCTGGTACGCGCCGGCGCCGGGCAGTTCGTTTGCTGGGTCCCCGGCAAGAGCGCCGACGACGCTGCCGTCGAGGTGGCCGAATTGCAGCGCAGGTTCGCGCGACTGGTGCGCGCCGGGGTGTTGGAGCTGAGCTTCCATGCAGGCGCAGCATCGGCGGAAGGCGTCAGAAGCACCTCCGAGCTGCTTCGCCGGGCGCGCACGGCGCTTCAGGCATCGATGGGGCATCACGCAGCCTGCGCATGCTGGGACCGGTCCATGGATGACATATGCGAGCCGAAGCCGTTCGACCCCATATCCTCGTTCAGCCATGTCGAGGACATGACCTTGCCCGCCCTGACGCTGAACCTGCTCGATCGACGCCTTTCGCTTACGGCCGGCATGGATCTGCTTATGCGGCAGCTGAACGAGAGGCTCGACGTGACCAACCTGTTCATCACGTCGTTCCAAGAAGACTATCAGACGGCATCGGTGCGCTACTTCTACGGCCCCATCCCGGGCATCGACGAGGGGGCCGTTTTCCCGCTTTCGCGGGAAGCCGTCAACACGCTGCAGCGATTCGGCGAGCAAGGCCTGGTGCATCCCGTGAGCGAGATGCCCATCTTCGCCATGTGCGAGGAGGTGCGCGTTTTCGCCAGCGGCGTCGCGTTCACTATGACGAACGCAGGGAGATATTCGGGGGCCGTGTTCTTCCTGAGCAACGCGGGCAAGGCCTTCGACGACGATGAGGCCGCGAGCACGCTGCGCGAGGTGGGCGCGATCATCCAAAACCGCATCAACCAAGAGGAGCTCGACCAGTCCGCCCAGGCGAAGTCCGACTTCCTCGCGCGCATGTCGCACGAGATCCGCACGCCCATGAACGGCATCATCGGCATGACCGAGATAGCCTTGAAGCCCGAGCAGAGCGATGAGCGCCGCGTCGATTGCCTGAACAAGGTGCACGCGTCGTCGCTGTACCTGCTCGACCTGCTCAACGGCATCCTTGATATGACGAAGATCGAGAACAACAAGATGCTGCTCGGCGATGCGCCCTTCAGCATGAGCCATGTGGTCGAGGAGCTCAACGCCGTGAGCGCCGGCCGGCTTGCCGAGCGCGACCAGACGCTGGTCGTGGATATGCGGATGCAGCACGATTGGTTCATGGGCGATGCGCTGCGCCTTAACCAGGTGCTCATCAACCTGGTGGGCAACGCCGTGAAGTATTCGCACGACGGCGGCACGATCACGGTAACCATCGAGGAGCGGGCTGCCGACGATGGTGCCGCAGCCGCGTTTACGCCGGGTTGCGGGGCCGCCGGGGCTGACGCAGGCGCACTGCCGGCGGGCTGCGAAGTCGCGGGGGCCGACGTGCAAACGATGGAGGAAGCGGCAGCGGACGTCCTTCCGGCAAACTGCGAGATCGCAGGATCCAGCACGCAGACTACGGGGAACGGCGCCCGAACGGCGAACGTGTACTTCGCCGTCGCCGATGAGGGCGTGGGCATCGCCGAGGACGACCTCGAGCGGATATTCGGCAAGTTCGAGCAGGTCAACACCACGGATGCTCGCCAGCAAGGCACGGGCCTGGGGCTTGCCATCAGCAACCGCATCGTGCTCATGATGGGCGACCGCATCCACGCGAGCAGCCGCCTGGGTCACGGCAGCACGTTCTATTTCGAGATCCCCCTGCCGATAACCGATGCGGTCGGCACACCCGCCCGCGGCGACGCCGGACAGGTCGACTTCGCCGGGAAGCGCGCCTTGGTCGCCGAGGACAACGAGCTGAACATGGAGATCATCGCGTACGTGCTCGGCGACATGGGCTTTACCGTGGATAAGGCGATGAACGGTCAGGAAGCGGTGGACGCGTTCGAGCAATCCCCCGCGGGACGCTACGACGTCATCTTGATGGACGTCATGATGCCGGTCATGGACGGGCTTGCCGCCGCGCACCGCATCCGCGGCCTGGGCCGCGCCGACGCCGCCGAGATCCCCATCGTGGCGACCAGCGCGAACGCGTTCGCCGAGGACGTGAAGCGCTCGATAGCCAGCGGCATGAACGCCCACGTGTCCAAGCCCATCGACTCCGCGAAGCTGGCCAAGGTGCTAGCGAAGGTGATGCGCTAGGGGCAGCTGCACGAATGCCTACCCTATAACGCACGAGGAGCCGCTTGTCAGCGGCTCCTCGTTTACGTTTACCTTTGCGCTTGTGTTGGCCGCCTGCCTCGACCGCAGACCGCGCCTTCGCAACCAACCGGCTTCAGCTTACACAACCAGCAAGTCGCTAACCGCAACCCGCAAGCTGCGCTTGCGCTACTCTGCCAGCTTCTTCGCCAGCAACTGGTTGATGATCTTCGGGTTGCCCTGGCCGCGCATCTCCTTCATGCACTGGCCCACGAAGAACCCGATGACCTTCGTATTGCCTTCCTTGTAGCGGGCAACCTCATCGGGATTCGCCGCGATGATGGCATCCACGACGGCCTCGATGGCGCCCGTGTCCGACACCTGCTTCATGCCGCGCTCCTCGACGATGACCGAGGGGTCCTTGTCCTCGTCCATGATGGCGGAGAACACCTGCTTTGCCTGCTTCGACGAGATGGCGTCCTCGGCGAGCAGCTTCACCAGCTCCACCGCACGGGCGGGCGTGAGCGGGCTATTCGCAAGGTCGGCGTCCTCGCTGGCGTTGAGCCATGCGGTAACGTCGTTGATGGCCAGGTTGGCAACGGGCTTCGCCAGCTTGGCGGCATCCTTGCCCGCAACCCCCATGCACGCCTCGAAGAAGTCGGCCGTGGCGCGATGGTCGACCAGGTG
>NZ_CAKTYH010000051.1 GCF_934632265.1 uncultured Senegalimassilia sp.
AGGCGGGCTTCGGCGGCGGCGTGACGTTCGAAGAAGTCAAGGAATAACGCACATCCGGGCCTGCGCCCGGTACAATGCAATGGTTTGAGACACGTACATTCGCGATTAGAACAGGAAACGATATGGGACGTAAAGGCGGATTCCCCGGCGGCGGCATGGGCAACATGGGCGCCATGATGAAGCAGGCTCAGAAGATGCAGGTCGAGCTTGCCCGCGCGCAGGAGGAGATTAAGGACATGACCTTCGAGGCCTCCGCCGGCGGCGGCATGGTCAAGGCGGTCGCCCAGGGCGACAACAGCCTGGTCAGCCTGACCATCGACCCCGAAGCGGTCGATCCCGAGGACGTGGAGATGCTGCAGGACATGATCACCGCGGCCGTCAACGAGGCGCTGCGCGGCGTGGCCGATCTGGGCGCCCAGCGCATCAACGCCGCAACGGGCGGCATGAGCATCCCCGGCCTGATGTAGGGAAGCGGTTCCGTGCAATCGGCTCCCGCAATCCAAAAGCTGCTCGATGAGCTTGAGCGCCTTCCCGGCGTGGGCCCCAAATCGGCGCAGCGCATGGCGTATTGGATCTTGAACTCCGATCGCGCCACCGCGCTGCGTTTGGCGCAGGCCATCGTGGAGGTGAAGGACACGGTGCATTTCTGCAGCCGTTGCTTCAACTACGCCGAGGACGACCTGTGCGAGATCTGCCGCTCGACCAGCCGCAACCAGCAGCTGCTGTGCGTGGTCAGCGAGCCGCGCGACATCCCGCCCATCGAGCGCACCGCCGTGTTCCAGGGCGTGTACCACGTGCTGGGAGGCGCCCTGTCGCCCATGGACGGCATCGGGCCTGACGATCTTCGCATCCCCCAGTTGATGCAGCGTCTGGGAAGCGAGGACATCCAGGAAGTGGTGCTTGCCACCAACCCCAATGTGGAAGGGGAGACCACGGCCGCCTACCTGGCGCGCTTGATCAAGCCCCTGGGCATCAAGGTCACGCGTCTTGCTAGCGGCTTGCCCGTGGGCGGCGACCTGGAGTTTGCCGACGAGGTGACGCTCGGACGGGCGCTTGAGGCCAGGCGCGTGCTGTAGCGCGGTCCTTGCCACGCGCGCGTTTTCCGCCGCACCAAAACCTACGGGAACGAACCGGGCCCCGCAGCCGTTTGGCTGCGGGGCCCGCGTGTTTCGCCAGATGGCTGCGCTTAGGCATAGAAAAAGGGATTCCGCCCCCTCCAAAAAACGGAATCCCTTCTCTTCCTTTTAACGAAGCCGAAGCTATCGAAAAAAGCAAGTTCATTATACCAATCTCTTCACGGAAGATCAATAAATTCTATCAATCATAAGCACTTCCTTAGATGGGGCGCATGGAGCGCTTGATTCGCAACCTCATCCGAACACTTCGCTTTTGTTCTCGAACTCAGCCGTACACGTCCGGATAAGTTCGAGAATTCCTTTCCGGAGGCGAGGGCCGAAGGCCCTCCCGAGAGAAAGGAAAGATCATGAGGAAAAACGCGCCGGAGGGGCCGTGCTATACTTTCTCGCACGAAAGGATATGCGCATGATCAAGTTCCCCAGCCCCGCGGTCTCCATCGTCGGGCGACATAATTCAGGCAAGACAACCCTTATCGAGAAGCTCATCGCCGAGCTGGTCGGCCGCGGTTTGGACGTGGGCAGCGTCAAGCACCACAGCCATGTCGGGTTCGATATCGACATCCCTGGGAAGGACTCGTGGCGGCATCGCCACGCCGGCGCCAGCGAAACGGTTATCGCGGCCCCGGGCCAGATGGCGCGTATCCAAACCACCGATGGGGAAGCGGAGTGCGCTGACATCGTGGCGAGCATGCCCGGCCACGATGTGGTGATCGTCGAGGGCTATCGCAAAAGCGGCCTGCCCACCATCGAGATCATGCGCGCCGGCAACAAAGCCGATGCTCGAACCGCCGAGGTGTTCGCCGAGGGCGCTCGCAAGGGCTGGGCGCTGGGAACGGATTTCACCCAGTTCGGGCGCGGAGCCATGCCCCATGCGGCAGACGTCCGTCCCGACGACCATCCCGTGGCGCAGCCTTTAGACCAATCCGAGGAGGATCGTCTCGCGCGCAGCTATCCCGATCACGCCGACATCTCCAACAAGATGCCCACGGCGGCAACCGTTGCGGTGGTCACCGACATCCCGCTGGCGGCAGAGGCCGCCGGCATATACGGCATCCCGGCGTTCGATATTAACGATGTGGCGGCGCTGGCAGATTTTCTGCAGGTGCGTTTCGCCCGTCCGCGCGTGTCGATGGTCATCCAGGCAGGCGGGGAAAGCCGCCGCATGGGCCGCAGCAAGGCTACGGTCCCGTTCTGCGGCAGGCCGCTCATCTGCCGTCTTGTCGAGCGGCTCTCGCCGGTGGCCGACGAGCTCATCATCACCACCAACGAGCCGCAGGAGCTTGCGTTTCTGCAGGAGCAGTATCCCGAGCTGGGAATCCGCCTTGAAGCCGACGCCATCAATGAGCGCGGGGCGTTGCCGGGCCTGTATACCGCCTTGCGATCGGCCCGCAACCCGTACGTTGCCGTGGTCGCCTGCGACATGGTGCTCGCGTCGCCATCGCTCGTGGTCGCCGAGGCGCTTGAGATGACCAGGACCGGAGCCGATGTGGTGGTGCCCGTCAACAAGCACGGCTTCGAGCCGTTCCACGCCATCTACCGCCGCTCGGGCTGCCTGCCCGCGGTGCGCGAGGCGCTCAATCAGGGGGAGAAGCGCGCCCAGGTGTTCTTCAACCAGGTCGACGTGTGCGAGTTCCCGCAAAAGAAGGTGCTGGCGGCCGAGCCCATGGGTGGGTGCTTCATGAACGCGAACACACCCGACGAGCTGGCGGCACTCGAGCGCATCGTGCAGGAGCGCATCGAGTGCGAGTAGCGCCATGTGAAGCGCTTGCGGCCGGCCTGCGACGGTTTCGCGCGGCTTTTGGCGCGTGCCTGTTGCAAACTGCGGTCGTGCGCTAAGCTTCGCCGCGGCATATGCGTGCGGAAGTTTTACGAGGGGGAGACGAATGCCGAACATCGCAGACATCATAGAAGTTGCCGAGGAGCTTGAGGATAAGGCGGTCGTGGCGGTCTCGACGCGCTGCGTGGCCGTGCGCAACCGCAATGCCTCGTGTCGCAAGTGCATCGATGCCTGCCCGGCCGACGCCATCAGCGTGCACAACAACGTGCTCAGCGTCGACCATAAGGTCTGCGTGGCGTGCGGCGCTTGCACGGCGGTGTGCCCGACCGAGGCGCTGATCCCCGTGCGCCCCGCCGACGAGGCGCTCGAGCAGGCTGCCGCCGAGGCCATGGCCGCCTTGGACGGCCGCGCGGTCGTCGCATGCGCCCGCATCGCCTCGAAGGGCCTGGCCGACCCGCACAAGTTCGCCGAGGTGCCCTGTTTGGCGCGCGTCGACGAAAGCTTGCTGCTCGGCTTGGCGGCGGTCGGCGCCAAGGACATCGTGTTGGTGGACGGGTGCTGCAAAACGTGCAAGTTCAGGGCAACCTCGCCCGGCGTGGACGAAACCATCGCTTCCGCAAACGATCTGATGCAGGCGCAGGGGGCGCCGGCGATGGTCTCCCGTGCATCGGAGTTCCCCGAAGGGCTTGCGCTCAAGAACGCCAACAGCCTGCTCGGCGAGGCGCGCCGCGGCTTTTTCACCAGCGCAACCTCGTGGACGGCCAGCGCGGCGGGCAAGACCGCCGAGATGGTCATCCGCAAAAACCTCGGCATGAAGGCCAAGGACGCCACGATGCGCGAGCAGCTGGGGGCGGGCGCCTCGGGCACGCTGCCCCAGTTCCAGGAGCGCCGACGCAGCCAGGTGCTCGATGCCATGGACCGCTTGGGCGAACCTGTGGTCGAGCAGGTCGAGACGCGTCTGTTCGGCAGGGTGGAGATCGATGCCTCCGTATGCAATTCGTGCGGCATGTGCGCGGTGTTCTGCCCCACGGGCGCGCTCAGCAAAAGCTCCATCAAGCCAAGCCCCAACGCCGACGGCACGCCCGACGGCGGCAGCTTCCTCGAGTTCTCCTGCGCCGAGTGCGCGCAGTGCGGCCTGTGCGTGGATGCGTGCATGAAGAAGTGCATCACGGTAAGCCCGGAGGTGTCCACGGCTGAGCTGTTCGACTTCGAGCCGCGTTTCATCTATCTGCCGAAACCCCAGGCCAGACCGGGAATCCTGTCGAGTTTCAAGCGATAGGCGCATCCTCTGCGACAAATTTCGAAAAAAGTCGTCGCAGATGCCGGATGGTTATGCTAATATATTCCCCGCTGCGAAAGCGGCAATCGGGATGTGGCTCAGCTTGGTAGAGCGCTGCGTTCGGGACGCAGAGGCCGCAGGTTCAAATCCTGTCATCCCGACCATTGCATGGTCAAGGCTCGGTGTTCGCACCGGGCCTTTTTCGTGCAGCCGTGCATATCCGTTGGGGTGCCGCGCAAGCGCGTGTGCTTTTCATCGAAGGTGCGTCGGCAAGCTGCGGTTATGTTAAAGTACGCGGCGTTGCATATCACAGCCCGATGCCCGGGCTGGGACGAGTACTTGGAGGACACATGAAATTTCTGGGAATGGGCGTGCCTGAGCTTCTAATCATCCTCGTGGTGATTCTGCTTATCTTCGGCCCGAAGAATCTGCCAAAACTCGGTAGCGCCCTGGGCAAGACCGTGAAGAACCTGCGCGAGGGCATGGGCGATTCCAAGAAGGCCGAGGAAGAGGCCGACGAGGTCGAGGTCGAGGACGACGACGAGGACGCCGCCAAGAAGAAGACCACCGCTGCCCGCAAGAAGAGCGAGTAGATCGCAGCTTCACAAGGTTGGTACGCGGTATGCGCAACGGGCTGCGGTCCGGCGCATACCGCTTTTTTCGTATAGATAGGTGAACGACATGGCTGACAACTACATCCTTACCCCCGAGGGCAAGCAGCAGCTCGAAGAGGAGCTGCACTATCTGGAAACCGAGAAGCGCGCCGAGGTGGGCGAGCGCATCAAGGTTGCGCGCGAGTTCGGCGACATCTCCGAGAACTCCGAGTACGACGACGCGAAAAACGAGCAGGGCATGCTCGAGGCGCGCATCGCCGAGATCACCCGCATCCTGGGCGAGGCCACCGTCGTGGCAACCCCGAAGCGCTCCAACTCCGTGCACATCGGCTCCACCGTCACCGTCGACATGGGCGGCCGTGAGCGTGTGTTCACCATCGTGGGCGCTGCCGAGGCCGACAGCCACGCCGGCAAGATCTCCAACGAGTCCCCGGTGGGCGCCGCGCTGCTGGCCCACAAGAAGGGCGACGAGATCGAGACCACCGGTCCTACCGGCCGCGTCATCAAGATGAAGATCGTCAACATCGAGCATTAATCAGCAGGTTTCGCTTGCCTGTCGGCAAGCGAAACCGCTTGACGTTTTCGGCTGGCTGCGGCACATCGCCTTTGCTTTCGATTCCGCGCGCATGGCCCTTTAGGC
The DNA here is from genome assembly GCF_934632265.1 of uncultured Senegalimassilia sp. GTDB lineage: Bacteria > Actinomycetota > Coriobacteriia > Coriobacteriales > Eggerthellaceae > Senegalimassilia. Next base: position 5,447 of record NZ_CAKTYH010000051.1, read on the forward strand.
CTATGCCCGCTTGCTTCGGCCGAACCAGGCGCATCGCAGCCGCCTTTACCGACTCAACCAAATCCCTGTGTTTTAGAAGGGCTTTCCCATGAGCAATACCCCTGAAGTTATCGAAGACGACCCCATCGAGGTGCGCAAGGCCAAGCGCCAGGCCATGCTCGATGCGGGCCAGAACCCCTATGGCCATGCGTTCGGCTACAGCCACCATCTGGCCGAGCTCGAGCAGCTCTACGCGCACCTTGAGGACGGGGATTCCACCGAGGACCTGGTCAAGGTCGCCGGCCGCATCATGTCCAAGCGCGTTCAGGGCAAGATCGCCTTTCTGGGCCTGCGCGACGCCACGGGCGACATGCAGCTGTTCTGCCGCATCAACGAGCTGGGCGAAGAGGCCTTCGGCCGCCTGAAGGACCTTGATGTGGGCGACTGGATCGGCGTCGAGGGCGCTATGATGCGCACGCGCCGCGGCCAGCTGTCCGTTGCCGTCTCGTCCTTCGAGCTGCTCAGCAAATCCATCCGCCCGCTGCCCGAGAAGTTCCACGGCCTGGCGGACAAGGAGACGCGTTACCGCCAGCGCTACGTCGACCTGGTCATGAACCCCGAGGTCAAGCAGGTCTTCGAGAAGCGCTTCAAGATCGTGGCCGCCATCCGCCGCTATATGGAGGACCAGGGCTTCTACGAGGTGGAAACGCCGTTTCTGCATCCCATCCTGGGCGGCGCTAATGCAAAGCCGTTCGTCACGCACTTCAACGCGCTCGACCGCGACTACTTCCTGCGCATCGCCACCGAGCTGCCGCTCAAGCGCCTGCTCGTAGGCGGTTTCGAGAAGGTGTTCGAGATCGGCCGTCAGTTCCGCAACGAGGGCATGGACCCGTACCACAACCCCGAGTTCACCACCATGGAGGCGTATCAGGCTTTCTCCGACCTCAACGGCATGATGGACCTCACCGAGGGCTTCATCAAGGCAGCCGCCGAAGCTGCTTGCGGCACGCTCAAGGTCAGCTACCAGGGCGTCGACATCGACCTGTCCGGCCAGTGGCCGCGCGAGACCATGTGCGGCTTGGCAACGCGCTACGCCGGCGAAGAGGTTTCCTTCGACCGCAGCCGCGAGGACCTGGTGGCCATCCTGGAGAGCAACGGCGGCCACGCCGAGGACGCATGGGGCAAGGGCAAGCTCATCTCCGAGATCTTCGAGGCCGTGGCCGAGGAGAAGCTCATCCAGCCCGTGTTCGTCACCGAACATCCGCTGGAGATCTCCCCGCTGGCCAAGAAGCTGCCGAACAATCCCGAGCTCACCGAGCGCTTCGAGCTGTTCATCTGCGGCCACGAGTACGCCAACGCCTTCAACGAGCTCAACGACCCGGTCGACCAGGCCGAGCGCTTCCGCGCCCAGGTCGAGGCCAAGGATATGGGCGACGACGAGGCCATGGGTTACGACGCCGACTACATCCGCGCCCTCGAGTACGGCATGCCTCCGGCAGGCGGCGTGGGCATCGGCATCGACCGCCTGACCATGCTGCTCACCGATTCGCCCACCATCCGCGACGTGCTGCTGTTCCCGCATATGCGAGATGAGGCCCCTGCCGGCGCCAAGCCCGCCGCACGCCCGGCTGCCCCGGCCGAGCAGCCCGCTGAGGAGCCCATCGACTTCTCCAAGGTGGTCGTCGAGCCGCTGTTCGCCGACGAGGTGGACTTCGACACGTTCAGCAAGTCCGACTTCCGCGCCGTGAAGGTCAAGGAGTGCGTAGCCGTGCCGAAGAGCAAGAAGCTGCTGCAGTTCACGCTCGATGACGGCACCGGCACCGACCGCACCATCCTGTCCGGCATCCATGCGTACTACGAGCCGGAGGAGCTGGTAGGCCGCACGCTCGTCGCCATCACCAACCTGCCGCCGCGCAAGATGATGGGCATCGCCTCCTGCGGCATGCTGCTGTCGGCCGTGCACCAGGAGAAGATCGACGACGACACCACCGAGGAACGTCTGAACCTGCTCATGGTCTCCGACCGCATCCCGGCAGGCGCCAAGCTGTACTAAGCGGCGCATCTTATACCGTGATTGCAAGAAGGTCCGCCTGGGTTAATCCAGGCGGACCTTCTTACGTTCGGAGCTGTAGTTGGGCATCGCATACGGAAATCGTCCCGTTGCGGATGGCGTTATGCCGTCGTTGCGGGTTGAATGGCCGCGTCGCCTTTCTCTTCGCCATCTTTTTCGGCGTCCACCTGCGCGAAATGCTCCATGGCAAGCGTTCGCACCGTCGAGATGACCGGCACGCCCAGAAGCACGCCCAGAAGGCCGAACAGCGACCCGCCGGCGATCACGGCCACGAACACCCAGATGCTCGGCAGGCCCACCGATTGCCCCACCACGTTCGGATAGATAAGGTGCCCCTCGATTTGCTGGAGGACCACCAAAAACACGATGAACTGCAGGGACTGCATGGGGTCTTGCGACAGGATCATCGCAGCGCCCATGATGCCGCCGATCCACGCGCCGGCGAACGGGATGAGCGACGACACGCCCACGATAAGGCCGATGGAGGCAGCGTAGGGGAACTGCAGGATGGTGCCGCCGATGGCGCACAGGGCGCCCAAGATGACGGCCTCGATGCATTGCCCGCGGATGAAGCGCGAGAAGCAGTCGTTGGTGATGGCGCACGCGTGCAGCACGCGGCGGCGCAGGTCCTCGCCGGGGATGAAGCTGGCCGCGCGCATAGCGCCGGCGTGCACGCGGTCCTTGTCAAGCAGCAGGTACAGCGCGAACACCATGCCCAGCAAGATCGAAAGCGTCAGATGCGCCACCTCGCCGCTGGTCTGCGCCACGATGCGCAGCGCCTGATCGGTTCCGCCCATGGCATCTAGGGCCTTTTGCCCGATGGAGTTCCAGGTTGCATCGTCCAGAAGGGGGATGGCCTGCGCACCGGGAAGGTTCGCGATGGCCTGCGATGCCATGGCCGCGGCCTCCGATATGCCGGTGATGATGGCGGCGCCCACGGATTTGAACTCGCCGCCCACGAACGTGGCCAGCGCCGCAAGCGCCAAGGTAACGGCGGCGATGGCCAAGATGACGCAGATGGGGCGCCGTGTTTTCGCCGCAAGCTCGCTGTTCGAGCGCGGAAACCACCGGGACTCGAGCGCCGCCGCTATGAAGTTGAGCAGGTATGCCAGCACCGCGCCGATGGCCAAGGGCTCAAGGGCTGACCAGACGGTTGAGAAGATGGAGCAGAGGCCGTCGAATCGGGCGACGGCAAGCGCCGCCACGGCAAGGGCGGCGACAAGGATAAGGGCGTAACGTACGGTGTGCCTGTTCATGCGGTCCTGTCGGTTGAAGGGGGATGGGCTGCGCTGTTGCGCGTTTCGCTATCAGTATAAGCGTGTGCGGCGGTCAAGGCGCTGCGCTTGCGCGCTTGTCGACCTTTCGTGAAGAACCGCTTGCGAAATCCGGGTGAAAAGGGGCAAAAGAGGTCTAAAGGCGCTTCCGGTGTGTGCGGATTGCACGTAGCAGAGGCACCGGGCGCTGTGCGGCTCCGGGCTACCTTATTATGTATACGATACGTAAACGGCTTAGCAGTCCATTGACGGGAGTGCTAACATGAACAACCGAGACCATAATCATATGCCGCGAGAATCGAGGCTTCATGTCATTTGAGAAGTTCACGGACAAGGCGCGCAAGGTGCTCGTCTTGGCCCAGGACGAGGCACGCGCCCTGCATCAGCCCTATGTGGGCACCGAGCATATCCTGCTGGGCCTCATCCAGGAAAAGGACGGCCTTGCCGCCCAGGCCCTTGAGCGCCTGGGGGTGGCCTACGACGCCGTGGTGAAGGGCATCCGCGAGGTGGCCTCCATCGACGAGGGCACCGACGTGTCCGGCCACCTTTCGTTCACCCCGCGCGTCAAGCGCGTGCTCGAGAACAGCCTGCGCGAGGCTATGCAGATGGGGCAGAGCTACATCTCCACCGAGCACCTGCTGCTCGGCATCGTGCGTGAGAACGAGGGCACGGCGCTCGACGTGCTTTCGCGCCTGGGCGTGAAGGGCGACGATGTGCGCACCGCGCTCAACGATCTGGTGGGCCAAAGCCCCGTGTACGCGGGCCGCAACCCCTTCGAGGCGGCCGGCACCGTGCCCGACAGTGCGCTGAAGGAGTTCGGCACCGACCTTACGCAGAAGGCGCGCGACGGCAAGCTCGACCCGGTCATCGGCCGCGCCGGCGAGATCGAGCGCGTCATGCAGATCCTCTCCCGCCGCCAGAAGAACAACCCGCTGCTCATCGGCGAGCCCGGCGTCGGCAAGACCGCCGTCGCCGAGGGCTTGGCGCAGCTCATCGTGTCCAACCAGGTTCCCGACATCCTGCGCGGCAAGCGCCTGCTCACGCTTGACGTGTCCGCCCTTGTGGCCGGCAGCAAGTATCGCGGCGAGTTCGAGGACCGCTTGAAGAAATGCATCAAGGAGGTCAAGGACGCCGGCGACATCATCTTGTTCATCGACGAGATGCACACGCTTATCGGCGCCGGCTCGGCAGAGGGCTCCATTGACGCCGCCGCCATCCTCAAGCCGCCGCTGTCGCGCGGCGAGATCCAGGTCATCGGCGCCACCACCATCGACGAATATCGCAAGCACCTGGAGAAGGACAGCGCCCTCGAGCGCCGCTTCCAGCCCATCACCGTCGGCGAGCCCAACGAGGAGCAGGCGCTTCGCATCATGGAGGGCCTGCGCGACCGCTACGAGGCGCATCATCAGGTGCATTTCACCGATGAGGCGCTTCAGGCAGCTGTCACGCTGTCCGATCGCTATATCCAGGACCGCTTCTTGCCCGATAAGGCCATCGACGTCATGGACGAGGCCGGCGCCCGCATGCGCATCCGCAACATGACCCTGCCCGACGAGCTGCGCGAGATGGACGATAAGCTGCGCCAGATCCGCTCCGATAAGGACAAGGCCATCGCCGAGCAGGACTTCGAGCGCGCCGCCAAGCTGCGCGACCAGGAGTCCGCTGTCAAAGGCGAGCGCGCCGCGGCCGAGAAGAAGTGGGCCGAGGATTCCCAGAAATCGGTGCATCAGGTAACCGCGCAGGACATCGCCGACGTCGTCTCCATGACCACCGGCGTGCCCGTATCCAACCTCACCGAGGCCGAAACCGAGAAGCTGCTGCGCATGGAGGGCGTGCTGCACGAGCGCGTCATCGGCCAGGAAGAGGCCGTCACCGCGCTGTCGAAGGCCATCCGCCGCAGCCGTGCCGGCTTGAAGGACCCCAAGCGCCCTGCCGGCAGCTTCATCTTCCTGGGCCCGTCGGGCGTGGGCAAGACCGAGCTGTCCAAGGCGCTCGCCGAGTTCCTGTTCAGCTCCGAGGACGCGCTCATCAGCTTCGACATGTCCGAGTATATGGAGAAGCACTCCGTCAGCCGCCTGGTCGGCTCGCCTCCGGGCTACGTGGGCTTCGACGAGGGCGGCCAGCTCACCAAGGCCGTGCGTCAGCGCCCGTATTCGGTGGTGCTGTTCGACGAGATCGAGAAGGCGCACCCGGACGTGTTCAACATCCTGCTGCAGATCTTGGAGGAAGGCCGTCTGACCGACGCCCAGGGCCGCACGGTGGATTTCCGCAACACGGTCATCATCATGACGTCCAACGTCGGCGCCCGCGAGATCTCCGCGCCCACCACGCTCGGCTTCAGCCCCGAGGGCAAGGCCGGGCTTTCCGACAAGGAGATCAAGTCCCGCGTCATGGGCGAGGTGAAGAAGCTGTTCAGGCCCGAGTTCTTGAACCGCATCGATGAGATCATCGTGTTCAAGTCCTTGACGCAGGAGCAGATCGTCGAGATCGCCAAGCTCATGGTGGCCGACCTGCGCGAGCGCCTGATCGCCCAGAACATGACCATCAATCTTACCGATGACGCCTACAAGCTCATCGCGAAGGAAGGCACCGATGCCGCCTATGGCGCCCGCCCGCTGCGCCGCGCCATCCAGCGCCTGCTGGAAGATCCGCTGTCCGAAGAGCTGCTTGAGGGCAAGTGGACGTCCGGTTCGGTCATCCAGGCAAACGTTTCCGAGGACGGCGAGAGCCTTGCGTTCGTTCCCGGAACGGGTTCCATCCCCGCGCCGCGCAAGCACGATAACATCGCGCGCGATGCCGAGCTTCTGCTCACCAACTTCGACCTGGGCCATGCCGGCGTCTCCGGCTCGGGCGGATCGGCAAGCGGCGGTGCCGCGGACTAAGGCCAGGCCGCTTCCGCTGCGCTTTGCTTGGGCCGGCAGGCACGCCTGCCACGCGCTCTTTTTTCATGCAGCGCGTAGCGTGCCTGCGAAAACGCGGCAGTTGCTTTAGAATGGAAGGCGGTCCCGAAAGGGGCCGCCTCATTTGTTTTCGACGGAAAGAGGAAACCATGCCCAAGACCGTTGACCCGGTGTTCTCGTCCTCGGTGCTCGCCGCAGCCGATCTGGCCACGGCGCTCGACATCGATGCGCTCGCGCAATCCATGGCAGGCCTCGAGGGCAAGGTCGACAAGAACCCGAAGACGGCGGCCATCATCTTGGCCGGCGGCACGGGCGAGCGTTTCGGCAAGGAGGGCGGCAAGCAGCTGGTGGAAATCGGCGGCAAGCCGATCCTCACCTGGTCGGCCGAGGCCTTCGACGCCGTGGGCGATATCGGCCTCATCGTCATCGTCTGCCCGGCCGAGCGTCAGGCGGAATACCTGAGCAAGGCCGTCGACCCCTTCCCGTTCGCCACGCCCATCGTGGTTGCCCCGGCGGGCTCCACGCGTCAGGAGTCGGCGTTTTCGGGGCTTGAGCTGGTGCCCGAGGAGTTCGAGTACGTCGTCATGCACGACGGCGCGCGCCCGCTCATCTCGCCCGATCTTATCGCCCATACCATCGCCACGCTCAAGGGCAACATCGACGCCGACGGCGCGGTGGTGGCCCATCCCGCCATCGACACGCTCAAGGTGGTGGAGAACGGCGTTATCGTCGGCACGCCCGATCGCAGCGTGTTCTGGAACGCGCAAACCCCGCAGGTCTTCCGCGCGGGCATCTATCGCCGCGCGCACGCCTCGGCGCTTTCCGACGGCTTCGTCGGCACCGACGACAGCTCGCTGATCGAGCGTCTCGGCGGCCGCGTCCTTGTGGTGGAGGGCAAGCGCGACAACATCAAGCTCACCGTGCCGGAAGATTACCTCATGCTCGTGGCCGCCGTGCGCGAGCGTTATCTCAAGCAGAAAGGCGAGCAGGAGCAATGAGCCTGGAATTCAGCGCCCTGCGCATAGGGCAGGGCTTTGACGTGCATAAGCTGGTCGAGGGCCGCAAACTCATCATCGGCGGTGTCGATATCCCGCACACCTTGGGCCTGCTCGGCCACTCCGATGCCGATGTGCTGGCGCATGCCGTGGCAGATGCGCTGCTCGGCGCCATCCGCGGCGGCGATATCGGCAAGCTCTTCCCCGACACCGATCCTGAATGGGAGGGGGCCGATTCCATGAAGCTGCTTGCTGCCGTGGCGGCAAAGGTGCGCGAAGAGGGCTACCAGATTATCGATATCGATAGCGTCATCGCAGCTCAGGCACCGAAGATGGCGCCGCATCGCCAGCAGATGCGCGAGAACCTGGCGGCTGCCATGGGCATCGCGGTCGACAACGTCGGCGTGAAGGCCACCACCACGGAGCACTTGGGCTTCGACGGCCGTCAAGAGGGCATATCCGCCACGGCCGTGGCCTTGCTGGCGCGATGTAGCTAGCGCGGGCGCGGTTTTCGACGCCCGGCCTTTCGCAACCTTGCCAATCCGCCGCACCATGCG
>NZ_CAKTYH010000052.1 GCF_934632265.1 uncultured Senegalimassilia sp.
GACGAGGAGTCATCCGAAAACCTTGCAAGGTTTTCGGACCGCAGATAAGACCCCTGACCGGAATCCCCGTAAGGCAGAATCTCTCATATAACACCAGGTCAAAGCGTGTTACGGTATGCGAATGGAAACTATCATCTGCGACATATCTGCATTCGAGTACTGGAGAATCCCTCCGATCGTGCACATGCTGCTCAACGCCGGCGCGAGCTCTTCCGAGCCGGCGCCCCTCGGCACCACCTCCATGGCGGAAGCCGGCGCTAGCGCCCTGCGTGCGCTATCCGAAGAGCAGTCCCCTTGGGCAAGCGGCGCCTTGCCAAGCGGCACCGGCAAAGCCGCAAGACGGTTACGCGAAATCGCCCCCTTGCTTATCGCCAGCAACCAGCAATGCGTGGATATCCTTGTTCGCGATCGAAGCGGATGCCACGCGTCGGGCATCGTGCATCCGCGCGTTTGGAGCCGCAGCCTCCCCTTTGGCGCCACCGTTCAAATCGCCGAAAGCGTTCATGTCGCTACTCCGGCGTTTGCGCTTCTGCAAATCGCCGCGCGAGCAAGCCTTGCCACGACCATCATGCTCGCCGCCGAGCTTTGCGGAAGCTTCGCGATATACGAGCCTCCTGCGGCGCTGCTCAAAACGTTGCAGACCATGGAGCGCAACAAACAACTCCCTGCTATAGGAGGATGGAAGCCCTTCGTCGATCAGCATCAGGTTTTGACCGGCTTGTGGTCTCGGCCGCCTTCGCTGTCGCCCGATGACCTGGAAACGCTGGCGGCAGCCTGCGAGTCCCAACGCGGAAGAAAGCGCCTGCTCCGGGCCGCGCAGCTGGTCTTGCCGAACGCCGCCTCGCCGTTCGAAGTCCAAGCAAGCATGCTGCTGGGATTGCCCCGACGCCTCGGCGGCGAGGGGCACGACGGTTTGACCCTGAACAAGAAGATAGCCTTATCCGCAGATGCCCAGATGCTCGCGCAGCGCGAGCATTGCTACTGCGACCTATATTGGGAAGAGGGCCTTGACCTGGAATGCCAAAGCGCGATGGCGCACGACCGGGAGGCCTCGTTTCTGTCCGACTCCGATAGGACTGCCGCTTTGCGGTGTATGGGAATCGATGTCTTACCCGTAACGTTTTCCCAGGTCAACCACCAAGAACGATTCGATGCGCTCTCACGTACCATAGCATCCATGCGCGGGCGCAAGCTTGCACCGAAAACCGCTGCCCAACGCAAGCGAGCGATCGAGCTGCGCAGCGAAGTGCTCCGACCCTGGAACCAACTCTTCCGCACCTTGGGACGCTAAACGTCGATACGTCTGCGTTCGAGGCGGAATGGTCGAAGTAGCCGAAAAACACGCGAGCTCTTGACCTGGGAAAACGCCGCTATGCGCAGCGAGTCTACTCGGAAGGTCGCCAGCAAACGCAGACGTATCAGCTATCTGCTGCCAAGAGGGGCGAGCGGCACCGATATAGGCATGCTCAAGGGCGCCATGAGCCGGCAAAGCATGTCATAGTCGACTGATTCCGGGAATGCGGTAGCGTGCGTTGCCGAATCGACAGCGCGCCATCGCCCCGCCAACCCTTTGCCACCTGCGGATTCGCGGCGAAGTCGCACGACAACGCCCCACGCGCCCCTGGCCACCCTGCAAGTTCGCGAAAAAGCGCGCGTCAACTCCTTGCTGCCTCACGGGCTTCGCAGCGGACAGCACACGTCCCCACCCCGCCCGCCTGCGCGCCTCGTCCCTGACCGCCCCGCGGTTTCACGACGGAAGAGTCCCACCCACCTCTCGCGCCCAATGCATTCGCGGACGGGGCGTGCGCGAGATTTTACGTTGCAGGCTTCCGCTATCCGGTAGAATCAGCTCATCCCAGCAGAAAGGAAGCGCCATGATCATTCTTACCCTGCTTATCCTGTTCATCATCGCGGCCGTCGGGTCCGCCGTCGCCGGCTCGCCGATGCTGTTCGTCGTGCGACAGCAGGAAGCGTCCATCATCGAGCGTCTCGGCAAGTTCAACCGCATCGTGCAGCCAGGCCTTCACTTCCTGATTCCGATCATCGAGCGCCGCGCCGCCGAGGTCAACCTGCGCACGCAGGAGGCGCGCTACTCGCTCAACGGCAAGACCAAGGACAACGTGACCATCGGCACGGCGGTCTCGGTCCAGTTCCGCGTCGACCAAATGCCCGCCCAGACCGTCGAGCAGTCGGGCGTTTACCGCAGCTACTACATCCTAAGCAACCCCATCGACCAGATGGAAAGCTACATCGCCGACGCGCTGCGCTCGGCCATCCCCGGCTACACGCTCGACGAGGTGTTCGACAACAAAGACCTCATTGCGCAAAACGTCAAGGATTCCGTGACGGAGCTCATGGCGGGCTACGGCTACGACATCATCACCACGCTCATCACCGACATCGAGCTGCCAAAGGACGTCGAGCGTTCGATGAACGCGATCAACTCCGCGCAGCGCGACCAGGAGGCGGCGAAGGCGCTTGCCGAGGCCGAGCGCACCAAGACCGTCGTAGCCGCGCGCGCCCAGGCCGAGGCCATGGAGCAGACGGGCATCGGCATCGCGAACCAGCGCAAGGCCATCGCCGACGGCATCGCCGCATCGCTTGACGTGATCAAGTCCTCGGGCGTATCCGCCAAGGAGGCGAACGACCTGTTCACGTACACCCAGTGGGTGGAGATGATGGGGTCGTTCGCCGAATCCGGCAAGGCCTCGACCATCCTGCTCCCGTCAGGCTTCGAAGGTTCCTCCTCGATCCTCCCGGACATCCTCGCAGCGCAAGCCGCCCAGCAGAAACCCGAAGGCGAAGGCAACCCGTTCGAGGCCTAGCCGAGGCCCGGCTTTGGCTCGCCCAAGGTCGCCAGGATGCATATGCGGCCCACAAGAGAATCGTTAACAAACAAAAAGGGGTTGGTCACGAAGCTCATCCGGGACCAACCCCTAGTAGGTTATGCCTTTATCGCAGCCATTCTAGTCTTACACCAAGCATCGTCTCGGGGCCTGCGCCTCGGCTCGGGGCCGGCGCGGACGATTCCCTGCCATGACCTTGCGGAACAGGCCGACCACATGAGCGCGGTCGACTTCGCGAAACAACGGGCTATCGGCTGCCCCAATGAACGCAACCTTTCGAGGACGTTGGCTTGGCAAAGAATCGCAAGGCGGACAAAAAACCGAGCGTTGCGCTGATGAGACGCGAATCGGGGCCGAATCCGGCTACTGATGCGGCCAAACCCATCTCGAAACCCGCATTTGCTGCCCAACTATGCCCAGATACCCAATCGGACCCTCCCGCGATTGCGCATCTCTCACATTTTTGGCCACGAACACCGCAGATAGCCCGATAACGCCGCGCCTTGCGCCAGGTAACATGAACGGGAGACGCAATCGGGAGACGAAGACGCGCTCACGGCGATGCGCCACACTCCCCATGCGAACAAAATGGCGGAAGCGTTCGCGAGGCCTGACCCAAAAGGCCCCGAGCCTTGGCTCGGGGCCTGCGCAGACGACCTTATGCCATGACCTTGCGGAACAGGTCGACCACCTGGGCGTGATCGGCTTCGCGGGGATTGCCCGGGAAGCAAGCGTCGGCCATAGCGTCGGTTGCCAGCTGCTCGAGGTCTTCCGCCACCAAACCGTTGCAGGTATGCGGGATCTCCACGTCGGCGGACAGCTGGCGCACGGCGGCGATCGCCGCATCGGCGGCCTCTTCCGCGCTCATGCCCGCAACGTCGACGCCCATGGCACGCGCCACATCGACCAGGCGCTCGGCACACACCGGCTTGTTGAACTCCATGGCCACCGGTAGCAGCATGGCGCACGCCACGCCGTGCGGCGTGTCGTAGTGCGCCGACAGCGTGTGGGCCATGGCGTGGTCGATGCCCAGACCTACGTTGGAGAAGCCCATGCCGGCGACGTGCTGGCCAAGCGCCATGCCCTCGCGGCCGGCGCCCGGCTCGCCCGACTTCGCCTCGGCGTACGCCGCGCGCAGGTTCTTCGAGATTAGCTCGATGGCCTTCAGATGGAACATGTCGGACAGCTCCCAAGCGCCCTTCGTGGTGTAGCCCTCGATGGCGTGCGTGAGCGCGTCCATGCCCGTGGCCGCAGTCAGGCCCGCCGGCATGCTGGCCATCATGTCGGGGTCGACCACCGCCACGTCGGGGATGTCGTTGACGTCGACGCACACGAACTTGCGCACCTTCTCCGGGTCGGTGATCACATAGTTGATGGTGACCTCGGCCGCCGTGCCCGCCGTGGTGGGGACGGCGATGGTGAACGTGGCGTGGTTCTTCGTGGGCGCGACGCCCTCGAGCGAGACCACGTCGTCGAACTCGGGGTTCTCCGCGATGATGCCGATGCCCTTGGCCGTGTCCATGGCCGAGCCGCCGCCGACCGCCACGATCATGTCGGCGCCGGAGGCCTTGAACGCCGCCACGCCGTCCTGCACGTTCTTGATGGTGGGGTTGGGTTTGATCTGGTCGTAGAGCTCCCACGGGATGCCGGCCTCGTCGAGCTTGGCCGTCACTTTGCCCGTGACGCCGAATCTCACCAGGTCAGGGTCGGAGCACACGAACGCCTTCGCGAAGCCGCGGCGCGTGATCTCGCCGGGAATCTCCCCGATCGCACCGGCGCCGTGATACGAGATGTTGTTGAGCACGAAACGATTGACCGCCATGGCGGCACCCCCTTTACATGAGCGGGCTAGCGGTTTCCCCTGGCGAAGCCCGCACCGTTACAGCTGCTGCTAGTGTACCGCGGTCGCGAGCCGTTTACCGGAGAAATCGCAACGCTCACGGTAACGATTCGGTGGCGAAGACGAACAGGCGGAATGTCGCACAGCCGCCTGGCGTCTTTCGCGTGGACGCAGCGGGTTCGCGCCCGACCATGCCCCTGCTACTTCTGGGCGGTTTTGCAGGCCGCAACATTATGAGCACGTTTATGGGATTTTCCTGACCAGGGGTTTTCTTGCGGCCTATTTGGCGAATGCAAAAACGACGCGCGAAAACCATCCAGAAGCGCGATTTCAAAGCAAAAACGAGGGCCAAAATCCGCGAAACCGCCCAGGAATGCGACTTCAACTGCGCCATTCGCGCAAATCAAAATTCACAGCAAAAAGCGGAGGAGATGCACTCTCCTCCGCTTTGTTTTAGACGACACGGTAATTGAAGCGAAATTCAAACTCTCCCCAGGAAATAAAAGCTGGAAGAGACTAATGCTGAGGAGTAAAGGATCGCGCAACCAGACGCGCAAACTCTGCCGCTTTCTTATAAAACGGGCTGACAGCATGCTCATCCACGGCAGCACAAAAATCATCGATCCACAGCAGAAGATGACACACCACAAAGGAATCAAACGCAGCTTCGGCCGATCCGCCGGGAAAATCTACCCCATCGGGCGCCGCGGACAACCCACCTGCAACCAATGCAAGATATTGTAGAAGCTCAAATTCGGCGCACACATGGTCAAGAGGCTCATTTGCGTCGCTTGCACCGGCAAGCCCGCAAGAATGACAAAAACGAGCGACTTTCTCAGTATGGGGATTCACGAACAAAAGAGGCTCTACGCCATCTTGTTCAGCACGCCATATTCCCTCATAAGGCGACGCTGCTGCTTTAGGTACCCCAATAAACAAGCGAGTGGCTTCTTGACGCAGCGCGTGCAAATCGTTGCTCTTAGCATCGCAAACATCGAGCCCATCCTGCTGGCTGCATGATTCAACACCCAAAGCCACCAGAATCTCGTTTGCTGCAGCACTCCATTCCCCACTCGCAACAACGTTCACCAGTTGTTCGTCGGGATAGCGAAACGATAGCGCCACCAACTCACACGCAGCCGCTCTTGCTTTCCATATGTCCTGAGAAGCGTCCATGACCATGTCCCTCTTTCAATAAGGCGCGCAACCCGACGCCTATACGGCATATACGGATTGCGCGCCCACCTTATCTCACTCGTTACCCTTGATTACCCAAGTCTACAAAACGCATACCGACAAAAAACACCAGCAAGCCAATGCCAATTGTCCCGATCGCAAAAATAACCTCGGATGCGGAAGGCAGGTAGACAAGCGAGCCGTACGCCTGCAGCATGCCATTGGACCAATTTGGCAGAGCATACTGAGTCAAAAGGTCAGCTTCGGAGAAATTAGGAACCTGAAAACCGCCGAGCAGGAGCTGCATGCGCTTGCACAGAACGCCCACGAGCGCCAAAATCGCGCCGCACATCACGGCCGGCTGCTTAGCGCGCAAGCTAGGCGCGAAAGCCATAACGGCAACAGCGACATAGCACACAACCTGCATCCAGAAAAACGGAGCGATAGGTCCCTGAATCAGCAAACCGACCACCTGGGAATCGGAGCCTCCAGGATAAGCAGCCGTAACCAGGTCGGCAAGAAGCATGAACAAATCAACCAGCGCAAAGACCCCGATGATCTGCACCAAACGAGAGAGCTTTTTGGAATCAATGGCGATAATGTTCAACGCGCGGAAGGCGTATGCCACCGCCGCGATCAAAGCCGAGCCGCTCAGCAGTGCGGAAGACACGAACCAGGGACCCATAAGCGCAGTGTGCCAATACGCATGCGAGGAATATGCGCTGAAAATCAGCGCCTCCACAAGCTGCAACGCCACAGCGGCAACGATTGCCGCAATGCTGAGACCTCGTACAAGCGTCCCATGTGCCGCACCACCTCGTACAAGCGCAACAAACAGCACGATCTCAAGCGCGAAATACACCACCAGGGCGATCATATCCCACATAAGCGGACTTGCAATGTTCCCGCTCACCAACATCTCGAACACGCGCAAGGGTTGCCCCAGGTCAAACACAATAAAGCACGCTGCAACGATTCCGCTTGCAAGCGACACCCACACAGCGGGCTTGAGAATACCCTCGTATCCCTCAATGCCGAATGCGCTTGGCGCCACACCAACGATCAGCGATCCGGCAGAAATGCCCACAAAAAGCATGAAGCAGCCAATGCCCAATCCCCACGGCGTGTAATTGCGCATATTGGTCTCGCCCAGACCATTGACGTTCTGCAAAACCCAGAATGCGATTCCGACAGCAGCCAAAACCGCCGCAACCGCAATGAGCGCGATCGGCACATTGGCCCTGTTTTTGGCAACAGTCGAGTTGACGACTTGCGCCGTCGATGCGTTATCTGCCATTATTTTCTCCTTTAACTACAAGAGATAGAAGAGCGAAGGATTGGTCCCGCGATCATCAAGGAGCTGTTTATAGTTCCTCGTTTTAAGTGCTTTTGAGATTTCGGAATCGGGATCGTTCAAATCGCCGAAAATCCTAGCCCGGCCCGGGCACACGTCAACGCATGCCGGCAAAAGCCCCTTTTCAAGACGATGGCGGCAGAACGTGCATTTTTCCACCGTATGCTTCTGGTGGGAAGGAGCATCCACATCGCCAATCGCATAATCGAGCGCATACACCGGCTCATCCCAGTTGAATGAGCGCACTCCCGTGTAGGGGCATGCAGTCATGCACATGCGACAGCCGATGCATTTGTCGGAATCTTGTATGACGACACCGGTTTGCTCATCTTTATACGTGGCACCCACGGGGCACACTTTCGCGCATGCAGGGTTTTCGCAATGCTGGCACGACACCGTGTACTGATTCATCTTCAAGCTAGGATACTCGCCGGCAGGTGCATCATTTTCTTCTCCGCCATCGGTGATGACGCGATTCCACCAGATGCCTTGGGGAAGATTGTTCTCAACCTTGCATGCCATTGCGCAGGTGCTGCACCCGATGCATCGGGTGACATCGATGGCCATAGCGTAGTGTTTCTCTGACATACTCGCACCTACTCTTCCCACTTGCGCATCTCGCACAGATTGTCAAAATAGTTCTGATTCACCGCTACGGGGTCAAAGTCAGACGAAGCCAATTCTGACCAAGAACCAGCTTTGTGCTGATTAGCCTGCCAGCTCTTGGGATACACCAACGTCCCTGGCCTGATGCCGTTATTGATAACCACCTTAGCAACGCAATGGCCTCGGTCGTTATAGCATTCAACGTAGTCGCCGGTCTTGATTTCGCGCGCATCGGCATCGATCTGGTTCATCTTCACCGTAGGCTCAGGATCGAGCTCACGAAGAAGTTCGTTGCCGAAGAATTGAGAGTGCACGCGGAAGCGAGGCCTTTCGCTCATCAAGATCAGCGGATACTTCTTGTACAGCTCATTGGAATCGTCCTGCCACGCTTCCTTGGGAGGAATAAAGTGCGGCAAATGCTCGGTGGAGGGATCGAATTCCTGCCCCTGCTGAAGACGCATGGTGGGATTCTCCACGTAGAACTCCATACGCTTGGAAGTCGTTTTGAATTTCAGGTCTTTCCAGGGAATGTTGGGATAAGTCCCCTCGGGGTCGTACCTCATAACGCCGTTTTCTTTAAGCGAATCGAACGTAACGCCCAGTTTACGCGCCGCGTCAGTGTTGAGGCTTGCACGCAGGAATTCTTCGTCGCTTTGGGTGAAATACTGTCCAAGACCCATCTTCTCAGCCAATAGCCTTGCGATGTCGGAGTCTTTTTTGCATTCAAAGGGCGGCTCGACCGCTTTCTCGCTGTACATCACATGACGCCAAGTGGAGGAATTGATGATGTCCTCAAACTCGAACCAATGGCATACGGGCAGCACGATATCGGAATAACGCACGGTATCGTTGTAGGTAGTATCGGCCGTCACGATAAGGTCGAGATTGTCCATCAGGTCATGCTTGAGCTCATTGGTATGAACGCTCGTGCAAAGCGGATTCCACTGATAAATGTAGGCAGCCTTGATCTTGTGATCTTTGCCTTTGTACTTTCCGGTTCGGCATACTTCGCGAGCCGTAAGGACATCCATGATGGGCGAAGTAGACGCGCCGGCAACGTAGCTCTGATTGCTATCGAATATGCCCACGCCGCCGATGAAAGGAACGCCGTATCCTGCACCCTTATATCCGATTTGACCCGTCAGCGCAGTCATGGCAGCGCCCGCATGCGCAGAATGGACGCCGTTGTAATACATGTTCGAACCGAAGCCAACACGGTGATAATTGGGGCCGTCAGCCGCCAAATGCGCCAATTCGCGAATCGTATCGGCGCTTACTCCGCAAACTTCCTCAGCCTTCTCAGGCGTCCACTGCTTTACTTCCTCAAGAAGCAGATCATACGCGGTGCGGCATTTTACCCCATTGAAGTCATACGTTCCCGAAAGCAGGGGGTCTGATTCGTCGTTTGCCGAAACCACCTCGCCTTTTGCATTGAGCACGGCAGCAGGATCGTCGTATTGCGGAGCTGCCTCGCTCATGACGCCGGACCACTGATCGCGAGTGGGCTTGCTCATGCCCGTATATACGGGCTCCACACCAAAATCGCTCATGCGCAAGAACTTAGCATTATCCGAGCGGACCAAGAAAGGCGCGCAGGTGTGCTCTTTCATAAACGGGACATTGGTCAAGCCCTCTTCGATGAGCACATACATGATTCCAAAGGTAAGGACGGCGTCGGTGCCAGGACGAATGGGAACCCAGATATCAGCTTTAGACGCGACCTTGGTGTAGGTCGGATCGATGACGACGAGCTTGGCGCCGGCTTCTTTGGCGTCGGCAACGAAGTGCCAGTCGTGAATCTGGGCTTCAGTGGTGTTGTTGCCCCAAAGCCATACATGCTTCGCGTTGGGCATATCCGCAACATCGTTCATGACCCAGTTGCCGGCATTGCCCATGACGCGGTTGATGCCCATGGTATTGGCCAAGTCGACGTCATAGGTCATATTCGACGCGTTCATGCCATTGAAAAGCAGCGTGTACATGCTGTGGCCGAGATTGCCGTAATTGCCCGAAGCTTTCCACCAAGTAATAGCCTGCGGACCGTACTCGTCGATGATCTCTTTCCATTTTGTGGTGATCTCATCGATAGCTTCACTCCACGAGATACGTTCCCACTGGTCACCTCCGCGAGGCGTTCCCTCAACGCGACGCATCGGGTATTTCAAGCGATTCGAATCGGCGATGCGATACGGATGGGCCAGACCGCGCAAGCAGATGCGGTTATACTCCGGCGCATTATCCACGGGATGCATAGAGGTCTTTACCACGTGGCCGTCACGCACGTGCACATTCATCGAGCACGTGCCCTGGCAGTTAGGACGGCATACGCAGCGATACACTTGATCGCTGGAATCGGTCTTTTGGCTTGCATTGGAATCCTCGGCCAAGGCGGTAAGCGTGCATGTTGCCGAAGCCCCCACGCTAACCGCACCTGCCATAAGGGCAGTTGTCTTGAGGAACCCCCTGCGAGTAAGCGTGCCAGAAGAACTCGTTTCTTTAGGCATGTTTCCCCCTTCTGTTGAGCGCTGCTTCTCCTTGCACGCAGCGCATTGAAGTCTATAAACCTGGCCGGGTTTCTTGCCTGTCATTATGTCACAATGTATTGCGATAATCAATCGCACAATTGCGACAATTGTGACAATTGCGACAATCCAGAAAACAGTGCCAAATTTATAGAGCGCAGAAGGGACGAGGCCTCACGTATAACCGCCCCGTTGGAAACAGCGGAAATAGGAGTTCCCCCTGAAAGCGCGCAGGCATTCGGAATCATTGGCAACTTCGATTCCTCTCAGCGCACCGAGGGGAATGCAGCCTAACCCCTCCTGTATGCCAGACGCATTTCGAGAAGAGCGATGATGTCCTCATCGGTCATGCCCGCATTTGTGCACGTAGTAATCAAATCGTCCAGCAAAAGCTCCAGAGGAGAATCGGTTGCTCGTTCGCAACCAACAGCATGCCGGGCCGCCACAAACGTGCCCCTTCCCTTGCGCGTAGAAACATATCCCTCACGCTCTAGATCGATATAGGCACGATTTACCGTGTTGTAGCTGATATCAAGATCGACAGCCAATTTGCGAACCGTAGGGAGCTTGTCGCCCTCGTCGAATTCGCCTTTACCGATCAAATAGGAGATACGATTCTTAATCTGGATCCATGTAGGCAAACCACTGGAATAATCTATTTCAAACCCATCGAGGGGATTCTTTTGAGTTGTCATCTTATCTGCACCCCTTCCGCAAAACCGTCGCTTACCGCTGTGGGAACCGTCACCACGGTGCCGCCGGACTCTTTCACCGTCTCGTACTGCATGAGCATGGTGCGCAACTTCATTGCGTTTTCCGAATCTGCATATATTTTCGCCGCCTCAGAAAGAGCTTCGGCCAAATCGGCCTCAACACTTGCAACCGTCATTCGGGCGTTACGTTCTCGGTCGGCACGCGCCTCAAGCGACATGGATTCCTGCAGCTCCTCAGGAATCACGATATCGCGCACTTTTACCGCGATGATGTCGATTCCCCAATCCGAAGAAATACGCGCAACATCCTCTTCGATTTCAATGTCGAGCTCATTGCGCGCGAGGGCGACCTCTGCCACCGCTTTGCGCCCAACCGCTTCACGCAAGGCGGTTTGAGCCAAGCACGTCACGGCAACATAGTAATCCCCCACTTCAGTACAGGCCTGTTCGGCATCGCGAACAATCCAATACAGCACCGCATCGACCGAAACGGGTATCAAATCGGCAGTTAACGTACGCTCGGCATAAAACGTGGTGCACATAGTTCGTTGGTCTACGCGCATGGTTCCGTGCTCGATGACGGGAATGGTCGCATACACCCCGGGACCTGCCACGCGATTGACTTTGCCCAAACGCAAAATCACCACCCGCTCCCAGCTTAGCGCCACATGAAGGCTCGAGCATGCGAGAGTCGCCACCATCAATGCCACCACTATGGCAATCGCATCAACGTCTCCCCAGATTGCAAAGGAACATCCCAGAACGGCAAAGAAAGACACGATGAACACCGCAATGCCGAAAATGAGCGCACCATTGCGCGATGATCTGCGAGGCACCGCATCGCCAGACGAGCCCATCCCTACCGCCGTAGGGCATGGAGACGCCGACAGAGAAAGCTCATCCGCATCGGCGCCTTTCTTGGCGCACCCATATCCTTTCGCTTTACCCCCATAATTGTCTCGCATCATAAGCTCCTTCTTTTATGCCTTCGAATGCTTACCCCTATTTATTCGAAACTCGCTCACATTGCCATGGAAAGACCGCTATACCCCGATGAAATCGAGGCGGAGGCAAGCTCCTGCACTGGGTCGTAGGCAGCAAAACTCACTATGCAAAAACGCAGCGCTAACGCGCCGATCAGCAATGCAGCCGCCACCCAGACAAGCAGAGAGCAATGGCTCTTGTCGACCGCAAGCCACTCCATGGCCAACGGTATCGCAAGTCCCATAGCGCATACGACCACCCAAAACAGCGGAGCCAAATCGCCAACGATTAGAGCCTCCAACGCATCAGCGCAACGCGCATCATGCGCGAGCCACAAACCATATACGCAAAGCGTGACGATTTCCGCGCAAATGAGAATGCGGTCAATTGAAAGAGGGATTTCCAAAAACGCATAAAACGATTCGTGCGGTTCCGCAGAAGCAATGCATCCCACGAACAACGCGATTCCACCTGAAAGCGATGAAAGCACGAAGAGAATCGGAACCATCGGCGATTGCCACGCCGCCACCGATGCCATGATGCTCAGGAGAATACCGGTATAAGCGATTGTCACGCCGCCCACGCACACCCCGGCGACGGCAAAAAAACGCGTCGCTACGACGCCCATGGAAACACGATCGAAGTTCTCGCATACCGCTCCTGCGCAAGAAAGCACAGCTGACCCCGCCAAGCAATACGCCCCAACGGCAATCGGCGTTAATCTGGGCGAAATGATCAGCATCAACAATCTGTCAAATCGCCCCAAATCAACGGAGAGGCACACGATGCCTAAAGCAAGCAACAAAAAGCAGACCGCCCACACTCTGCCCAAGAGCCATGAAGGAATAGCCCGCACGCAGGCGGGCGCGCTATTCAACGTGCGTAGGCCTTCCACAATGCACAGCATCACAAGCGCGCCACCGCCCACGCCGCCAAGGAATATATAAAA